>NZ_JBHIPC010000102.1:0-6208 GCF_042195765.1 Bartonella sp. AP3QHHD
CGCGGCTTTCAAATAGCGTTTCTTATTGATTAAAATGAATCATCCACAATGGAGTAATGAATGCATATATACAAAACGTATCATATTGCAAGCGCTCTATGAGAGATATGAAAACTTATCAAAAGGAATGTAAATGTGCGTATGATCTTTAATCACTCATTTGAATGAGAGAGCCTATAAACGCTTGTTATGGCTATTAAACAAATTAAAACGCTTGGTAGGTTTAACAATCCAATCAAAAGCAAATGCATATTCAATAAATATATGTAAAAAACGTTCTTTTTATATTTACGATCATTGGTTTTTAAAAGCAGATTTTCATAAGATAAATAAACAAACGCTTTTATAAAGTGTAAGGTTTTCAAGATTTTGCTCTGCTGTGAAAGCTAAATCTTAGTTTTCTCATAAATGAAACGTTTTTAAGAGCAAATGATAACTAAGTTATAACTGTTATAAAAAAAAGTTTTAACGTTTCTTATAAAGATCTCATTTTATGTTTCAAACGTTTAAACGTGCATTTAAAGAGGTTCTCATAAGCGTATTTGTACTTTTCATTAAAAGATAATTTCTTTAAATATTAGCCGGCTCAATTTTGAGTTGGCAAAATCAACCAGCTCAAATTCGAGCTCGTTATCTTAGAATAGAGCATTCTTTAAATATTACAGCTTTTGACTCAAAATTGAGTAAAATCCCATGCCTTATGATGTTACAATGGTTTTAAATTTTTCTTGCTTGCATTATATCATTAAAAAGCTTTTGATTTCATAAGACATAACATTGTGATTTTCATTCTATATGTCATGATATTATATTTATGCTGATTACTTATCATTTTCTAAACTTTTAGAAAGCGTTTTAAAAGTGATCTTGTCTTTAAATCCTTTTATGCAATCTTTATAAATTAAACCTATAAGCTTATAAAAGTTTTAAATGATTACTTTCTTATAGGATACTATAACATCTTTAGATTTTGCGCTCCCCAATTTTGGGGACCGTTAATTTTGTTTTTATCATGCGATTAACAATCCAATCATTAAAACAAGATGTGATCTTTAAACGTATGTTATCGATAATTCCAAACAACTAAATTTTAAACAATGTGATTTGTACTGTGATAAAAACGTATCATAAGATTTATAAACTGTTATGAATGATAGCTGCTTTTCATTTCATTTGAATGCACACATGCGTTATAATATTTGTATCATGATTTGCTTTTTATGGTCTATTCATGCATGGCAATCTTATATAAAAAATGATCAAATGAATCATGCATAAAAGTGTGGATTCTTAAGTGGATTCATATAAAATAATTTCACACAACCTATTGACTTTACTGGTTTTTTATGCATAATATGTTATCGAACTCAGATAAACGTTTTTGATTTTAACAGCTGTTTCAATAGGGCGGGTAGTGCTTGCATCATAAACACCTTGTCCCGCCCGTGTCTCAAACACCACATCACGGCTTTCGTTAAAGTAAAAGGTCTCCCGTTCACAAAAACGAATGGCTGCAAAAATGCTTTCTTGGATTTGTTGAACATACTCATCGGCTATGTCATCAATCTCATCTTGAATGACCGACACTAAGTGCGAAAGTGTTCTCTTATGACGATAAACATCTCGCTTTACAGGTATCGGTCCTCCGGTTTTAATCCGAATATAATGACGTGTCATCAAAATACCTCTCAGTAAAAATTATTACTATTGATATTATATATATTGTGTAGTATAGTGCACTGATGGTAGCGATAATAAAAACAACAGATGAATTCGATAACTGGTTAGAAAAACTTAAAGACAGAAAAGCTGCTAATATAATTCTTGCAAGGCTTCATAGAATTCGTTCAGGGCTTTTGGGTGATGCAAAGTTTTTTAATGGTATAGGTGAATTACGTATCCACTATGGTGCTGGTTACCGAATTTATTTTACAAAAAAAGGCGATAAAATCATTATATTGCTTTGTGGTGGTGACAAATCCACACAATCCAGTGATATTCAAAAAGCCTTATCTCTTTTAGAGGATCTTAAAAATGAAATTGAAAACCTTTAACTTTGAAAAACACCTCACAACACCAGAATCTCAAGAAGTCTTTTTAAATGAAGCCTTTAAAACTGGTGATGCCTCTCATATAGCGGATGCCCTTGGTATTGTTGCTAGAGCACAAAATATGAGTGCCTTAGCAAAAGAAACCAATCGCGAACGCAGTGGATTATACCGCTCTTTAAGCAAAACAGGTGATCCTAAACTTTCTACCTTAGTCGCTGTCTTATCTGCCCTTAATTTACAACTCTCTGTACAATCTGCTCCATAAATCGTGAGGGGAATTAAGCCTTCCCCTATACCTCTCAACGATTGGTCACGAATTGCACGACCACAACACACTCACCAGCCGCGGTTGTTTTATCCCGTGTTGCATAAAGCGTAAGCTCTTGATCTTCTGGAACAAACTCTTTTTGGTTGGTTGATGTAAAATCTTGAGTGCTTTGGGTTTTGATATCCTTTTCACTAAACTCATTACCACCATAGGTGCTGCCTATCTTTAATTTCGCATCCGAAAACGCTGTCTTCACAAACGCTTTAATCGAAAGGATCATTGCACCACGCGGTAAAGTCCCGATTTTGCGCGTCAAATGCTTATCTTTATGCGAGATATTCAAACGCAAAAAACTGACCTGATGTGTATGAAGATCTCTGCCGTGTAAGTGTCCTGTTACGCCATCTACCATGTCCTATTTCCTTTCCTCATCACTCAACTTCACCGCTGTAGGTGGGGATAACTATCGTTCCAAAATCTTGGGCTCCTTGTGCTCTTCCGGGCATTTGGAAACGCGTTTTCTTCATGCCCATAATTGTATGCACTCCAAAACCGTATTCGCGTTTGTAGTCGAAGGTTTCTTCTTCGATTTTATAGCGGGTCTTACCGTAACTCTTACCAAATGCCATAACGACACTTTGCGCTCCAAGCAAAACAGCACGGCGCACACCTGCAAGACGTGTACTATCCGTGGATTTAACACCATTGGTGACATGCTCTGATTCACGTAAAATCACACCGTTGTACATGCCTAGAGAACCATCAAAGATTGGGTTTTTGGAACGCGAACCGGTATAAGCAGCTTTCTGAATATCAAGCCATTGACCCGTCTCTGTATTAGTGCGCAATTGTGTCACCTGAATGGGATGCAAATACAACACATAAACACTCTCGCCATTCACGCGAACCGGTCTAATTTTAGGATTCGCTAGCTTAGCGCACTGAACCGCTTCATCTATCAATTTAAGATTAAAGCTGTGTTTGGCTTTTTCTGTAAGCTCTTCATCCTTGGTTTTTGCTTCTGGTCGCACAATGCGCTTACTGCTTGGAGCTAATGGTGCATTAAAGCCCCAAAAAAGAGGATCAAGATCAACCAGTTCTCCCTCAAAATTAAGCCTGTTGGCTGTATAACCGCAAGCGTGAACGAAAAACATCAAACTCAAACGGTCCGCATACCAATCTGATAAACTGTTTTTGGCTTCTTCGCGCAAATTAAACAATGTGCGCTGATTATCAATAGTGCCTTCATTGGCAATTCTTGTTCCATGATAAAGTTCATTGATATACAGTTTATCATGAAGGAATTGTAGTGCCTCTTCATTGCCTTCAAGGGTTTCACCCTCACTCACACCACGTCCTGATAACTGAGCTCGCAGACTAAATGTTACACAATCCCCTTTGCCTTTTTGCGTCTCTGTTTTCACCTGAATAATGCTATTGGAATCCTGCCCCATCAAAGGAGCAATAGGAGTTGCTTTGGAGACCTCCGCATCAAGAATTCTCGCCCATGTTTTTAACGCATGGGGATCATTAATCCCTATATGTGTTGTTGCCATTTATTTCACCTTTCTTTGCTATAAAAAAACCGGCTTAAAGCCGGACCACCAACCCGCACCAAAGGCGGCTTATTCTCTAAAAGTCTTTCACTTAATCTTCATCATCTGCACCACTCAATTTGCGTATAAGCACTCGGTTCTTTGGATTACTGTACCACGCTTGAAACTCTTTATCCGTCATAGCGTCCATCGTTTCCCATGAAAGTGGACCCGTCACGCCCCCTCCACCAGATGCCGTTAAGGTTCTCGCAGAATTCTGCCGACTTTGAAGTTCTGCAACTTGATTATTCGCTTGCACTGCTTGGTTCTGATAGCCAAGGTTTTGTGCTATTCTATAAATTTCTTCTGCCGGATTGAGATCTCTTTGTGCACAAGTCGCTACAAGCGCATGCAATTGATCTCTTATAATCGCATCTATTGTGTTTTGTTGTCCATACTCAGGATAAAGTGATGACCAAGAACTCAATTCCTTTGCGCGTGCCTCATAAAGAAAATTTGCCGCGGCATCAAAATCACTGGATTTATTTTGAAACGACTTAACAGAATTATTAAAAAATTCACCAAGACGCATATCGTGCTGCTGCTGTTCCTCAGCTTGTCTTAGCGCTTCTTTCTGTTCCCTAATATACGCATCTTGCTTTTGAATCTTATCTAACATCCACGCCACTAAACGAACAGGGTCCTCACGTAGGTCTGGGGGTGCATTTTCACCTTCAACCATTGGCGTCTGGGATTGGGGTTCATAAAACTTGACAAGCGCTTCACGGGCTTGTTTGGCTTGTTGCTCCACACGCTGCTGTTCTATACTAGGAACAATCTCTGAAGGCTTTTCAACGGGCTGTGCAACCGGCTCTGGAGAGGTGACATCATCATTATCAATCGTTTCACCATCATAAGTGCCAGCATCAAAAGAGCTCTCATCATCAAAGACCGGTGCTCCAACTCTGTAATCTTCATTCATAGCTTCATTCATTTCTGCATTCATTCTTTCACCTTTCTCAACTATGCATACCTCTGTGTAATGCTATTCGCTCTCGCATAATCTGATTGTGTGCCTGATCATTGAGAAGCTTCTGCCGTTCAATCTCATAGCGTTGCTTCATCAGTTCTGCGTCTGTTTTTGCTCTCTCTTGATGCACAAAAAGATCAATCTGCTTTTGTTGCAAATCCATCTGATGCATCTGTGCTTTCGTCTCTAAGTCTTGTTGCTTTTCCTGCAACTTCATTTCCTGCTCGGGATCCATCTGCTGTTGTTGTGCCATTTGTTGCTGTTGGAACTTCTCACTGACACGATTGAGTAATGACGCAGGCAAGGGTGAGTAACGAAGTAGATCAAGCATAATATCCGGCGTAATGGCATTTTGAAGCAATGGGAGCAGCTGTGTGATGATACCGAAGGTGCGCTCTTTCTCATTCGGGCTGGTTGGCGCATCATCAACTACAATATCATACTCGACACTCGTTACTTCTTCACGCGTCAATGGAATATATTGCGCATTCTCTTCACCAGATATCCGTACCAAACGACCATCGGACAAGTAATTCTGTATCAAGTGCAAAATAATCTTACCTTGCCGCTTGCGGTACAAACGTAAACCATCAAACAGACAAGCAAGCAGATTTAAACTGGATTGGCGTCGTTGTGCCTCCAAAATACCCGCTTGTGTCACTTCCCTTGTACCAATGAATTCGGGTGATAAACCCGTCACCTGATTAATTGCTTCCTTAGCTTCATTAAACAGCTGGAAAAAGCCCTCTGGAAACTGTGCTACAGGCTTTGGTTGTATCTTGCCTTCTGCAAGAGCGCCATCTTCAGCAACTAGCAACGCATCAGCCCGCGCCCAATCTTGCATAGCCTGCCTGATGTCCTTAAACGCCCCTTCCTCGACAATAAGCCCCCCTTTGGATTGGCTATTAAGGATATACATCACTTGACTAAAATATTTATTCGCCCATCGTTGTGGATCTTTTGTCGGACGGACAACCCCATAAAATTGCCGTTCTATCTTATCAAAATACCCTGTTATACACTCCCAACCCAATTGACCCGCTGGAACCAAAGGTTGATCAGGGGATTCAAGCAATTTTCTCCCTAAAAAAGCACGTTTTACGACCTTTTTATTGAAAGCTGCCCCTTGGATATCGGGCATCATGCACTGGAGCTGCTTAAATTCTTCCTCGCTATAATCACGAAGTTCTCCAGTGCTTAAATCGGGCGCTTTGTAATATCGCTCGCTTTCAAACCAACGGCATTCAACAAGCGTGACCATCCGACGACCGTTTTCAACATCAATGCTCCCTTCATCACTGTAATAATCAAGATCATTATGGTG
>NZ_JBHIPC010000103.1:0-42202 GCF_042195765.1 Bartonella sp. AP3QHHD
TATCATAGCCGGTGTTGAACGGCGCAAAGAAACACCAGCAATGGCTAGAGACTTTCTACAATCCCTAAATGGGCTTTTTAAATGGGCAATTGAACAAGGACTTTTGGAAAGCAACCCTACTTTAGGTATCACAAGTCCTCCTCTTAAAAATAAAGAGGGCTTTCCCGTTTGGACAGAAGAAGATGTTGAAAAATATTACCAACGCTGGTCACATGGTACCCATGAACGTGTTTGGATTGATGTTCTTCTTTACACGGGTCTGCGTCGTGGTGATGCGGTCCGCATTGGCTGGAAAGACGTCAAAGATAATATCATTCACATCAAAACAGAAAAGAGCCAATTTAAAACAGATATCTTTCTACCTATTTTACCGGAATTAGCCAAAACGCTTGAAGTTGGTCCTATTGGAGAAGAAACATTCATTTGTGGTAAACGCGGGAAAAAAATACCCAAAAAAAGCTTCGGAATTACATTTTATAATGTGTGTACCAAAGCAGGTATCAAAAAATCGGCGCATGAATTGAGAAAATTAGCAGCAAAACGTGGCCGCTAATTCTGGTGCAACAGTATCACAACTCAAAGCAATTTTTGGCTGGACAAATGATGCTATGGCATCTCTTTACACAAAGAGCACAGACCGTAAAAAACTCGCTCTTGCAACCATAAAAAAGCTTCAAAAAGATGAGGGATAGAGGCAAAAAAACTCAATAGAATCAAGATTCACCTATTCCCTTATATTAGACATAAATATTTTATTTTACTTGCTTTTTATTTGCCTAATGAATACACTAACAACTTCATAACATTGGTAAAATTATCCGGCGGGCTATTATTAAAAGAATCAGAAAGTTTTTTGTAAAATTCTTTCCACAAACATTTATTTTCAATAAAGCCACCTAATTCATCAGCCTTAACTTTAGCAAAGATATAACCAAAGTCTTCTAAAGCTTTAATGCAATAAAGAGTGAGATTATAAAATACATGCGTTTCATTTATTAAAGCAAATTCTTTTCTTTAAAAAGGTTATAGCCTTCTATCTAACAGCGTTTTTGCTGTAAAATTCAAATTATCGATCTGCTCAACTAAAGAACTTTCATTGTTTAGCTTTTGTGCTTTTTTCAAAGAGATGTGGGCTTTCAAGAATAAGCTTTTCTCGTGCTTTTTGTAACTGTTTAATGACTTCATCAATCTTTGATGGAGAACAAAAAGATTCTTGGCTATTCAACAAATGCAGCCTCTCCTTTCCCTCATACAAACATTGCATCTGAGACTGAAGTATTCTAACTTCTTGGAAAAAAAGACGTCCTGTTTCCTTAAAACCATTATTAAGTGCAAAAAGTTGATCGGAAATGGATAGCAGAATTTGTTTTAAAAAACGCTCATTTTCTTGGCGTTTACGATATTCTAAAATAAGAGCATGGCTTATCTCATCTAACTGTTTTTTTGTAGAATCAATTTGACGCAATAAATTTGGTTTTTCCCCCATATCACCTTTTCTCACCTTCACAAGCATAGCATGAATGTCTAATAACTTAATTGCGGAATGAGATAAATAATCAACAACTGTAGGCGTATTAACATAGCGTTTCCGTGCAATCATCACAAACTCACCTAATGACTGTTTTTTACATTCATCCCGCCATTTATTTTTCATTTTACAAGACCATTCTAAAGAAAGTGCTAAAAAATATTACCTCCAATACATTATTCGATGGAGCCTCTTCTCTCTTTTCACGATCAACGTGGAATCCGTGGAGAGAGAAAACGTACAGGTGTATAAAGGATAAGATGTGTTGTTTTTTCCAACACACTACTACCATCAGCAAGAAGGGCTTGACTAGGTGACAATTCTGTACCTTGCATAATTGTGGAAGCCAAAGAACCTTCTCGAGAAAGAGCCATCAATGTTGGCGAAGATGCAAAGACATTGTGTGCCCCCCCATCCACATGAGAGAAATCAAGAACAGCTATTCCATTTTTACGCAACATTTCAATATCTGAGCCATCGCCCACACGATGATGTCCACCCGTAAGACGTCCTGAAACCGCAAGAGCTTTATCCGCTCTGGATACTAAAATAGCGGTTGGCTGCGGGAGTTTTTTTATATCATTAAGTTGGCGCTCAAATACATCAACATCAATATCTGGTGCAGCCATTAATAAACTTGTAATACGACGAATAGGCCTATATTTTCCCTGTAACGCTAACGTTCTAAATGCTTCCATTATAACAAAATTGCCCATAGAATGTGCAATAACCGAAATTTGATCAGCATTGGTTTCACTAATAAGTGTTAAAAGCTCTATCAATCCGTCACGGGCAAAATTAGCACTGTCACGATCATAAATATAAAGAGGAACTGATCCGGCCGAAGGCCAAGAATAATGCACAGCGACAACATTTAAAGAATAATCGTGTGTAAACTGTGCTGTACGAAATGTACCATCTGCAAAATTATTATTATACCCATGGATAAAAAGAAAAATTTCTCTTTTTCCTTTTGGCTTTTTTGCTAAAGCAGCATTTAATCGCTGTTTAAACTGTTCTTTATTATCGTATTTTTGCAATGCTACTGCTGCAAAATACTTATCATGCGTAGGTTTATAGGCATTTATTTCAACAACTCCCTTTACATGTTGCTGAGGAATTCCTACGTCAACACGATTATAATGAACTTTATTTGATCGCTCTGCACCATAAGGTTGAGCGTAATTATTTTGCATCATACGACTCGTTGCAACATACACTGGAACGATGGCTTTTGGAGAAACTGGTTTCCCTTCAACTTCCCTTTCTACGGCAGTCATAGAAGGTGTTGCATGCACCCCATGCCAAAGTACAGCACGTGAATCACTACACGCTGATAATAAAGAAATACAAATAAGAAGTGTTAAATATCTCAGAATCATTATACTTCTCACTGCAACTTCACCCCACCTTATAAAAATATAACATTTCAAATGCATAGATAAAGTAATAAAAACGAAACATTATTGGCAACACACCAACAAATAACATACAAAAAAGATTTTTCTATAATGCCTATAAATCCCCTCTCTCTAACATAACTTCATCTCATTATGGAGAGACTCACTGCTAACTGGTGCGGTCGAGAAGACTCGAACTTCCACGGGTTGCCCCACAGCGACCTCAACGCTGCGCGTCTACCAATTCCGCCACGACCGCACGTGGAAAGAAAAAATCTCGGTTTTTAGCCTTTAACAAATCATAAAGAAAGGTACAAGCCAATTTTCTTTTTCTCATAATTTATTTTATCCGGATGCTTTATAACTTAATAAAGATTACGAGAAATATGGGCTTTACTATGACCTTTGAACCATCATCATAAAATGTGCTTGTGCCGCTTGATCTTTTTCATAATAACCATGAAAGTTTTTT
The DNA here is from genome assembly GCF_042195765.1 of Bartonella sp. AP3QHHD. Lineage (NCBI taxonomy): Bacteria > Pseudomonadati > Pseudomonadota > Alphaproteobacteria > Hyphomicrobiales > Bartonellaceae > Bartonella > Bartonella sp. AP3QHHD. Next base: position 3,401 of record NZ_JBHIPC010000103.1, read on the forward strand.
GTAATTGTTGTAGAGCCCTGTTTTTGGATTCCTCTCATAGCCATACACATGTGCTCAGCCTCAATCAATACTGCTACACCATGAGGCTTCAGATACGTTTTTAACGCGTGAGCCACTTGCGCTGTCATAGCTTCTTGAGTTTGTAAACGACGAGAAAAAATATCTACAACACGTACAATTTTTGAAAGACCAACAATTTTTGCATTAGGAAGATATGCTATATGTGCTTTCCCAATAATTGGGATCATGTGATGCTCACAGTGTGAATAAAAAGGTATATTCTTTACGATTACGGCTTCATTGTATCCTGAAACCTCTTCAAAAACTGTACCTAAGGTTTCTTTAACCGATTGACTATAACCATTAAAAAGCTCGCGATATGCCTTGGCTATACGTTTTGGAGTATCTAAAAGCCCTTCTCTATTTGGATTTTCCCCTATCCATAAGAGTAATGTACGAATCGCCTCTTCCACCTCTTCAATACTCGGACGCTTTTCTTCAGATAAATTTGTGTCTTCTTTAACAACATTACGCATTCAAAAACTCCAAGCTTACTCTATACAAAGCATTTGCTCCATACCTATCTCATTTTGTATAATCTCTATATAAGCGAATTAAAAGTTTAAACAATCACGACTCTCAAAATTTCAGGCAATAGCGCATGATTGATAATATCTATAATGATAAAATACTTAAATATGCTGCACATATAGGCAAAATTGGGCGTCTTAATAATCCTGATGCAACATCAAGAAAACATGCACACCTTTGTGGTTCGACAATCACTGTAGATTTAAAAGTGGAAAATGGTATTATTACCGATTTTGCTCACGAAATACATGTATGTGTGCTAGGGCAAGCTTCAGCTTCACTTTTAGCATCTCATATCATCGGACAAACAACTCAAGATCTTAAAATATTGCGTGAAGTTATCTACCAAATGCTAACGCAAAATGGTCCTTCTCCTCAAGCTCCATTTGAGGATTTTTCTTGCTTACAGCCCATTAAAGACTATAAAGTGCGCCATGCAGCAACACTACTACCCTTTGATGCAACGATAGACTGCATTCAAAAAATTGAAGAAAAATAAATGTTCAAATCACAATCTAGACAAAAAAAGTTGACTCGGAATTACACAGGCACTTGGCAAAAAACGCCCGGACGATTATTGGGTGTTTTCTTAATACGTTTCTATCAAATAACACTTTCGAGCCTTATAGGTAATCAGTGCCGCCATGCCCCGACTTGTTCAGAATATACATATGAAGCGATTGCACGCCATGGGCTTTGGGCTGGTGCATGGATGGGACTCTTTCGTATCATGCGTTGTGGACCCTTTGGAACAGATGGCTTTGATCCAGTCCCTCCATCGCTTGGAAATTCTTGCTGTTTTTATAAACCTTGGTGTTACTGGAAAATTTCTGACAAACACAACAAATAATCCTTTTCTTTTTTCACATGTATTGATAAAAAAATTAGTCTATAAGCTTTTTACTCAATTTTCACGAAACCATCCGCAATCGTTAGCGGAATTGGATTAAAAGGGTGTTTTTATGTCTTGCTCTATTTCTCTTTTTTTTCCCGATGGTTCAAAACGTAATTACCCCGCCGAAATGACAGGCTTGGAATTAGCAGAATCTATTTCTAAATCACTTGCAAAAAAAGCAGTCGCCTATAGTCTTGATGGTATCACGCGAGACTTATCGGATCCATTGGGACAATCTGGTCAAGTAGAGATTATTACCCGAGAAGATTCACGCGCTCTTGAGCTCATAAGGCATGATTGCGCCCATGTCCTTGCTGAAGCAGTGCAAGAGCTCTTTCCTGAAACGCAAGTAACAATAGGTCCTGTCATTGAGAATGGATTCTATTATGATTTTGCACGCCAACAACCTTTTACATTAGATGATCTCACCGTCATTGAACAGAAAATGCGTGAAATTATCCAACGCAATAAACCTTTTAGAAAAGAAATTTGGTCTCGTGAAAAAGCAAGAAAAGTTTTTTCTGAGAAAAAAGAATTTTATAAAGTTGAACTTATTGATAGCATTCCTGAAAATCAAGATTTAAAAGTTTATTATCAAGGGGAGTGGTTTGATCTTTGTCGCGGACCGCACATGCAATCTACAGGGCAAATTGGGAATGCTTTCAAATTAATGAAAGTTGCAGGAGCTTATTGGCGTGGCGATGCCAATAATCCAATGCTCACGAGAATTTATGGAACAGCATTTGCAAATGAAAATGACTTAAAAGCCTACCTCCATATGCTAGAAGAAGCTGAAAAACGTGATCATCGCCGCTTGGGACGTGAAATGGACTTATTTCACTTTCAAGAAGAAGGGCCAGGAATGATTTTTTGGCACAAAAAAGGTTGGAAAATGTTCCAAAATTTGATCAGCTATATGCGTAGACGCCTTGATGATCATCAATATGCTGAAGTTAATGCACCACAAGTTCTCGATAGGTCACTCTGGGAAATATCTGGCCATTGGGGTTGGTATAAGGAGAATATGTTCAAAGTAATTTCAGCAGCAGAAGATTCAGATCATGGGAATGTTTATGCCCTTAAACCAATGAATTGCCCTGGTCATGTGCAAATTTTTAAACATGGTTTAAAATCTTATCGTGATTTGCCTATTAGACTTGCTGAATTTGGACTTGTTCATCGTTATGAGCCTTCAGGCTCTTTACATGGTCTTATGCGTGTGCGTGGTTTTACACAAGATGATGCGCATATTTTTTGTACTGATGAACAATTAGCCGATGAATGTCTCAGTATTAATGATCTTATTTTATCAACTTATGCTGATTTTGGTTTTAAAGAAATTAGTCTTAAGCTTTCAACACGTCCAGAAAAACGAGTTGGATCTGATGCATTATGGGATCATGCAGAAAGTATCATGGAATCTGTCCTTAAAACGATTGAAACAAAATTTGCAGGACAAATCAAAACAAGCATCCTTCCAGGTGAAGGAGCATTTTATGGTCCAAAATTTGAATATACATTAAAGGATGCTATCGGTCGTGAATGGCAATGTGGAACAACACAAATAGACTTTAATCTCCCTGAACGTTTTGGTGCATTCTATATTGATAAAGATTCAGAAAAACGTCAACCTGTTATGATCCACCGTGCTATTTTGGGATCAATGGAGCGTTTTTTTGGTATATTAATCGAAAATTTTGCTGGACATATGCCACTTTGGCTTGCTCCTGAACAAATTGTTGTTGTAACAATTACATCCGAAGCAAATGAATATGCCCAAAAAATAACAGCAAAACTTAAAGCTGTTGGGCTTTCCGCAACAATAGATCTCCGCAATGAAAAAATTAACTATAAAATACGAGAACATTCTTTACAAAAAGTCCCCGTAATTTTGGTATGTGGCAAACGTGAAGCTGAAACAAACAGCGTAAATATACGCCGCTTAGGAAGTACAAATCAAACCCTTTTATCTGTAGAAGATGTGATTAAACAACTCTCAAATGAAGCAACACCTCCAGATTTGCAACGTGTCATAAATGCATAATATCACAGAAGATGGTAATACGTTAATTTTTTACTATAAATCTTCAGTTTTTGTACAAAATGAAATAATTTGATATTGTAGTGTGTTTTTGTTTCATGCACAATGACCTATCATCAGAAAGAGTAACGTGCTCTCTCTCTACAAGGTGGATTGGTGAAAAAGTTGAATGTAAGCTATGAGCTGTTTAAATGCAAAAATCATAGACAATTGAATATTAATAATAACATTAATCTTTTACCTTTATAATGAAAAGATTCTGCTACTATCATGGATAGATCATTACAATAATTATAGCAACATCAAGCAAGAAAACTGAAAACAAGATTATATTTATTAATAAAAAATATGTAAAATTAGCTGAACAATGATATTTCTTATTCGTAAGATAAGCCCTTATAAAAAAGGACAAGATATTGATTTATAATGATAATATATCGTTATTCATATTAAATAAGGTTTCGAATATCATAGGCTTCTCTTATTTTTAATATGTTTATGTTGAATCTATCAAAATCATTTGCTTGCACGAAACAAGCGGAATGAGTGTATGGATAAAAATTATTGAGAAAGGACTTTTAAAATGCCTACAATGAGCCGCCTAAAGTGCTAAGGATTGTTGCAGTCATTGAGAACAGGCTATAACTATAATGATGATGCCGACTTGAACCTTCATAAGTATAAAAATAGCGGTACTCAACGAGTTTACCATTAATCATTCACGAGGCATTATGGTAAAATAAGATTAAGAAGCCTTAAGAAACATCTCTTTAAAACAAGCACATGAATTGGTAAGCTAATGGCATTCTACATCCCGCAATCTACACTGATGAGATATTGCCTTAATTTTTATAAAGCCAAATCAAAAAAATGGCAAAACTCAGCGTTTATTCTTTCTCTTCTTCATGTTTTACCAAATGAAAAACTCTTATAAAAAACTCGTTAAATATACACATACGATATATGACTACTCGTTGAACGTATAAAATTCTGGGCACATCCATAAAACATCTAAATATCTACGAAACACATATAAAACAAAAAAATATTATTATCGTGCTCTATCAAGAACACGCTTACATTCAATGAGTTCAAACAGAATTTCTTGTAACAATGCTTTATCAGTTTTATCTTTGTAAAGATTCACAGAACCGACAGATGTTTCTCCTTCACTCCTCATGAAACTCAAAAGCCCAAAAGAAGATTTCTTAGGCTTATTGCTAGCATTTTCAGAAGTTTGTCCTGCATGTTTCTTCTCTATGACCACATTCATAGCATCAAGATCACCATTACCCAATGCAGTTACAAAAGCAACACCATTTTCTTTCAAAAGGCGTTGCACACCTTTTATCGTATAACCTTGATCATATAGTAACTGCTTAATACCATTGAGCAAATCAACATCGACCGGACGATAATAGCGCCTTCCTCCCCCACGTTTCATTGGTTTAATCTGCCTAAAACGTGTTTCCCAAAATCTTAAGACATGCTGCGGAAGCTCCAATAACTCCGCTACTTCGCTAATTGTGCGAAAAGCATCAGAGCTTTTATCCATTTTGTAACACCTTATTTAAAACAAAATAAATTACTTTACAATGACTCATTCTGTCTCAATTTCTCAACAAGATTAGTCAAAAATAAGACCATCATTGACACCTTACTCACCAGTCTTTTTCTAAAAAACAAAGACCCTTATTTTATACATTTCTTTAACAAATACCAAACATACCATGGCATTTATTTATGAGATATCATTTTTTCTGTTTTGCACGATACGAATCTAAAATTCTCTGTTTAAGAACATTGGCAGCCTTAAACGTCACAACACGTCGCGGCGGAATAGGTGCTTCAACACCTGTTTTTGGATTGCGTCCAACACGTTCATTTTTACTGCGAACCTGAAAAGTTGCAAAAGAAGATAATTTAACCGCTTCACCTCTTACAAGTGAGTTGCAAATCTCATCCAAAACCAATTCGACTAAAGCTGCTGATTCAGTATGTGACAAGCCCACTCTTTTACAAACTACGCTCGCTAAATCTGCACGCGTTACTGTCTTACTTGTCATTATAACCACCTATTAAAATATTAAAAATTACAAAATGACTTATACGTTTTCTTGAAATATGGTCAAGTAGCCATAATTTACCAACGAATAAGAATTGCTCCCCATGTAAATCCACCTCCCATGGCTTCTAACATGATAAGATCTCCTTCTTTTATTTTTCCATCGCAAACAGCTGTTGTTAAAGCCAACGGAACTGATGCAGCAGACGTATTACCATGTTGATCAACGGTAATCACAACTTTATCTAGTGAAATTCCTAGCTTTTTAGCAGATGCTTCAATAATGCGCTTATTAGCCTGATGAGGTACAAACCAATCTAGTTGTGAAGAATCCATACCTGCAGCTGCAAAACAATCATCAACCACATCCGTTATCATACCAACAGCATATTTAAAAACTTCTCGTCCTTCCATACGCAAATAGCCTGTCGTTTGTGTTGTTGAAGGTCCACCATCAACATATAGCTTATCTATATAAGCACCATTAGAGCGCAATTTCGCAGACAATATACCACGCTCAAAAGCAATATCCCCCTCAGTTTCTTGTGCTTCCAAAATAACAGCACCCGCACCATCACCAAACAAAACACATGTCGTACGATCTTCCCAATCTAAAATTCGAGAAAATGTATCGGATCCAATAACTAAAATTCTTTTAGCTCCCCCACACCGTAAATAAGAATCTCCTGTTGTTAAAGCAAAAATAAAACCAGAGCAAACAGCTTGAATATCAAAAGCAAATCCATGGCTCATTCCCAAAGCATGCTGAATTTCAACAGCAGAAGCAGGAAAAGTACGATTCGGGGTAGACGTTGCTAAAATAATACAATCGATGTCTTTTATTGTTAAACCAGCATTTGTAAGTGCTGCTTGCGCAGCCTCAACTCCTAAAGAAACAGTTGTTTCATTTTCACTGGCAATATAACGTTGGCGTATTCCTGTACGCTGAACAATCCATGAATCTGACGTTTCAACAAACTTTGCAATCTCATCATTTGATAAACTTCTTTTCGGCAAAGCACTTCCTACACCACGTATAATTGACCGAATCATTCAGCTCTTACCTTTTCTTCAAATTTTTCATTTCTATTATAAGAGCTTATCATAAGGACTCTCCATTCATCACCGCTTCATCTTCTTGGTCAAAAAGTGTTTCTTTATTTTCATGAAATCGCCGTAAATCAGCCGTTATTTTTTGTAAAAGTCCATTATTAACCATTTTATAACCAACGCGGATAGCAGAAGCAAAGCCATTAGCATTAGCACTGCCATGACTTTTTATAACAACACCATTCAAACCTAAAAGCACTCCTCCATTCACCCTATCAGGATCCATTTTATGTTTCAGTATACGAAAAGCACCCCGTGATAAAAAATAACCAAGAGATGTTAAAAAAGAACTGCGCATTGCAGAGTTTAAAATCTCTCCTATCTGTCGCGCGGTTCCTTCTGCGGTTTTTAAAGCAATATTACCAGAAAACCCCTCTGTCACAACAACATCGACTGTTCCTTTTCCAATGTCATTGCCCTCAACAAATCCTTTATATTCCAATCCTTCTAATTGCACTTCACGCAATATCATTCCTGCTTTTTTTATTTCATAAAGTCCTTTAACCTCTTCCACCCCCACATTTAAAAGCCCAACACTTGGTCTTTCAGTGTGATATAAAGCGCGAAACATACCTGCTCCCATAACCGCCAAATCAACCAACTGACTAGCAGAGGCACCAATTGTTGCTCCAATATCTAAAACAATACTCTCACTGCGCAGTGTTGGCCAGATACCCGCAATACCAGGACGTTCAGCCTCTGCAAGCATTTTCAAACAAAAATAAGACATGGCCATGAGTGCACCCGTATTACCAGCAGAAATGCAAGCATCAGCTTCACCATTTTTTACCGCTTCAATGGCGTACCACATTGATGATTTACCACGTCCATTACGAAGTGCTTGGCTTGGCTTTTCATCCATGCGTGTATAACTTTCTGTAGGGCAAAAGCGCGATACAGAATCCAAACAGGGATATTTTTTTAAAACCGGACGAACAGCCTCCTCTACTCCATAAAATAGAAAATAAATATTTGATAAATATTTTTGTACAATTGCTGCTCCTGCAATAGCTGCTTCTGGACCGTAATCACCGCCCATGACATCCACAGAAATTCTAATCACGCTTGCATATCCCACATCTTTTCATTTACATCTTTAAATACATATTATGATTTTTGGCTCCTGAATACTCACACAGCACATCTTGCGAAAATCGCTTCGCAGAAAATACCGTTTAGCATACAATAGATATTTTTTGTATGTTTTTACAATCACTTCCAATTTTTCAAAACAGAAAATGGAGAGAATTTTCGCTCTGCTTCTTCTAAATTTTCACCCATATTCATCTTTATCCCTTCTTTACGTGGATAATGATTAATAGACAACTCAAAAAACTCTTCCATGATTGCGCCAATATCAATTTTATCATCATAAAATACTTCAGGAGTATCAAGCCCCTCCACATCTAAAAACAATTCCCCTGTATCCTCTGATATTTTGGGCTTCATCAAATTTGAATCTTCAGGAACAAAAACAACCTCAATATTTTCACAAAGGATATTTTCTAATGGTTCTAATGTAACAACACATAACTGTAGTATACGCGCTTGCAACAGACCTTTTATACGCACTCCGCGTTTTTTCCACGGGAAAATATGGAATTTTCCCTCACAAGATTTTACTTCAATTAAATCATGGTTCTGGGCTAAATGTGTACATTCTTTTTTGTTTGCACAAAAATGAACCCTTATACCTTTAGCAGGTAGAGAACGTACAGATATTGGATAAGCCAAAGCAAATGTCATTTGAGGAACATTTTGAACATTCATTGACAACTCCCAAACATAAAAACGCGTAAAGCACTATGTTTTTATTTATCTCAAGTATTTATGCATTTTTTTCTTTTCTAAAGAAATTCTATATGGCATAATTTGCTTTATAACAGGGAAACTCAGTGTAAGCTACGGTAGATTAAGTTAAAATTAGAAAAAACTTGAGGTTGCCTTCTTGTCCTACATCTCAGTATAAAAAGGAGATACTATTGTTTCAAATGCCTCACATAATAGCCTTAATCAAACGTAAATTATTGATTGGTCTATCAATAGCAAGCATAGGAATGCTTTCTGGGTGTAGCCTTCTTGATTCTTCAGGTTCGAGCCAAATTTATAGAGAAGGCTATGTTCTTGATAAAAATGCTCTAAGTTCTATCTCTATTGGCTCAAGTCAAGAGCAAGTTCTTTTAACTTTAGGGACCCCCTCATTAAAAACAAAATATGATAATGAAGTTTTTTATTACATCTCACAGACACGTTATCGTGGGATGCAGTTTATGAAAACAAAGATTATTGATCGCAAAGTTTTAGCCATTTACTTCAATAAAAATAATCAGGTTGCAAAAGTTGCAAATTACGGATTACAAGACGGTCAAGTGTTTGATTTTATTACACAAACAACGCCAACTGTAACAAAAGAACATCCTTTCTTAATTCAAATTATAAAAGGCCCTGCGAATTTGCCACCCCATAACTGAATTATATAGTCTGCATACCGTTTCAATATTATAGGTCTGATAATATCAGATCTATAATAGGGGGATTTGTAACTCTTAGAGGCGAACTTTTTTTGCCATACTGTCAAGAACTGCATTAACAAGTTTTGGCTCATCACCTTCAAAAAACGCCTTTGCTATGTCAACATACTCATTCATGACAACCGCAACGGGAACATCTTTACGGTTGATCAACTCCCATAAACCTGCTCGTAAAATTGCTCGCAATATAGAATCAAGACGTGAAAGAGACCACTCTGCAGAAAGCTGTTGATGAAGCAGAGGATCAAGCTGCTTTTGATCTTTTACAACACCCGTTATAATAGCCAAAAACCATTGAAAATCAGCTTCAAGATATTGGTCTCCATCAATATCTTTTCCCAAACGATAAGCCTCATACTCAGCTGCCGTTTCCATCACCCCCGAACCCACGATATCCATTTGATAGAGTGCTTGAACTGCAGCGAGTCTTGCTGCTCCACGTTTATTGGCTGAACGCGGAAAATGTCTGCTTTTTATATCAGCCATATTTAACGATTATCTCCAAATCTCTTTTTTAGAGCGATCATACATAAAGCAGCTTCAGCCGCAAAACCACCTTTATTTTTGTCATCTAATTTTGCACGCACCCATGCTTGTTCTTCGTTTTCAACAGTCAAAATACCATTTCCAATAGCCAAGTGCTGATGAACAGTTAAATCCATCAATGCACGACAAGAATCATTAGCAACAATTTCAAAGTGATATGTTTCACCTCGAATAACACAACCAAGAGCAACATAACCATCATACGATATCTTGTTTTGTTCAGCAAAAGCTATTGCACTTGGTATTTCTAATGCTCCAGGAACCGTTACAACATCATAACTTGCTTCAGCTTTTTGCAAAGTATTCACTGCACCTCTCAAAAGTGCATCAGAAATCCCCTCATAAAAACGTGCCTCAACAATCAATACGTGAGGCTTTTTACCTATCTCTTTCATCATAATGGAATTCCACAAAAAACGAATCAAAAAAATCAAAGTTATAAAGCATAAAATTCTGAAAACGATCAATAGAGTGTTGGCTTATTCATCTTCTCTTTTTAAAGCAAAAAGTTTTGCAGCATAACGAGCAAGTTGATCAATTTCCAAATTGACCCGATCTCCAATTTTAGCTTGTCCCCACGTTGTCATTTCAAGTGTATGGCGAATAATAAGAACATCAAAAACACAATCCTCAACACCATTAACAGTCAAAGATGTCCCATTAAGTGCAATAGATCCCTTATTAACAATGAAAGGCATAAATTGTCTTGAAACTTTTAAATAAAAACGAATTGCATCCCCTTCATTTTTTTGATCAATGATTTCAGCCAAACCATCAATATGACCAGAAACTAAATGTCCTCCCATTTCATCACCCAATCGAAGCGAACGTTCCAAATTAACAAAAGTTCCTTTTATCCATTGTGCAAGATTCGTTAAACGTAATGTTTCTTCCCACGCCTCAACAACAAACCAATTGGTATCTTCTTGCTTTAATCCTCGCTCTACAATTGTCAGACAAATTCCTGAACAAGCAATTGACGCGCCAATTGCTAAGCTTTCTATAGCATAGCGGGTAGAAATCTTTAAACGCATCCCCTGCTTTAAAGGTTGAACATCTTCAACACAACCAATATCCGTTATAATTCCTGTGAACATAATGTCTTACGTCTCCACTTATAAAAACGGTCATTTCCAAACATTCTTGTCTCAATCTCATGAAACTGCGAGAGATAATTTCCAAAATGAGGGGCTTCAATACGATTTTTGCCTAAAACAATAGGGGTATGAAAACATATCAAATGATCAACACAACCAGCATTCAAAAATTTTTCCCCTGTCTTGACGCCCCCTTCCAATAAAACACTATTAATCCCATGTTTATAAAGCATCTGTAAAAGAGCAAAGGGTTCTACACAACCATTGTTCATCTCGACCGAATAAACAGACACACCATATTGCTCCAATGCATTTTTTTTGCTTTTCTTTGAAAGATCCACATCACAAATAACCCATGTAGGAATTTTTATGGCTGTTTGGACAACTTTTGCATCAAGGGGGATAGATAAATCTGCATCCAAAATAATACGAATTGGTGAGCGCATTTCCATCCCTGGCAAGCGGCAATTGAGTTGTGGATCATCTGCTAATATAGTACCAATACCAACGAGGATAGCATTATTTTGAGCACGTAGAATATGCGTATGAGCATGAGAAAGTGTTCCACTAATTTTTACGCTGCCCTTCTCTCTTTTTCCAACACCATTATCGGCAGAAATTGCCATTTTAAAAGTGACCGCACAGCGTTGTATCTTCCTTATGCACCAATGCGTCCATAAGGATTCAAAAGCCTCTTCAGCTAAAATGCCCTCAACCACTTCAATACCCGCTGCTCGCAAAAGAGCAATACCATGACCATCAACACGCTTGTCACAATCAGTCAGCGCAACAACAACTCGAGAAACACCTGAATCAATAAGCGCATTCACACACGGCGAAGTTTTTCCATAATGCGCACAAGGTTCTAAAGTAACATAAGCAGTCGCTCCTTGAGCCAAAGAACCTGCCATGTGTAAAGCTTGCACTTCCGCATGAGGACTCCCATGAATAGCTGTTACGCCATAGCCAACAATAAAAGCCCCCACAGCACCATTATCGTTTCGCACAATTAACGTACCAACGGAAGGATTCTCACCTGTAAGACCGACATGACGTTCTGCTAAACGAATAGCTGCAGCCATAAACCGTTCATCTTGCACTTTTTTATTCATCAAAACGAGATTCTGTATCCGCGATACCCTTTGACAATTCATCTATAACATCGTGAAAATCGCTTGCATTACGAAAATCTCGATACACAGAAGCAAAACGAATATAAGCAATATCATCAATTCTTTTCAATGCTTCCATCACAAGATGCCCAATTTTTTCTGAAGCAATCTCTGGTTCTCCCAAACTTTCAAGCTGGCGTACAATGCCAGAAATTGCTCGTTCAATATGATCAGGATCAATATTGCGCTTACGTACAGCCACATCAACTGATCGCATTAACTTATCACGATCGAAGAGTTCACATCGTCCACTTTTTTTAGCAACCAAGAGCTCACGCAACTGAACACGTTCAAAAGTTGTAAAACGACCACCACAAACGGAACACACACGGCGGCGGCGAATCACTGCCCCCTCTTCTGCTGGACGTGAGTCTTTGACCTGTGTATCCTCATATTGGCAGTAAGGACAGCGCATCCTTTGTATCCTTAACGAGTGGTAAGATAAGAGTAAAGAGGAAATTGATTCGTTATATCTTTTACCTTTTTCTCAACAGCCATTTCAACGACATGATTATCTTCATCACTTTTTGCACTCCGAAGACCATCAAGAACTTCTGAAATCAGATGACCAACTTGAATAAACTCTTTTTCTAAAAAACCACGCGTCGTGGCAGCAGGTGATCCCAAACGAATTCCTGATGTTATAGATGGCGTTTCAGAATCAAAAGGAATGCCATTTTTATTGCAGGTAATATGAGCGCGTCCCAAAGCCAATTCAGCACGTTTACCTGTTAGATTTTTGGAACGTAAATCAACCAACAACAAATGATTATCTGTACCACCAGAAACAATATTAAAACCATTACCCTGTAATGTTTTTGCTAAAGTTTTCGCATTAGCGACAACATTAGCACTATAACTCTTGAAAGAGGGACGCAAAGCCTCCTCAAACGCAACAGCCTTTGCGGCAATCACATGCATTAAAGGACCACCTTGAAGACCAGGAAAAATTGCAGAATTAATTTTTCTGGATAAAGCCTCATCATTTGTCAATATTAAACCACCACGTGGACCTCGAAGCGATTTATGTGTTGTTGTTGTTACAATATGCGCATGTGGAACAGGTGAAGGATGCACGCCACCAGCAACAAGACCAGCAATATGAGACATATCAACGAGTAAATGAGCACCGATTTCATCTGCAATTTCACGGAATCTTTCCCAATCCCATAGCCGTGGATAAGATGAGCCCCCTGCTATAATAAGTTTTGGCTTACGTTCTTTTGCAAGCTGCTCAACCTCATCCATATCAATAATCTGATCTTCTTGACGCACACCATAGGAAACAACATCAAACCATTTTCCTGACATATTAACAGGTGAACCATGCGTAAGGTGACCACCAGCATTTAAATCCAACCCCATAAATGTATCACCAGGCTGAAGTAAAGCTAAAAAGACAGCTTGATTCATTTGGCTACCAGAATTAGGCTGTACATTCGCAAACGCAGCACCGAAAAGCTGTTTTGCCCTTTCAATAGCTAAATCTTCAACGACATCAACAAATTGACACCCACCATAGTAGCGCTTTCTTGGATAACCTTCTGCATACTTATTGGTTAAAACAGACCCCTGCGCTTCAAGGACCGCTCTTGAAACAATATTCTCTGAAGCAATCAGCTCAATTTCATGTTGTTGACGCTCAAACTCCCCTCTAATTGCGTCAAAAATTGCACCATCAACAGTTTGTAAATTATCATTAAAAAAGCGCTTTTGTGCGTCATTTTCTTGCTGAGTCATAAAACACATTCCTAACATAAAAAAATAAAGTCAAGGAACGATAACACAGCAAACCATGCAAACCAAACATTTTAAACTACTTACACTCAAAAATAATGAGGTAAATATTTATCTTAGTTCTTTGTTATAAAAACAACGAAAAACTTCCCTCTCGAGAATGGTAAAAAATGAGATTACATTTCTTTTTTTACACTCTTATTTGTTTACACCTTTTACAAAAGGTATCTATAATCTAAAGAAATTCAATAATTTAATGATTAAAAATAATTTATAATGTGAAAAGCTGAATATAATAGGCAAAGTTAATACGAAGGCAAATAAGAATGCTAACCAAAGTTTTTATTGATGGTGAACATGGCACAACCGGACTACAAATACAAAAACGCTTAGAAAGGCGTACAGATTTAAAACTACTCTCTCTTGCTCATAAAGATCGCCATAATGTTCATCTGCGACAAGACTATCTTAATCAAGCCGATATTGCTATTTTGTGTCTTCCAGATGATACTGCACGCGAAACAGTTCATTGGCTTAAAAAAAATAAAAACATTAGGATTATTGATAGCTCGACAGCCCACCGTGTTGCACCAGACTGGGTTTACGGTTTTCCTGAAATGACAGCAGGACAAAGAAAGCGCATCCAAGCAGCACATTATATAACCAATCCCGGATGCTATCCTACCGGTGCCATTAGTTTGATTCGCCCACTCCGTGAAGCAGGACTGCTAGACGCCGATTATCCCATCTCGATTAATGCAATCTCCGGCTATACCGGTGGTGGAAAACAGTTGATTTTACAAATGGAAAATCAATCTCAACAAAATATTCAGGACAATTATTTTATCTATGGTCTTAATCTTGAACACAAACATGTGCCAGAAATTAAAATCTATGGACAAATCAATCAAACCCCAGTTTTTATACCAAGTGTGAGTCGTTTTCCCCAAGGAATGATTGTGAATCTTCCTCTGCATCGCCATTTATTCACAAAATCAGCAAACTGTTCTGATTTGCGCGAAATTCTCGCAAACCATTACGAAGGACAAAATACCATTTTAGTCGCATCACAAGAAGAAACTGTTTCACTTGAAAGACTTAATCCAGAGTATTTAGCCAATAAAGATGGTATGAAACTGTTCGTATTTGGAAATGATCGTGAAGGTATTTTCAATCTCAGCGCCCTATTCGATAATTTAGGAAAAGGCGCATCAGCTGCAGCTATCCAAAACCTCGATTTAATGCTTTCAGGCAACTAAACCTCCCTACTCACAAACTTTTATTCAACAACGGGATAAGCCCCTTTTGTTGCTCGCCAATGCGCAACAACAAAACACAACACGACTAATGCCATACTTTGATGAATGAGCCCCAAACTTATCGGAACCTCATGTAACAGTGTCAAAATACCTAAAAGTGCTTGGATAATAATCATACCACAGATAAGAAATGCACGACGAGAGTGGGTTGAACGGGGAACATTTTTTTGTACATAGAAAGCATGAATAGCCGAGGCAATCAATAAAAAATAAGCAAAAAATCTATGAATAAACTGAACCGTTAAGGGATTTTCGAATAAATTGAGCCAAACAGGACGATGCTGTAACAATCCATCAGGAATAATCTGACCATCCATAAGGGGCCATGTATTATAGACTTTTCCTGCATGAAGCCCTGCAACCAAAGCACCCCAATAAATCTCTATCAAGACGAGAATAACAAGCCAAGCCGCAAAATATTGCACCTTTTGATTTGCTGGCTTTTCTGAATATTCTGCAAGCCCTCGAGATAAATAAGTAACAAAAACAATAACAAAACATGCCGTTATAAGATGAAATGCCAAACGATATTGGCTCACACTTGTTAAACTACTTTGCCCAATCCCTGAAGCAACCATCCACCAACCAATAAAGCCTTGAAAGGCGATAAGAATAGGTACAACAATAAGCGGGAGTAAGATATTTTTTTCAACACGCTTAGTCGCCCAAAACCAAATGAGCCCCAATAAAGCGACAAGACCAACAAGACGCCCAAGAACACGATGCGCCCATTCCCACCAAAAAATGACCTTAAAAGCACTTAAGGTCATATCAGGATTAAGCAGCTTATATTGTGCTATCTGTTGATATTTTAAAAATTCCTCTTGCCATTGATCCACACCAATCGGTGGAATAACGCCGTGTATTGGCTTCCATTCCGTTATAGATAATCCTGATCCCGTCAAACGAGTAGCGCCACCCACTAAGACAATTGCCAAACACAGCAATAAAATAGAGTAAAGCCACACCTGTATATGTTTTCTATTTTCCTTTTGCACAGGCGTTAAAATGCTATTGTTTAATCTCTTTACTACCATCTCTGATTGCCCCACGCTTCTCTCCAACTAAAATGCATTTTAAAATTTAAACATTAACTCTTTGTCTATTTTAGTATGTACTACAACTTTAGCAAAAAACAAGCGTACCACTATAACATGCGATACATATTTCTTTTTTACTTTACGAAGCTTATGATGCTACAACGCGATAAACAGTCTTTGGAAAGCTGTCTACCATCCGCATCATCCATTCTTGTTCATTAAGAACAGTATTACAAATATAATAGTCTGTTAGCTCTGCAAATTGCTCAAACCCATATTTTGGTTCGCTTGCCATCTCTAGGATGATAAAATCATATTCTTTTTTAAATTCTTGTAATATATGAAAAATATCATTTGAAAAATCTTGTGCTGAAATGGCACTTGTTACCCCCTGAGGAAGAATATCAACCCCCGTATCATAATCACGGTAAATAACATCATGCAACTTGGCATTGCCCGTTAAAATATCACTCAGTCCGCGATGTGGACCAATGACTTTCTCTATTTGTTGACCAGAAATATCGACCAACAAAATTGTTTTGTTCTCTTTTGTGAGATGAAGTGAAAGCTTTGCCGCTGTCCGTGCAGCCTCTGGTCCAATGATTGAAATAATGGTTGAAGCACGCCATTTCAAAACATCAGATAATCCCTCTATCGTAATAAAAGCTTCAAAATTTTTCATTTCTTGAGAGACTAAAATATTCTCATTCTTCTTAAGAGAATTTTCTTTTGATCTCAAATCCTCTTCTGAGATTTGGTCTTTTTTCCTTTTAAAGCACGGATAGAATAACAAGATTCCTAGCAAAAGAGTAAGGAAGCTGGCCAATGCACTCACAAGAATATTTTTTCCATAAAGAGCCATAAAAGAAATTGGTGCTAACGTTATTGGCATAACCACGTGGATATTTGTATTTTGTAAGAGAAGAGGATTATCACTCAATCCCCAATATGAACCAATGACTTTTTCTCTTCGTTGAACAGACTTGCTCATCGCTTTATTTTGGACATCGATCGCTGCTTTTATTTTATTTTCAAATTCATTAAATATTTCATTCAAAGATTGGGATTGATCTCTTATAAAAAAACTCACCCTTTTTTGAAGCTGTTTTTCCAATTCCGTTGCAATAAACTCATCTGAATGAACTTGATAAACAATCTGTAAAATTTTATTTTTTAATTGATGAGAAACTGTCTCTAATTCTGCAGTCATCGCTTTAATTTGAGGATGTGTCCACCCTAATTGTGCAGCCATATGTGCTCTTTGCGTTTCCAAGAGATCACGTTTAGATTCCAGAGAAACAATTGCTGAATTGCCTGCAATAAACGATAAAGACAGTAAAGACTGCCCATTTTCACGCATCATGTTAATCGTTGAATTCAAACTTGTTAAATGAATACGCTTTAAAGTTGCTTGCGTTAATTGCATCGAAAGATTATGAAGTTCTGTTTGTTTTACACCACGCTGAATAAAAGAATCAATAGATTTACGAAATTCCTGCACGATATTAAGGATTGCAATATTATCATATTGTTTGTCTTCTAATTTATCATTTAACAAGAATTGTTTCTGTTTTATGATTGCTTGTGAAAATGCGGAAAACCAAGTTTCCAACCCACGTTGAGCTGCTTCAAGTGTCTCGGCTTCAAAAATAAGATCGATAAAATCACCATGACGCGATAAACGGATATTTTCATGATTTTTTTTCTTATAAGAAGCACTTAAAGAAAAATTCGAATCATTGAAGAACATAGGCTGTGAAAACAAAAAAGCGATAACATTGTCTTGCTTTTTAATTGGTAATGGCTTTCCTACAGAATCAGATAATGAAAATGTTAAAGTTGCTTGGTAACCACGGGGCTGGACAAAATAATACAACCAAATCAAAGATACACATAGAATTTGTAATAGCAAAACAATCAAAATGCTTCGCCATACGGTACGTACGAATAGTCTTTTATTACATGTAAGACTCATCTTTATTTTAACCAGCAAAATACTTCTTCATATTGTTTTATTAAGAGAAAGTAGTAACTATCCTCTTAACTTGCTGTCATATTATTTTGAGATAATAAAAATATAAAATTTAAGCACAAATGTTCAAAAATATTTTTAAAGAACTTAATTCATATTTTTTTGAGGCTCTCTAGTTGTTTTTTTGCTTCAGAAGTAACAACCGCTCTAATGGTAATAGACCCATCATCATGCCCTTCTTGCACTATTTCCGCAGAGTTTTCATAAAACCAATCAATAAGCGACATTTCATGAGGTTGTAAAAGATATTCAATGCTTTGCACCTCTCCAAAAATTAGCTTTTCAATGGCTCTTAATAATTGATCGAGTCCATCCCCTTTAAGTGCTGATACCATGAGAGCAGGATTTAATCGCGTCTTTGCGCTTGTTTGTAAAACATTCAATGCTTGCTCATCTAACATATCAATCTTATTCCAAACTTCTATGATGTGCTCCATATCATCAATATCGATATCAAGACTTGAAAGCACTTCTAAAACATCTTGGGCATGTGCTCGATGATCAAGATCTGACATATCTCTTACATGAAGAATGAGATCCGCTTCAACCACTTCTTCAAGGGTTGCTCTAAAAGCTGCAATCAAATTCGTTGGCAAGTTAGAAATAAACCCTACAGTATCAGACAAAAGAACAGTTTTTCCATGGGGAAGAACAACTTTGCGCAAAGTCGGATCAAGCGTTGCAAATAACATATTCTTTGCTAAAACATCTGCACCGCTTAAACGGTTAAAGAGAGTTGACTTTCCTGTATTCGTATATCCTACCAGTGCCACAACAGGATAAGATGTTTTTTTCCTTTTTGCTCTATGAAGTGCACGCGTTTTAATAACCGTTTGCAATTCGCGGCGAATACGAATAATTTTTTCTTGTAAAAGACGCCTATCTGCTTCAATTTGCGTCTCACCAGGTCCACCTAGGAAGCCACGCCCCCCCCGTTGCCTTTCCAAGTGCGTCCAACTCCGCACAAGCCTCCCTTTTTGATAGGACAAACGCGCTAACTCTACTTGCAAAACTCCTTCTTTTGTTCGTGCACGGTCCCCAAAAATTTCAAGAATCAAAGCCGTTCTATCGATAACTTTGCAATTCCACAATTTTTCTAAATTACGCTGCTGTACTGGCGTTAAAAAGTGATCTACAATCGCAAGCTCAATAGAATATTCATCTATATAACAGGTTAACGCATCTACTTTACCTTTTCCAAAGAGAGTCGCAGAGCGAGGCGTTGCAATATTAATCGTTTCATAATTAACAACTTCTAACCTTATAGCACGTGCTAACCCCAATGATTCTTTAACACGAGAAGATATAGAACACTCTCTCAAAGAGCTTTCACTTCTATTTTCTTGAAAAATCGGTATCAAAACAAGTGCGCGCACCTGTCCTGTATTCTGCGAAAATACCCCTCCTAATCTCTCATTTTCATTTATCATAGCAATCTAAGTACTTTTAAATGGGATAAGAGGTCTATCTTAAAATGATATGTTTACTCAGGACTTTCACCCTCAAACATCTGTACAGGCTGTCCAGGCATAATCGTAGAAATAGCATGCTTATAAACTAATTGCGCGTGTCCATCTCGGCGCAAAAGAACACAAAAATTATCAAATGAAGTTACAATACCCGTGAGTTTAACGCCATTGACAAGAAAAATTGTAAGGGAAATTTTTTGCTTACGCACCGTATTTAAAAACACATCTTGCAGGTGTTGTGATCGCTCTGCCATTATTCTTACACCTTTATCTAGATTGCATAAAATATTCGTGCATGCATATCGACTGAAAAATATCCAATTGTCAACGTAGAAGCTTAAAAATTCAGCAACAAACAACTGAAATTAGAGAAAAAACGGCTCTTTAACACAATAATAAAGTACAACTTACGAAAAGCTATATTAAATTAAAAATTTTTCCACGTTTACTTTTTTATGAGCTTACAATTCAAAGGCATACTTTTATACATCCTAAGCTATTACAGACTATATGTGATGATGAATCTGCTTCGTTTAGAATCAATAAAAGTAAGCGGACAACAACATTTATTAACGATTATCGATATTAAAGAGAGGCATTTGCACCTTACTGTATATATAACCGCTATTAAAGTCCTTATTTCAAAGACTGCCGGCTTATAAAGCTTTCTATAAACACAAGTTGTAAACAGTATTTTTGTTTTAGTTAGATTTAAATAATAAATTGTTTTCACTATATTTTATAACATTTTTAAACAGGGTATAAGAAACCGCGTTAACTTTATCTTGATAAGTTTTTAAAATTTTTCCCTAAGCATATTCCTTTCTAAATAATTAACAGCTAGTATGTAGAAATTATGTGGAAGAGGACGTATCCCTTTTCCGGCTGTAAGAGTACGAGGCGAGTATGGCACGCAGAACAAAATTGCAAACATTTGAAGTTGAAGTTGAAGAAGCCCTCACAAAAGCTATGAACTTTGATTTCGATGACACAGGATTTGAAACAATATCATCCAATAATTCTGAAAATGTTGTTAATGTCGATGATCTGATTCAAAAAATTGCAATGGCAGAAGAAGAATTTTTTGCTGAAAACGGTACGTCAACTTTTGTTTCTAATATTCATGATGAAGCTGTTATTGATAAATCCGTTGTTGAACAGCTTTTTGCTCCAAAACCTTCACCTGATATTTCAGGTGGAACTGTTCATAATACATTATTGCCTACAAAACTTCTTCCCGCAAATGATGATATAACAACCCCTGTAAATTTTGGACCATTCAAGCAGCGTTCTTCCTCTCGAGTCTACTGGTATACAACAGCGCTTAGTGCTTTATGGGCAACGGGAGGAGCTTTTATTGCGCATAAGCTCGCACCTACCGGACTCAGCTCCTTATCCAATATCAGCACTTTTGTTACATCCCCAACAGGACTTGCTGTAGCAGCCGGAACAGCAATTCCTATCCTTATATCTTGGGGCGTTGCTCAATTAACAAAACGTTCAAACGACTTGCATAATATTGCGCTTCTTATGACCAATGCTGCACAGCGCCTTAGTGAACCACAACATCTATCTGAAAAACAAGCTATTGCTATAGGGCAAACCATTCGTGAAGAAGTAGCAGCAATGAACGAAGGTATTGAACGTACCCTCGGACGTGCTGTTGAACTTGAAGCAATCATACAAGGTGAAGTTCATAATCTAGAACAAGCCTATGCTGAAAATGAATCACGCATTCACACATTAATCAAAGAATTGAGTAATGAACGCATAGCCATTTTGAATCATGCAGATCGCGTACAATCAACAATTAAAGGAACCCAAGAACAACTGAGTGATGAATTTGGTTTGGTTACCTCTAACATTGTAACCAATGTTGAAAAGCTTGCACAAACCCTTTCTCAAACTTTACAAAAACAAGGCGAAGACCTCGTTGAAAAACTTTCCTATGCTGGTGATGGCGTAACAAATCAGCTTGTTGAAAAATTTAACAAAACAACAACACAAATTCAGCAGAAAAACACGGAATTTTTTCATGAATTAGGAAAAAACTTCGATGGCTTTGCAAAACGATTTGATCATAATGAAAAACAAATAGAAAAAACTTTTAATGAAACAGCTGAAAAAGCAGAAGTACATGTTGCTAAAATTGCAACACATATACAAGCAGTAACAGATCAAACTTTGCACGCTGTCGATGAAAAGTTTAAAGCCTTGGATAAAGCTCTTATTGATCGTAATAATCAATCTCTACAGAATTTTGATGAGAAGATCTTAAAGCTCGACGACCAAGCACATAAACTCTCTTCTAAATTTGATAACGTAACCTCGCAAGCAATTGGAGCTTTTGAACAACGTTTAGCAACGGTTGATCTTTCTCTTAAAGAACATAGTGATTCCATCATTGATTCCTTTATAGAACGCAGTCAGGCTTTAGAGGATAATGCTGAAAAACTTGGTAACTTCTTGGAAGCTCATGTCTTGAAAATAAATGAGAACCTCCAAGAAAAAACAGCAGACATTACCCATGCATTTACAAATGGACGTGAAGCTATTCTTTCTGCAATTGATAAAAGTAAAGAAAGTCTGAGAGAAGAAATTCAATATGTCGACAATGCCATTGTTGATATCATACAAGAACGTTCACAAGATTTTAAAATACAACTTTCTGATCAACGAGCTCTTATGGCAGACATGCTCGATAACGAGAAGAATAAAATTGCGGATACATTAAGAAATCAAATTGATGTTTTATCCCAAAATACTTCTCATATTGAAAAAGTTTTGGCTGACAATATTCAAGTCGTTGATAAACAAGCTGAAAATCATATTACAAACATCATTCAATGCACTGAAAAGTTACAAGATGTCATTGTACAAAGTTGTAATACAACCCAAGATGCTTTAGAAGCACAAGCGAGAAATATTGATATCCGTGCCGATGCTCTGCGCGATTCTTTAGCGATTAATAGTTTTTCTCTCAATGAAGTTCTTGCCGATCAAGCACGTACACTTGAACAACGCATGGAAACAATCCATAACCTCATTGCAAAAAGTGATATACGTGTCGATGTTGCATTGAAACAACAAATAGATTTAGTTGAGAGTGCAATTGTCGCCAATAATAAAAACATTACTGAAACGGTTCAAGATCATATCAAAAACCTTGAAAGCCATGCCGAAATTTTAAAGAATACGCTCTCTCAATCGAGTGGTGTTTTCTTTGAAACCCTTGAAACACGTATGGAATCATTCGATACAGATCTAGAAGATCGTGCACACAAAATTTTTGAACGGACAACAACGCTAGAGGAAACATTATCTGAAAAATTTAGCCAAATCTGTGAAGCCATTGATATGCAAACATCTGTTATTGAGAAACGTTCTGACACATTAAAAACGTCTCTCATGATTAATAATGAGCAAAGTCAGATAATTCAACAAGCGCTGGAAAGCAGTGTTGACAATATGCGTGTAACCTTAGAAGACTCTGTTAATACAGTGACAGATAACCTGCATAATAAGATTATAAAAGCTTCTGATATTCTTTCTTCTACGAGTGAACAAATTCTTTCATCTGTTACAAATGTTACTGCACAAGCAGAAAATATTCTCTCAGAATCAGGCAATCGCATTGTATCAAATGTCAAAAAAACTGTTTATGATACCAGTGAAAAAGTTCTGTCCGTTCTGTCTGAACAAACAGCGCATACTGTCGAAGCTTTCGCAACAGCCAGTCATAATGCACAAGCATTATTGAATGAAACTATTCACACATCAACAACAGCAATAGAACAAGTTCTTAATGAACGCTGTGATGTTCTTCATCACTCTATGCAAAATCTTAAAAATAATTTAGGATATCAACTCTCTGATGTAACGAGCCGTCTGGAAGATGCTGGAAATCAAACAACAACACAAATTTCAAAACATGTTGGAAAAATAACAGAGCTTACAAATCACTTAAATCAAGCAGCGCAAAATACGACAGAATCAATTGATTCTTTAACACAGCATATCGGTGAACAACTCTCTCTTTCCACACAAGATGCTGAACAAAGAATTTATGCACATAATGAATCTTTAGTGAATAGCTTAACCAAAGCTAACTCTGAAACACTTCAAACAATAACGATTATGAAGGAAGAGCTTGTTAATAATGTCTCATCCATCTTAACACAGTTGAATCAATCAATTTACAATTTTCAGGAAAATAGTAATGTTTTATTATCGGCTGTTCAAAATATTGATGGGCAGTTTAATGAGAGTACGAATAATTTTTTCCGCAACACGGACCAAGTAGCAGAGCGTTTGTCAGCCTCAAATCAAGCGCTCAATACTAATGTTGAAATTCTGCAAGGACTTTCAAAGAGTACCTTTGAACAAATTAATCATATAACGAGTAGTTTTGGTGAACATGCAAAGACACTTTCCCAAACTATTCATGTTCTTGAACAGTCTGAAAATTCACTTAGTGCAACACTTGAAGAAAAACATAATACGCTTTCTGTATTAAGCGATGCTCTTGTTTCAAAGTCTCATGAAATTAATCAAATGATTGGGCATTATGAAAAAATCTTCAACTTAGCACTTGAACGCTCTGATAAGAATGCGCGTAACTCCACAAATTCATTCCAACAATCACTTAATAAGCTTGTTAGTGAAGCATCAACGCGTTTTTCAGAAGCAGCAGAAGATATACGTCGCTCCGCTGATGAAGTTCGTTTAGAGCTTTCAAAGATTAATAATGATATCAATGAAAATGTAAAAAAACTTCCAGAAAAAACAAAAGAAACAACGCAAACAATTCGCACAGCTTTGAATGAACAGATTACAGCGTTACAAGATTTAGTCAGTGTTATACAAAATGATCAAAAGAGCGCACAAAAACAGCTAATATCAGCATTTCCTACATCATCAATGTTTAATCAAAAAAGTGACAGTTCCACTGAGTCTGTTAAAAAGATTGTGCCACCTAAGCCTATTTTGCAACAAGATCAAAGCAAAAAAAGACCAAATAAATGGGTATCAAATCTCTTAGAAAGAGCTTCACGTGAAGAAACATTTTATGATGCTCCCCCTAGTGATGATGTTTTAACATCAGTGCAAACAAAACCATCTCCTGCAAACTGCTCTCTTAATTCATTAGCTTCTGGTATAGTGCAAGCTATTAATCACAATGCCATTGTTGAGCTATGGGATCATTATCAACGTGGACAAAAAAACATCGTAACAGAACGCCTTTATACCTTAAATGGACAAAAAATATTTGAAATGATTAAGAAAAAATATATGAGCGATTTTGGGTTTAAACGTTCAGTGAATCAATATGTTACGGATTTCGAAAAGCTCTTACGTGATATATCGCGCAGTTCTGGCTCTTCCAACTCAGTTCGCAAGTACTTGATATCAGATACCGGAAAAGTTTATACTATGCTTGCTCATGCAAGTGGTCGAATCCAATAACAAATAAGAAAGTGGAAAAAGATATTTTTCCACTTTCTCTCTCCAGTTGTTTTAATGGCTCATCATAGAATGCTTTTTTTTCAACTGTAGCTTTGTACTTCAAAGGTTGGGATAATTGGCATGCGGTTTTCTTTGACATCCTAAGCAATAACCCTAAAGAAGCGTAATGGCTTATCAAACAACGTATCATTCTAAGAATGATAAAGCATGTCTTCTATTTCCTTATCTTTTTCTTAACTCCTTTATTTTTCATAGTTTCATAAAGGTACAAAATCGGTAATAATTATTTTTATTAATTGTGAAAAAAATTCATGCTTTTGTATTAAAATAGCTCATAGAAACACTTCTATTTATTTTTTTTAATGTTTTTTATCCACATATTACTCTCGTTGAATTATCTAAGTAAATATTTTTTATTATATTAGGTGAATTTGAGCTAAAAGAATCTTATTGTATTCAAATTTCTCATTCAACATACGAGATGATTCATTATAAATTATAAAGTTCGCATTATTAAGAGTTCAATTGAATAATAAATAAAACAACTCCCATTTTTAAAGTTCCAATTTCCTTTTAAATAGCTGCAAAAATAATTTATAAATTGCAAATTGTTATTTAAAATTTCTTCTACCTCCCTATAGAAATTTAAATAAAGAAGATGAAGTTAATAGAAAGCACTCTTCTTTTCTTTCCTTAAGTTGTAAGCATTGCAAAAAAAATAATGGCTTGGTAATGTAATTATTAGTAATATTTTATTCGTTTGTAGACTAATCAATTTTTACGGGTTTTATTAAGGAAAGAAAAAACTAATCGTGCTGCTATCAATGAAATTATTCATGCACACAAACAAAAAGAATTATCAAACTGGTTTTACGATCCAGAAGAGTTTTCTCATACTCATACATTTTGATATTCAGAGAAATGAGGATTTATTAGTGGACAAAACCTTATCGTAGATGGAACATCTCATATACACATACGCTAACTTGGATATCATAAAAATGTCTAGAGAACAAAATAGTGATTTCAGTTCACCAAAAGCTGAACTTGACAGTGCCGCACTTTTTTATCACCAACACCCAAAACCTGGAAAATTGGAAATACAAGCAACAAAACCTCTTGATAATCAACGTGATTTAGCTCTTGCTTATTCTCCAGGCGTTGCAGCACCATGTCTTGCGATTCATGAAGATCCCAATCTTGCTGCTCAATATACCTCCCGTGCTAATTTAGTCGCTGTTATATCCAATGGAACTGCTGTTCTTGGTTTAGGGAACATTGGTCCACTCGCTTCCAAGCCAGTTATGGAAGGCAAGGCCGTTTTATTTAAAAAATTTGCGAATATTGATGTTTTTGATATTGAAATTGATGCATCCGATATAGAACAAATGGTACAAACAATATCGACCTTAGAACCTACATTTGGTGGTATTAATCTTGAAGACATTAAGGCTCCTGAATGTTTTGACATCGAAGAAAAACTTCGTGCTAAAATGAAAATTCCAGTTTTTCATGATGACCAACATGGAACTGCCATTATCGTTTCTGCGGCTGTATTAAATGCCTTAAATCTTTCAGGAAAAAAAATTGAAAATGCAAAAATAGTTACCTCAGGTGCAGGTGCTGCTGCCCTCGCTTGCCTTAATCTTTTGGTTCGTCTTGGGGCAAAAGTTGAAAATATTTGGCTTAGTGACTTAGAGGGAGTTGTTTATGAAGGTCGCAAGACCCTTATGGATCGTTGGAAAATCAATTACGCACAAAAAACGGACGCACGAACTTTATCTGATATTATTGATGATGCGGATATTTTTCTAGGCCTATCTGCGGGTGGTGTTTTAAAGCCTGAATATCTTAAAAGAATGGCTCAAAATCCACTCATTTTAGCACTGGCTAATCCAGTACCAGAAATTATGCCTGAAGAAGCACGCTCTATACGACCAGATGCAATGATCTGCACAGGACGCTCTGATTATCCCAATCAAGTTAATAATGTCCTTTGTTTTCCCTATATCTTCCGTGGTGCATTAGACGTAGGTGCTAGTGCAATTAATGAAGAAATGAAAATGGCCGCTGTTCATGCGATTGCTGCCCTTGCACGTGAAGAAACTTCAGATGTTGTAGCACGTGCATACTCGAAAGAACCACCCAATTTTGGACCAGACTATCTGATCCCCTCTCCTTTTGATCCGCGTTTAATACTGCGTATTGCTCCCGCTGTTGCTAAAGCAGCAATGACAACTGGTGTCGCCATTCGTCCCATTGAAGATATGGAGGCCTACTATGATATCCTCAATCGATTTGTCTTTCTTTCTGGTTTAACAATGAAACCTGTTTTTGCTGCAGCAAAAACAGCAAAACGTAAACGCGTCATCTATGCCAATGGTGAAGATGAACGCGTCCTTCGTGCAGCACAAGTTGTCATTGAAGAACAAACAGCAACGCCCCTCCTTATCGGCCGTCCACATGTCGTAGAAGCAAGATTAAAACGCTTTGGTTTAAGAATTCGTCCTGGTATAGATTTTGAATTAACAAACCCTGAAGATGATCCACGTTTTCGTGATTATGTTAATTTATTTTTTCATTATACAGGGAGGCGTGGTGTTACGCCTGAAATGGCAAAAACAGTAGTGAGAACATCAACAACGGCTATTGCTGCCCTTGCCGTTATGCGTGAAGAAGCAGATGCAATGATTTGCGGCTTAGAAGGACGCTTTGAACGTCAACTTGAATTGATTGAACAAATTATCGGTCTTGATCCTCATGTTCACCGTTTTTCTGCTATGAGTTTGCTTATCTCTCAACAACGTACTCTTTTCCTCACAGATACTTACGTCAATGAAAATCCTTCTGCAGAAGAAATCGCTGAAATGACTGTGTTGGCAGCTCAAGAAGTTGAAGCATTTGGAATAACACCAAAAGCAGCCTTATTATCACACTCAAACTTTGGTTCTAAAAACACAGAAAGTGCGCGTAAAATGCGACGTGCAACAGAAATTCTTGCCAAATTACACCCTGATTTAGAAGCAGATGGTGAAATGCATGCTGATGCTGCCCTTTCCAAAGTTTTTCGTGATCGTGTTTTTCCTAATTCTCGTCTTAAAAGTGAAGCTAATTTGCTTGTCTTTCCAA
Organism: Bartonella sp. AP3QHHD; assembly: GCF_042195765.1. Classification (NCBI taxonomy): domain Bacteria; kingdom Pseudomonadati; phylum Pseudomonadota; class Alphaproteobacteria; order Hyphomicrobiales; family Bartonellaceae; genus Bartonella; species Bartonella sp. AP3QHHD. The sequence continues at coordinate 31,641 of NZ_JBHIPC010000103.1, forward strand.
CACTTGATTCAGCCAATATCACGCTCAACACTGTTAAAAGCCTCACAAATGCACTCCATGTTGGTCCTATTCTAATCGGGGCAGCACGTCCCGCCCATATCTTAACGCCTTCAGTAACTTCCCGGGGAGTTGTTAATATAACAGCCCTTGCTGTCCTTGCTGCCAATAGAAAAAATAGTCTTGTAAAATAAATGCGCAATAAAATTTCAAAGTTTTTTAAATATTGAGATATAGTATTTCATGTACTGTAAACCTCTTTTCTCTATAGATAAAGACAGCTATATTCTGGATTAAGTCTTTTTTTTAAAGAGAAAAAAGGCTAGAAGAACAATATTAAATGTATTTTGAATTTACTAACTCTATAATAAGGAATCCGTACATTGCCTTCCACGTTTGATAAAGTTGCTGATATCATTGCAGAAATCAGTGAAATTGATCGCAATACAATTACACCTGAGAGTCATACAATTGACGATTTAGGAATCGACAGTCTTGATTTTCTTGATATTGTTTTCGCTATTGATAAAGCTTTCGGAATAAAAGTCCCTCTAGAACAATGGACACAAGAAGTCAACGAAGGTACCGTTGCAACAGAAGAATACTTTGTTCTTAAAAACCTTTGTGCAAAAATTGATGATCTCGTTGCCTTAAAACAGGCGGAGTAGTTTTTTCGCCATGCTTGATCAATCTGTATTCATTACTGGTATAGGTCTCATAAGCTCTCTGGGGGCAGGAACTGATCAACATTGGAATCTCTTAAATGATCCAATCCGTACACCAAACCTAGATTATACAACTTTTTCACCTTACACGGTTCATAAATTGCCCGAAATTGATTGGAGTTTACAAATTCCTAAAAAAAGTGATCAACGGCAAATGGGAACATGGCAGCGTCTTGGTACCTATGCGGCTGGTCTTGCTCTTGATGATGCCGGCATAAAAAATAATGAACAACTCACTTCAACAATGGATATGATCGTAGCGGCAAGTGGGGGAGAACGTGATATTACTGTTGATACACAGATTCTTTCTAAAGCGCGCGCAGTTGCCGATCATGCTTCTATGTTAAATGTTGCTCTTTCAACTGAACTTCGTCCAACATTATTTTTGGCACAACTTTCAAACCTTTTGGCAGGAAACATTTCAATTGTTCATAAAGTCACTGGATCATCTCGTACATTTATGGGAGAAGAAGGCAGTGGTCTTTCTGCACTTCAAATTGCTGTAGCTCGTATTAAATCAGGTCAAAGTACCCATGCTCTTGTAGGAAGTTCCTATAATGCACAAAGTTATGATATGTTGTTGGCGCATGAGCTTGGTGGTCTTTTAACCCATAATGGATGGAGCCCAGTGTGGGATCGTGGAATCTATCCAGGCGGCGGTGTCATAGCAGGTTCTGGTGGGATCTTCCTAGTTATTGAAAGTGGAGAACATGCCAAAAAACGCAACGCACGTGCTTATGCTGAAATTAGCCAAATTATTACAGACCAAACAGATAGAACCAAAATTCCACTTAGAGATTCAATTGCAACAATGTTAAAAACTGCGGGCGCTAAATCTGCCTTAGCCATTTCAGCAGCCTCAGGAGCTCACGAAGCAACAAAAGCAGAACAAAATGCTCTTGATAATGCTGATCTATTTTACCGTGGCATTACAACATTATTTGGTTATATGCGGGAAGCACAATTTCCTCTAGCTCTAGCTCTTGCAGCACTTTCAATTGAAAAAAAACGCGGTTTTCCAGTGTTAAGTCCTCATGAAAAACCTTTTTCTAAAGAAGTACGTGAAATATTTGTTACAACGATTGGTATAAAAAGAGCTGAAGGTATTGTGCGTCTTACTGCTGTTTGAAGGGGAATTTCTATAGTGAAATATCATGATCATTTTGGGCGTCCACTTGTAGCAATAACTGGTGCAGGCATTGTCACATCACTGGGACAAGGGAAACATGAAAATTGGCAAAAATTAACTAGCGGTGTAAGTGGTATCCACAAAATAACACGTTTTCCCGTTGAGGGATTAAATACATATATTGCTGGAACAATTGATTTTCTTAAAGAAAGTACACTTGGTGCTTCAGCTCTCTCTGAGAAGCTTGCACATCTTTCTGCTGAAGAAGCTTTAGAACAAGCTACTATTGATAAAAAAAATTTTAATGGACCACTCTTTCTAGCTGCTCCTCCTGTTGAACTTGAATGGAAAGCACGTTTTAGTCTTGATCAAGAGGAAGAATTCAATAATGAGCCTTCTTATGCACATCTTCTTAAAGTCTGTAAGGATAAACTCCATGAGACGCTTTTTGAATCCACACAATTTGGTGCAATTGCAGAAAAACTTCAAAAAACATTTGGCACAAAAGGACTTCCTGTTACACTTTCCACTGCCTGTGCATCTGGTGCAACAGCAATTCAATTAGGTGTTGAGTCTATTAGACGGAGAGAGACAAATAGAGCTCTCATAATTGCGACAGATGGATCAGTTTCAGCAGAATCTCTTATTCGTTTTTCGCTACTATCTGCTCTTTCAACTCAGAATGAGCCTCCAGAAAAAGCAGCAAAACCCTTTAGCCGTGATCGAGATGGTTTTGTTATGGCAGAAGGCTCAGGCGCTCTTGTTCTTGAATCTCTTCAAAGCGCATTAAACCGTAATGCTACAGTTTTAGGAATTTTAGCTGGCTGTGGAGAAACCGCCGATGACTTTCACCGTACACGTTCAAAACCCGATGCATCACCAGCAATTGAATCCGTTCGCAAAGCTTTAGACGATGCAAAAATAACCATCAATGAAATTGACTATATTAATGCCCACGGAACTTCAACACCTGAAAATGAGAAAATGGAATATCTTGCATTATCAACAGTATTCGGTGATCTTTTAGAGCATATTCCTGTCTCTTCTAATAAATCAATGATTGGGCATACATTAACTGCTGCTGGTGCAATAGAAGCGGTTTTTTCGCTTTTAACCATTCAATCGGGAATACTTCCACCGACAATAAATTATGATAATCCTGACCCTACTATCCCTTTAGATGTTGTTCCTCATCATAGCCGTAAGTCCTGTGTCAATGCGGTTTTGTCAAACTCATTTGGATTTGGTGGTCAAAATATGAGTCTTGTTATCACTGCATATAAAGGATAATCCTTTAATAATAAAATTTTATAACGCTAACCAATAATATATTTAAGGGGGATGATAATGCGTGCACTGAAACTCTTCGATGATCGTCGGCTTGAAATCACCAATATTTCCCCGCCATCTTCACCTAGTATAGGTGAAGTAACTGTGCGGATAAAAGCCGTTGCTCTTAATCATATTGATGTATGGGGATGGCGTGGCATGGCTTTTGCGAAAAGAAAAATGCCACTCATCATTGGTGCAGAAGCCTCTGGTGAGGTTATACAAATAGGAGATGGCGTTGAACATCTCCAACTTGGACAGATTGTCTCAATTTATGGTGCACAAACCTGCGGAGTATGCCAAGCTTGTCATGAAGGACGGGATAATCTTTGCAGTAATGTAAAGGGAGTCTATGGTTTTCACCTTGATGGATTTGCGTGTGAGCTTGTCAATTTGCCAGCACGTTTATTAGTTCCATCACCTCCCCAATGTGATGAATTGCAAGCAGCAGTTGCTCCAATTACTTTTGGTACCGTAGAACATATGCTTTTCGATAACGCAAAACTACAAGCAGGAGAAACAATCCTGGTACAGGCTGGTGGCTCAGGTATTGGTTCTGCAGCCATTCAACTTGCAAAACACATGGGCTGTACAGTTATCACAACTGTAGGTTCAGATGAAAAAATTGCAAAAGCGCACTCTCTTGGGGCAGATCATGTGATTAATTATCGTAAAGATCGTTTTGAAGGTGTAGTGCGTAAATTAACCCAAAAAAAAGGTGTTGATGTTGTTTTTGAGCATGTTGGTGTCGATACATGGAACGGTTCTCTGTTATGTATGAAAAAAGGAGCACGCTTAGTGACTTGCGGTTCTACCTCTGGTGTTTCAGCACCAATAAATCTCATGCAATTATTCCAGCAACAGCTCAAGATATTCGGTTCATTTGGCTGCCGTATGGAAAATATGAAAAATGCCATGCAAAAAATGGCACAAAAAGCCGTACACCCTGTCATTGATACAATTGTTGGGCTGGATGAAATTGATACAGCTTTAAAACGAATGGAGAGTCGTGATGTTTTTGGTAAAATTATCCTTAAAATCGATTAAATCATGATGAAGCTTTCTCTTAAAAATCTCATATATCGTATTAAAATTATAGCTAAAAAAATATCCTACTTGTTATGGGCATATCTACTCTTTGGTTCTTTATTTATTCTAAAATGTTTTCCAGCCAAAATGGGAATTTCTTTTTTTGCTTGGTTAGCAAAAAAAATTGGTCCCCTTGTACATCGTCATCAAATCACACTTGCAAACCTTAGGAGTGCATATCCAGAAAAAACAGAGCAAGAACTCCGTGCGATTGCAATAGAAATGTGGGAAAATATAGGACGTTTCCTAGCTGAATATATTTTTCTTGATAAAATTTTTGATTTTGATCCTCATGCAGACGAGCCAGGTTTCATTGAGGTTAAAGGCATTGAAATATTTGAGCGATTAAAAAATGAAAAAAAACCACATATTTTTTTCACCGCACATACTGGCAATTTTGAACTTCTGCCTATTTGTGCACAAAGTTTTGATCTTAATGTTACGGTATTATTTAGACCACCCAATAATCCCTATGTTGCCAAACGAATCCTTAAAGCACGACAAACTTCTATGGGACATCTTGTTCCCTCCAAGGCCGGTGCAGCATGGGCATTAGCAGCCAAATTAGAAGAAGGTGAAAATGTTGGTATGCTCGTTGATCAAAAATTTCGCCGCGGTATCATGGGAACATTTTTTAACAGACCTCTTAAAACAAACCCCTTAATTATAAAACTTGCTCGACAATATGACTGTGATATTTATCCAGCACGTTGTATTCGTTTGCCTAGTGGACGTCATCGTTTAGAGTTATATGAACATGTAGAACTTCCACGTGATGAAAAAAATGATATCGATATAGCTGCTTCTACGCAAAAATTAAATGATATTGTTGAATCTTGGGTCCGTGAATATCCTGGACAATGGATGTGGTTACATAGACGTTGGGACATCTAACATAAGCTCTATTGCTTACAAAGGAAGTGCAAAATGTTAGCCTCAAAAGATATCAGAGATCTCACTACAATTATCACTGCATTACGAAACTCTGATAATGGTTGTATCTGGCATAAAAAACAAACTTTTGAATCCCTCATACCCTATATGCTCGAAGAAGTTTACGAAGTCATCGATGCCATTGAACGAAAAAATCGAAAGGATCTCTGTGAAGAACTTGGGGATCTTCTTTTACAAGTTGTCTATCATGCTACCATAGCACAAGAAGAAGGCAGCTTTACTTTTGAAGATGTTGTTTATGCAATCACGGAAAAAATGATTCGACGCCATCCTCATGTTTTTGGAAATGCCGAGCAAAAAAAACGAGGATTTATAAAAGAGGAGTGGGAATATATAAAAAAAAGAGAACAGGTTGAACAAAAAAGAATGTGCGAAGAAAAAAACAACAATTCCTCCACAAGCATACTCGCAACAGTAAAACAAATCCAGCCAGCAAACCAAGAGGCACTTGCTTTACAAGAAGCAGCAGCTAAAGTAGGTTTTGATTGGCAAAAAAGTGATAAAGTTTTTGAAAAAATAGAAGAAGAACTGGAAGAGCTCAAAGAAGCCATCAAAAGTAAACAAAACTCAGAAATAGAAGCAGAGTTTGGAGATCTCTACTTTATACTTCTTAATCTCGCGCGCCACTTAGCGATTGATTCACAAAAAGCATTAAAAAAAACGAATATAAAATTTCGAAATCGTTTCGCCTATATTGAAGAAAAGCTATCCACTCAATCTAAAACACTCACTGACGCATCCTTGAATGAAATGGAAGCACTTTGGAAGCAAGCTAAAAATGAACGATAAAAAATAGTAGATTTCTTCTACCTAAAAGAACAAGCCCCTCTAAAATTACTAAATTATAATTTAGCTCAGCTCAATTTGTTTTATATTGATCCTGCGTAGCAGGACGAAGTTCCACCGATTCGCCACACCCGCATGCTGAAACTTGATTAGGATTTTTAAAGACAAAACCAGACCGCAACGTTGTCACTTCATAATCCATCTGCGTTCCTAATAAAAATAATACCGCATCATGTGCTACAAAAACACGGGCACCATTCACTTCAACAACATCCGCAGCTATCCCCTTTTCTTTGACAAGAGTAATTGTATACTCCATCCCTGCACAACCACCTTTTTTGATACCAACAAGAATACCCTGTGCATCTTTTGCATCCATAATCGCTTTAACACGATCCACTGCTGCTTGCGTCAAATTTATTACCGAAAAACGGCTCATAGTTTACTCTTTTCTTAGTTCAATAGACACTTTGAAAGTTTTTCCTCTATAATATTTTATCTGATCTTTTAGAAAAAAAACGAAACATAAATTAAAGCATTCTGACCTTGTTTATTTGGATAAAAATACATACCCGTAAAATGAGATTTGTAATTATACAATCCAGAACTTACAATTTTTTATCCACATAAAATGCAAAATACCTCATCTATAAAACTCTAAAAAAACGAAACTTTTCAAAACCATACATTCACTCCTCTTCTTTTGAAAATCCTTATCTTTTTAGAAAAGTAACGATTAGGTAAGAAAACAATATACCTTCCGCACTCATTTGCTCCAATTCATACCCCTAAAGTCACCAATCTTACCCCCCTCCTCACAATCTCAAAAGTAATTAAATGCATACATCTATTAACTATAAAGCTAAAAATTTAATGATCACAAAGAATTTTACAAATTCGTTATTTATCTTGAATTAACAACAAAATATTGATGTCCAAAATTTTTACTTTCAAAAGCTCTAAGTGCAAAAGCATTTTAGATTTTATTCTGTTTATTTTTTCTCTTGCCTTTAAAGAAACAGTCATTTAATCGTTTTACACGAACTCGGAGCGTAGCGCAGCTTGGTAGCGCACTTGACTGGGGGTCAAGGGGTCGTGGGTTCAAATCCCGCCGCTCCGACCATTTTTAAAATGCTATAAAATAAGCTTACTTAAAAAGTGAATTATTATGCATTTCAATTGCACACACATGATTTTTTTCTTCAACGTAGAATAATGTGCAATGATATTTTATCATAAATTCGAGATAAGCTGTTTTATTAAAATGCGCTTCGCTCTTAGGAAAACACATACGAAACGCGAGACCTTTTGCCTCGCGTTTTTTATTCTTCAGAAAAATTTATAATTATCCGATCTCATATTTTCTAAATTTTCTTTACACGATAACGTCGCTGTTATCATTTTTTGTAATGGATGGTGACATCTGTACGGTTATCTTTTTGGGTTTTAATTCAGCTGGCATTTCCCTTTTAAGCTGAATATGAAGAAGCCCATCTCCAAGTTCTGCCCCAATAACCTTAACATGATCAGCCAAATGAAAACGCCGTTCAAAAGCACGCGAAGCAATACCTCGATAAAGGAATTCTCGCTCTTCATCATCATTTTTAGACTTTCTGTCTCCCTTAACGATCAGCTGGTTACAATGCGTTTCAATATCAATTTCATCTTGAGAAAAACCAGCAACAGCCATAGAAATTCTATAAGAATCTTCAGTTAAACGCTCGATATTATAAGGGGGATAAGAAGAAACTTCGTCTGGTTGTGTTCTAGAATCAAACCAGTTAAAAAGATGATCAAAACCTACTGTGGAACGATAAAATGGTGAAAAATCTACTTGACGCATAATATTGCCCTCCTCTAGAGCGACTATAATTTATAATTAATTCACAAAGTTCCCACATGGCAAACTTACTTGTGAACCTGCGGCCCCATCATGGCAACCGCACTATATTATCTAGTAATCGTTTTTCTTTATTTCAACTCTTTGGGACCTAAATTGATAAAAACTATCTAAAAAGCAATATACCCCTTTTTTAATCCTCTTTCTTCATTACATAAATATCAAAGCACTAAACGGCAAATACACTGTAAAAAGGATTTCAATTGGAAACACCTCTTTATCCCATAGACTGGGGTTCCACTTCTCTTAATATCCATCATGATACTCTTAAAATAGCAATAGATCACGAAATTCGTTTTGCTATAACATATCCTGAGGTGAAAAAATCTAAGGGAACAATTGTTATTCTCAAAAGCTACGCAAATACTTTAGAAAAATATTTTTTATTAATAAATGAAATTTCTAAACGCGGTTTTCATACAGCAATATTTGACTGCTTTGATCAAAAAAAAATATCCTTCAAGATAAGAAAACAAAGACGATATCATTGTTTTGATATAAATAATGATATTAATGACTTATATAAATTTCTTAAAAATATTGTTTATCCTAATTGTCCGCCGCCTTACTCTATGCTCACCTATGGCATAGGTGGATTGATAGCACTTAGCGGATTAGATCTCATTAATCATCAGTTTAATAGATTGCTCTGTGTTTCTCCTCTTTTTGCTCCATTCGGCAATAAAACGAATAGTTTTCAACATAAATTAACACAATTTCTTTCTGATATAGGTCTTGGCTTTATATCAGTGAACGATAGGAAAAAATTAAACAAGACAAAACAAAAAAATATACAATTGGGACACATACATAAAGTGCCGCTCCCTTCCATTAAGCCCCCAACATCCCAATGGATGGCTTCAGTATTTAATGCGATTGATTCTATGAAGAGAAATGTACTTCATGGAAATTTACGAATCCCAACACTCTTTATTCTTGCCAATCAAAACAATATTGCAAACAACATTGAAGTGCGGCAATTATGCCAACACACACGTCTAACAGAAAGTATTACTATTACAGGCGCTGAACTGGATACAATTATGGTTAACGAAGATTATAAAAAACAATTTTGGGCTGCATTTGATGCCTTTATTCCCGATAATGTATCTGTAAAATAACACTAAACCTTAATTTCCGCTCCACCCCATCAAAAAAGAAAATTTCTACGAGCATTGGATCTACAAACACTTTATAAATATAATAGATTTTTCTTTCCAACCACTCATATGATTCGTTTTCTAGCCTTTACAGGCAAGCCATGACCTAAATATTCACCACGCATTCTAATAAAAAACTAATATACAAAGTATATCATTACATTAAATAATATTATTTTACATCATAAAAAATAACTTAATAAAAAAACTATTTATATAAATAAAAATAATAAATATATCTTAATATAACATGATACATATTTACAAATAAAGCATCAAAATACTATTTTTGATCTTTTATTAAGTGATAATTTAATATTATATCTAGGAAAACAATAGTTTTCATCTATTTAAGAAAAAAATTGAAATAAAGCGCATTTATAATATTTATTACAAATCTCTATAAAAACAAATAACTATAAAATTTCTATTTCTTAGGAGAACTTTTTAAAAACAATAAATTAACATAATATTCTTCTAATTTCTCGATATATGAAAACCCTACAATAACGGTTTTCATAAGTTTTTTAATGGAATTCTGATAATAATCAGTAACTTTAAAAGAAAAGATAGTAATGAATCATCTTAGTAGTTTTAGAGAACCCCTTCTTTTTTCAAAATCACATATATTTCGAATTTAACCAACTCACAACGAATATGCTGTATTTTGAATCAGAATGTAAGAATTAACCATTTTGCCATTCATTTCAATTATGAGCATTTTACCATCTTTTTTATAAATACTCTATATTGTATAATTGATGCGGCAAAACTCTGACAAATGGAGCCATTGGAATATAATCATGAAACGAATCCTGCTCGCAGAAGATGATAACGATATGCGTCGCTTTCTCGTAAAAGCCCTAGAACGTGCAGGCTACGAAGTCGCCGATTTCGATAATGGTATTAGCGCATATGAACGTTTACAAGAAGAGCCATTTTCCCTTCTCCTGACTGATATTGTGATGCCAGAGATGGACGGAATCGAACTTGCACGACGTGCGACTGAGATTGACCCCGATTTACGAGTAATGTTCATTACGGGTTTTGCAGCGGTAGCACTCAATTCAAATAGTGATGCCCCTCCTGATGCAAAGGTTCTCTCTAAGCCATTTCACTTACGTGAACTCGTCAATGAAGTTGAAAAGATCCTTATCGCTGCTTAAAAAGTATTTTTTAAAGTTATTTGCATCTGTTGAAAGAGAAAATAAAATTAGGCATTGACGTTTGGCATTCTATATGGTGTATGCAACATCAATGAATGGGCGTGTAGCTCAGCGGGAGAGCACTACGTTGACATCGTAGGGGTCACAGGTTCAATCCCTGTCACGCCCACCATTGCATTTTATATCAACAATAATTTATTGATTTTACATATGTTTTTTTAAGTGAGGGATACCTTAATAAAGTTAAGGGAATAGGATTTTCTAACATTTGTCTACAACAGTAGCATTTTCTTTTCTTTGCGCTTCGCTAATCATCTCTAATAATGT
>NZ_JBHIPC010000104.1:0-14941 GCF_042195765.1 Bartonella sp. AP3QHHD
AAAAAGATCCGCAAAAACGGGCGAAAATCTATGCTGATTTACAACGTGAACTGATGCAAAAAGGGCCTTATGCGTTTATCTTTCAACAATATAGCGTTATCGCGATGACACCTGATGTCAAAAAGTGGGTTTGGAATAGTGCGCCACAAATTTTTTATAGTAAAATTGAAAAATAAGTGTGTCTTTTTAGTGTTATCAAAGCTAAAAAGAGCTTAATTATAATTGCATGATGAAAATATTCTCCCATATAAAGCTCTTCAGTTTTTTAAGGATGAAACTGTGAGGGATGTTTGTGTAGTAGTATATAATTAAGATCGTTTATAGGGAGCGATGAATATAGAAAGTTATATTGGGGAGGATCTTTGTTTATGGTTATAGATTCTCTGCATCCCGAATATAGACTGATGTATAAGAAAATTATTTTATAGATGCTTAGTTTGATTAAATGAAATTGATGTCTAATGCTATGCTATTTAAGCAAAATCACAATCACTTTGTGTGAAAAGGTAGAAGAATACAAAAGGAAGAGATAAAATGGGAAAACAAAGAATATTGAAAAAAATTTCTATTTTATTAAGCTCAACCGTTTTTTTTAATGGGGCTGTAACATCGGCATTCAGTGCCTCATCTAAAGATATATTGGTAATGGCATGGAATATTGATTCAATTAGTAGTTTTGATCCAGCGCAAACTGTTGAGGTTGTGACGAGTGAGTTATTGACGAATATTTGCAGCGCGTTAGTGCAATATGATGAACATGATCCTACAAAAATTCGCCCTGCTATGGCAAAATCTTGGGACGTTTTAGACAATGGCAAAAGAATAGTCTTTCATCTTCGTGATGATTTAAAGTTTAATGATGGAAGGATGGCTACAGCGCAAGATCTGGTATGGTCGATGCAACGGATTATTAAATTAGGATTAAGCTATGCTCAATCTTTAATGGATTATGGGTTTACCAAAAACAATATTGAAACAAATATTCAGGCTCTTGATGATAAGACTTTACAATTAAAATTAGATAAACCCTATCCTATTCAGCTCATATTGACTGTTATTGGACAATCTTATGCTTCTGCTTTGCTTGATCGGAAAACAATTGAAGCACAGAGTATTAACGGTGATATGGGGAATAAATATTTAGCAACACATACAGCTTGTGTTGGACCTTATAAATTGGTGAGCTGGTCTCCAGGAGATAAAGTTGTGTTAGAGGCGACACAACATTATTGGGGCGAAGTGCCTAAAATTAAGCAGATTGTTGTGCAGCATGTAGCGGATTCATCAAGTCAAAGACTTCTTTTGGAAAAAGGTGATGTGGATATAGTGCGTGATCTTTCTTCAGAGGATATTTTAGATCTTGAAAAAAAGGGAGGACCAGTCAAAATTAGTCGTGTTTTGCGTCCGCAGATTATTTACTTATCGTTAAATAATAAGAATGCAATTTTTGCGAATGAAAAGGTCAGATTGGCACTTCGTTATTTGGTTGATTATGAAGGTCTTGGAAAAACTGTTTTGAAAGGGATTGCTATTCCACGGGCAACTTATATGTCTTTAGGTGTTCCAGGTGCTTTAGATGAAAAAGAAGGTTTGCCTTTTCAGTTGGATTTGAAAAAAGCAAAACAACTGATTACTGAAGCTGGTTATCCTAATGGGTTTAAAGCTAATCTTTTAGTTGGAAGCCTTAGTTATATGTCGTCTGTTGCACAGTCTATTCAAGCCAATGCACGCAAAATTGGTGTTGAGCTTACAATTGAAAAAATGGCACAAAATCAATTGTTGAGCCGTGTACGTGGTGGAAATTATGATACTGCTATTATGGGGTGGGGGAGTGCCGATCCTGATGGACATCCTGCTTCATTAAATCACGTGTTTAACCCTGATCCAACATTTACAAAAAAGCACAATATGTATTTAGCTTGGCGCGCTGGGTATTATGATGAAAATATTAATAACATGGTGATGGATGCTTTGTTTGAGAAAGACCCCAATAAGCGTATTATGCAATATCGTACTTTACAGCATTATGTGCTAGAGCATGGTCCTATGGTTTATTTATTTCAGACATATTATACCGTTGGTATGGGACCTGATGTCAAAAAATGGATTTGGAACAGTTATAGACTTTATTACAATGAAGCAGAAAAATAAAAAGAAGCATGTTATAGAAAATGATTGTAGAACATGCTTAATAAGAGATTGTTTTGTTATATAAAAAGTATTTGCTTTATGTTTTGTCGCTACAGAGGGGATTTTTATAATGGTTTTGCCACTTTCAGAGACTGAAAGAGCTGTATCAGAAAAGCAGAAAAAATTATTTTTATGGGATTTTTTATGCAAAGGATTGAAACTTCTTATTTCAGTTTTTATCACATTGCTTGGGTTGGTGACGATCACTTTTTTTCTTGGTCATCTTCTTCCTCTAGATCCGGTTCTGTCTATTCTTGGTGATAATATTAGTCAGGAAGCTTATGATGCAATGTATTATAAGCTGGGTCTTGATAAGCCGTTGATTGTCCAATATTGGAAGTATCTTCATAATGTATTTTTGTTTGACTTTGGAGATGCTTTAACTTCTGGGCGACCTGTTCTAGCCGATATTATGCGTGTATTTCCTGCAACATTAGAGCTTGCAACCGTTGCTATTGTTATTGGCACAAGTCTTGGAATTCCATTTGGTGTTTTTGCAGCAATGTATCGCGATTCATTTATTGATTATGTTGTCCGTGTTTTTACACTTGTAAGTTATTCTACTCCAACATTTTGGCTCGGATTAATGGCGTTGTTAATATTTTACGCCAAACTTGGCTGGGTTGGTGGCCCAGGACGACTTGATTTTCTTTATGAATATTCTTTTGAACCAAAAACAGGATTTTTCCTTTGGGATACTGCAAGCCAAGGACAATGGGAGGCTTTTGGTAATGTTTTTAGTCACGTTATTATGCCTGCTTTGATCTTGGCTTTCGGTGCTATGGCTTATATTAGCCGTATGACTCGTGGGTTTATGATTGAGCAGCTTAATCAGGAATATATCATTACTGCACGTGTAAAGGGATTATCGTGGGCGCGAACCGTTTGGGGGCATGCCTTTCGAAATGCTGCTGTTCAAATTATTACCGTTGTTGCACTTTCTTATGCTTTTTTATTAGAAGGGGCTGTTTTAACGGAGACAGTTTTTGCTTGGCCTGGTTTTGGACATTACTTGACAAATGCTCTTTTAGCCGGAGATATGAATGCAGTTGTAGGATGTACTTTACTTGTAGGATTTATCTTTGTCGCCATTAATTTATTTTCTGATTTGCTTTATCGCATTTTTGATCCAAGGACACGTTGAATATGACAGTAAGTAATCATCATAAATCGCAATCATCATCTTCTTTGGGTAGTTGGTTAAACGATCCTGTTCCAAACTCCATAATTCAAGCGAACATACAAAGAATTTATCACGCACTGGCTAAGTTTTTTCATAACTTTTCGGCTGTATTCGGTCTGCTTATTATTTGTATTATTATCATATGTGCATTTTTTGCTCCTTGGATTGCTACGCATGATTTTCTTAGCAATGATCTAGGGCATCGGTTGCAGCCACCCTCTATGGCGCATTATTTTGGAACAGATGAATTGGGACGTGATATTTTTAGTCGCCTTGTTTTTGGTTCCCGTATTACTCTTTATGTTGTTTTTCTTACAACAGTTATTGTAGGTCCAATAGGGCTTATTGTTGGAACTGTATCTGGTTATATGGGCGGATGGGTTGATACTGTGCTCATGCGCATTGTCGATATTTTTCTTGCTTTTCCAGGTTTGATTTTAGCTCTTGCATTTTCAGCCGCATTGGGACCAGGGATTGAAAATGCTTCTATTGCAATTTCAATTGCAGCATGGCCACCAATTGCACGTTTAGCACGTGCTGAGACTTTGACAATACGTTCTTCTGATTATGTTTCTGTAGTTCGCCTGCAAGGGGCCTCTGCTTGGCGAATTATTTTGTTTCATGTTGCGCCCATGTGTATTCCTTCAGTGATTGTACGATTAACTTTGGATATGTCTGGAATTATTTTAACGGCTGCTGGTCTTGGTTTTTTAGGGTTGGGAGCTCAACTTCCAAGTCCTGAATGGGGTGCGATGCTTTCTTCAGGGCGGGAATTTATGATGACAAATTGGTGGTTGGCGGCAATACCAGGCTGTGCAATATTATTTGCAAGTCTTGCTTTCAACCTTTTAGGTGATGGTCTTCGTGATGTATTGGATCCACGCAATGGGTAATAAATTATTAGAAGTAGAAGATTTACGTATTTCTTTTCTTACAACGCGCGGCATGTCAGAAGTTGTGCGTGGCGTTAGTTTTTCTGTTGGAAAAGAAAAAATTGGAATTGTTGGTGAATCCGGATCTGGAAAATCGATGACTGGGCGCGCAATACTAAGGTTGAGTCCAAAAGCAGCCATTGTTAAAGCTAAAAAAATGCGCTTTGAGGATGTTGATTTATTGGCCGCAAGTGAACCTCAGATGCGAAAAATCCGTGGGAAACGTATTTCAATGATTTTACAGGACCCCAAATATTCACTTAATCCATTAATACGGATTGGGGAACAGATTATGGAGGCTTACCGTATTCATTATTGTGTTTCAAAAGCTGAAGCGAGGGAGCGCACCATATCTATGTTAGAATCTGTTCATATTCGTGATCCTGAACATGTGATGCGTCTCTTTCCTCATGAAATATCTGGGGGGATGGGGCAGCGCGTGATGATTGCAATGATGCTCATTCCAAAACCTGATTTAATTATTGCCGATGAGCCAACATCTGCACTTGATATTACGGTCAGACGACAAGTTTTATCTGTATTAGATGAACTTGTGACAAAATCTGGAACGGGACTTATTTTCATTAGTCATGATTTAAATATGATTGCTGATTTTTGTGATCGTATTTTGGTGATGTATGCGGGCCGTGTGTTAGAAGAGTTGCCTGCTTCTGATTTGTCTCACGCTTGTCATCCTTATACAAAGGCGTTGCTCGCGAGTTTGCCACGGCTTGATAATCCAGTTGATATTTTGGCTGTTCCTGAGCGTGATCCTGATTGGTTGTATAATCCTACGATTGTTAATGGTGTTGAGGAGGTTCCTCATGACAAATTGTGAGAATATTATTGATGTTTCTAATTTATCTGTAACTTTTGGTCATAGGCATAAGGCAGTAACAGTTGTTAAAAATGTTAATTTTCATATTAAGCGTGGTGAAGCTTATGGTTTGATTGGTGAATCCGGATGTGGAAAGTCAACTATTTTGAATACATTGGTGGGGCTTATTCCAGATTATAGTGGAAAGTTTCTTTTTGCTGGACAAGAAGTTGAAAAGAAAAGAAGTAAGGATTTTTTACGCTGTATTCAAATGGTTTTTCAAGATCCTTATGCTTCGCTGCATCCAAGAAAAATGGTCCATACGGTTCTTTCTGAATCGCTCAAAATCCATGGAATGGATAATCAAAGAGAGCGGGTGGAGGATGCTTTAGATTCCGTTGGTTTAGATTCTTCATTTCTTTATCGTTATCCTCATGAGTTGTCTGGAGGGCAGCGTCAGCGTATTGCTCTTGCACGTGCTTTAATTATTGAGCCAGAGGTGTTGTTGCTTGATGAGCCAACATCTGCATTGGATGTGTCGGTACAGGCTGAAATTTTAAACTTGTTGAAATCATTGCGCGTGAGAAAAAAGCTTACTTATTTAATGGTATCCCATGATCTTGCTGTTGTTGCACATATTTGTGAACGTGTTGGAATTATGCATAAAGGGATTATTCTTGAAGAGCTTAGCAATGATGAATTGCGTAATTTACATGCGCAACACGATTATACAAAGGAGTTTTTTGAAGCAAGTATAGAGCCTATTGTCCATAGAGAGCAAAGAGCATGATCAATTTTACAGAAGAGAAAATGCAATTTTATTTGTTTTGAAGTTTCTGGAGATGTTTGGCGGCATTGTTAAGAGGGAAGGGGATAATAGGATTTTTTCAGTATGAATTTTCTGGGCAGTGTTTGAGCTGTAATATTTTAAATCCTATTAGAACTTCCATTTTGAAATATATGAGTGACTTATAACATACATCCCTTTGTTTGATATTATTGCATTATTTTTTACTTATCATTTTATGTTCAAAAGTGTTATTTTACCATTTTAAGCATTAAATTCGTGAGAAATAACAAAAGATAGTAATGTTGTATTTTCTAGAAAAGCTTCTCATTATTTTACAATATCATTTTGTTTTTGGTTGTTCTCTTTTTTACAATTTTATTCTTTATAAAAAGAATTTTTTGTAAAAAACATCCAATGGTCAATGAATGTCTTCAAATATTTCGCTGTTCTCTATTTAAAAAAGCGCTTAAAAACAGCTTATAATAAACCAAAAAGGCAGCAATATGCTGCCTTTTTGTTAAATTGAATAGGCTATTTTTACAGTTTTGATTTAAAACTGATAGAGTATTCCTCCTGAAAAGCTTGCACCACTTATACCAGTTTTTTGAAGCTTTTGTTGATAGCTGACATCACCATGAAGGGAGAGGTTAGCGGACAATTATGCACTAATACCAAGCCCACCTTCAACGGAACTTCCCGAGGGGTCACATTTATAATACTTATCAATATGGAATGTCTGATCATCACCAAAGGTTTTGATTAAGTTTACTTTTCCATAGAAAGACATAGGACGGCTGTTTTCAGTGGCAATGGTTTTTGTCAAACGTCCACCAACACGGGATTATCCATTGAGAAGGATTTTGCATCTCAATGGTCAGATTATCAGCATCTTTAATGGTATCAAACATCAAATGTTGATAGGCAAGCTGTGCCTGCGGTTCGAATGTTACGGCTTGAATACCCGTTGCAAATTGTTTGTCAACAGTGGTGGAGATACTCAACATTTTGGCGTTTTTCAATTTTGCAGTTTTACCAATGAGAGCATTGGTGATCTTTCTCTTTAGGAAGCCATAGGATAACAGCGTATCAAGATAGAAACCACTGTCATGTTGTATGGTTCCATAGGTTGTGAGTGACCATTTATCCACAATACTCTTACTGTATCTTGCATATTCTTTGGAGTGCAAAGAGAGTTGTCCATAGGTTTCTATAAGGCCAAAATGTGTTGTAGATATTTTTCCCTTCTAGCGCGACAAAGTTAACAACTCCTTGTAGAGCAGCATAACGAAGATGAGCACTGCTATAACTATATCTACTAGAAGTACTACTTATCAAAAAATAAGCTTCCTGTTTCTCCATAGGCGTATAAGAAAAAGCCATTCCGTTTGTCTTATTCTTTCCTTAAGACAGATGTCGCATATTGGCTAACAGTTGCACTTTGCTTATCCATATCGGTCAATCCAGCATACAAGAGAGCACATGGCATGATAAAATAGCTTGTATTTATGGCACGATGGTTTTTACTTTTGAGTCGCTATCAAGCAGTACTGGTTGTAAGCGAAAATCCCAGAAATTTTTATTTTCTCCTAAAAGGTTTTGTTCAGCATTTGTTTTACTGTGGTTTGATTTTGGTCCATAAGCTTTCAGTATATATTTATAAGGTGAACCACTTATTGTGATATAGTCCTGTGCAAGTTTGAAAGAGTCTTGATTTACTTTCCCAGAAACTTGAATGAGTGAAAGACCACGTGCACTGGTAAGAGCAGAAGCATCTGCTTTAATATTGTTCTTTTCTAAATGTCCAGTGATATAAACCAGTGTAGTCCCTGAAACATCACCGTGAATCAGAAGATGGTCAGCTTTTTGTTTGTTTATGGCAGCACTATCACTCCATTCGACGTTGAAATGAATTTCTGCTTTTCCTGTAGCATTGTAGACTTTTTTAGTATTTGGTCTGCCAGATCCTATGTGCAACGTGTGATAATGATCTTCAGTTGGCTCTTCAAAAACAATAGAGCTGTTATTGATGTTAAGGACAGAAATATCAGAACGTGCTCTTTGAGCAATATCAAGCAGTTTTTTGTTCTGGCTTTTTTTATTTGTGCTTGTTTTCAATATCCATTTCGTATTGTTTTGCAAATCAAAGACTGTTTTGAATTTTTTTTCAGTGCTCACTTTGCCGTCTAAGATGGAGTGATCGGCGTTTAATGTAAAAGTGAAATCATTTTTTTTCGTTGAAGCTTCGGTTACTAATAAAATATTGGCACGGATTTCTGAATTTTTGAGATTGGCTTTACCAATTGATTCATTTGCATTAATTCCAGTACCGTTTTTAATATGAAGTTTTGCATTGGTTAAATTGATTTCTGATGTTTTATTGTTCTTAGATTTTTCAAATGCTATACCTCTATCTTCTGCTGTGGCAGAAACATTTGTTACATCAATATGTCCATTGTTATTTACAACAAATGCACTATTTTCGGCAATTATCGTCCCTCCACTCATTTTGATTGTGCTGCCATTTTCTGAATAAAGTCCGATCTCAGCATTTTTAATCGTTGTATGGCCATATAATTCAACTAAACTGCCAACATCTTGGCTTTCCGCACCGAATCCATTACTATCTGCTGTTATTAGAGTAACATTCGTGGCTTTAATATGTCCACCGTTTCCGGCAAATAATGCAGTAGTTTTACCTTGTACTGTTCCTTCCGTTATGGTGATGGTGGATTTTGAGTCTTTTGCATAGAGCCCACTGTCATCAGATGATGTAATTTGAGCATTGTCAGTTAAAGTAATAGTGCTGCCGTTTATGGCAGATACTGCTGCACCTTTTGCGTTAAATGATCCTCCAGAAACTGTTATTTGAGAACCATTATCTGAAATTATGCTATTGATTGCTTGCGGAACGGTTACATTTTCTAAAGTAATGGCACTTCTTCTTGCGATTATTGCATTGATTAGTAGTGCATTATCCTTACGATTTAATATCGTTACATCTTTCAGTTTGTTATTGCTCTTGTTTTTTAATAAGTGAACGCCTGCTTCGGAAGCAGTAATGGTTCCTCCGATCATTTTGATTGTGCTATCGTTTTGCGCATCAATTCCGATTTTAACGTCACTGATCGTTGTATTTCCAAGCAATTCAATCACACTGTTAGAGCCAGAGGCTGCTGCACCAGCAGCTACACCACTGCCATTATTAGTTGCTTTTAAAGCAACATTTGTAACCGTAATATGGCCACCTATGTCTGCTTCTAAGGCTGTATATTTTCCTGTCACGTTTCCTGTTGTCATTGTAATTGTGGATTTTGAGTCTTGTGCATAGAGGCCTGCTTCATCATATGACGTAATTTGAGCATTGTCCGTTAAGGTGATACTGCTACCGTTTTGAGCACATATTGTTGCATAGCTTGAATCAAATGATCCTCCAGAGATTGTTATGTTAGAACGATTATTTGCAATTACGCTGTTGCCTGTTTGAGTCACTTTTACATTTTTTAAAGTGAGACCACTTTCTTTCTCTAGAAGAATTCCTTTGCCTGAATTTCTATCTTTACCGGTTGATATTATTACATTTTCTAGTTTACTTTCGGTGCTCTTACTATTCACGAAGCCAACACCAGTTTTAGAAGTTGTAATAGTCCCCCCAATCATTTTAATTACGCCACCGTTACTTGCCACAAGCCCAACACCAGCATTCTTAATCGTTGTATTGCCATATAATTCAATCATACTATTAGCGCTATTGACTCCTGCGCCTATTATAGGAACATCAGTGACCTGGCCCCATGTTCATTTGTTGTTAGAGCAACATCCGTGACCTTAATATGTCCACCGTTTTCTGCGACCAACGCTAATTCTCCGGTTACTGTTCCTCCCGTCATTGTGATGGTAGAATGTAAACCATTTGTGTAGAGTCCTTTGCTATTCGATGATGTTGATGTAACTTGAACGTTATCTTTTTTACTACTAGTTAAAGTAATGTTACTGCCGTTTCCAGCGTATGCTCCTACGATTTTCCCCTCAAATGATCCTCCAGAAACCGTTACTTTAGAATGATTATTTGCAGCTATACCACTTTTTGCCTGCGTAACTGTTACGTTTTTTAAAGTGACGTTACTTTCCTTGTCGGCACCTATTCCTGTGATTTTAGGCTCTTTATCGTTACTGCTCGATATTTTCACATTTTCTAGCTTGTTTCCATCGCTCTTACTATTATAGAAATCAGCACCGATTGCAGAAGCTGTAATGGTCCCTCCGATCATTTTAATCATTCCACTATTTTGTGCATGAAGACCGATTACAGCATTCTTAATTGTTGTATTTCCATGCAATTCAATCATGCTGTTCGGACCGCCGGCGACAACTGTTCCGATTTTATCATTCGTCGCTGTTAACGCAACATCCGTGACCTTGATATGTCCACCGTTTTCTGCAACCAACGCCATTTTTTCTGTGATTACGCTTCCTCCCATCATTTCGATTGTGGTTTCTGAATCTGTTGCATGGAGTCCAGTGCCATGAGATGATGTAGCTTGAACATTATTGGTTAGAGTTACGCGACTGCCATTGTAAGCAGATATTGCTGCTTTTGTGGCATCAAATGATCCTCCCAATATCGTGATTTCAGATTTATTATTTGCAGTAACGCTATTCATTGCCTTAGTCACTTTTACATTTTCTAAAGTGACTTCACTGTCTTTGTCTGCAAATATTGCAAAAGTTAGTGGAGCTTTGCCTTTGCCACTTGATATTATTATATCTTTTAGCTTGTTTTCAGCATTCTTACTGTTCAAGAATTTAGCGCCAGTGTTGGAAACTGTAATAGTTCCCCCGGTCATTTTCAGTGTAGCACCATCTTTTGCTTCAAGACCGAAAAAAATGCTAGAACCAGTTCCTTTAATGGTTGTACCATCCAGTAATTCAATCGCAGTGTTAGAACCTTCAGCTGTTATAGCGTGCGCATTTGTGCCTATGTTGGTGTTTGTTTTTTTGTTTCCGATTATCGTCAAATGCTTGCCGATAATTTGACCACCTTTTTTTGCGTGAATAATTTCGTAGGTTTCGTTGGAAACTTCTTTTTTACTTTCTGAAATTTCAAGATTTTTAGCTTGTGCATTAAGATTGATAGCAGAAAGTACAACTGCCACAATTGCAGTGCAGGATAGAAGAAAATTTTTAGGCATCAGTCTACTCCTTTTAAAGCCCCCAACATTCATTTTCCCGCTAACTTCATAAGCAGAAGTGAAAATAGATATTGCTTTTTTTGTCAAAATTAAAGTTGTATTTATGTTTAATTATGTAATATTAAATTTATTTCATAATGTATTTTTATCTAATTATATTTTAAAAATAAGTTTTTTATTAGTGATATATATTATTTTATATCAATATTTATTTATTTTAATATTTATTGATGTATAATTAAAGAAATATAGTTATATAAAATAAATAAAAAAATATAATATAAATAAGAATAGTAGTGTTTTTAATATTGTACATTTTCAAAAAAATGAAAGATTTTATAGTTTTAAAGTTAATAAATAATAAATATTTCTGTGTGTAATTTACTTTATATTGAGTAGAAAAAGGTGAAATTAGAGTGGATATGTGATAATTGATTGTTCTTACCTACATTATGTATCGAATGAGTTTTTGACAGCAAAAATGAGAGAAGGCTTTAATAGAGCGTTGAGGGTTCTTTGAGTGCTCAGTGTCTTCTTTGAACAAATAAAATATAAAAATATGTAGAATCCGCTGATAAGCCACAATTTCCGAAAGGCTACATACTATACAAAACTCCGTTGGATGTAGTTTGACATTAGGTTTTGTACTAAGTGGGAAGAGGTGAGATTAGTTAGAAATACGTGATAATTTATTGTTTTTATGGTTATTTTTTACCATTAAATGCGCGTTTTGTAAAATGGCATGGGGCAAGGACCATCCCGTTTTAACAAGCGCCATTATCAAAACCATTGCCGCCCTGATGGCTTTTAACATTGTTCTACGTGTGTTGCGCTTTACCATGACTGGCGCACACGTCTTGGTTTATTTTGGTGCTGAACCCACCACCATCACCAAATGGAAAAACATCATTGCTGCTGCTTTTGATCTCTCTCAAACTTGGCAAAAGTTTAAACAAGAGCTTTCCTCTGTTGCCGAGTGGTTTGGCAATTTGTGGGAGGGCGTTAAACAAAGCCTTTCCAACTTTTGGAGCTGGTTGGGAAGCTTTTTTGTCCGCGAAAAGCTCTCGGAGGGTGCCAAGGCTAGTATGGAACAAGCGGGCGAAGATCTGACTAATTCGATTGTCGATGGCTTTATGGCACCCATCACAAAGTTGAGCGATTTTTGTAAATCTTTGCCTAGCCGCATTAAGGGGTGGATTGGTTCCATTGATGTAAGAGAGTTTTTGCCAAGTTTTTTTGGGGGGAAAACAGCCATTCAACCGATTGCACAATTTGCAGGGGCGGGGCGTGCAAATTCCCCTTTCACAGAAGCAAAAGGCAAAGAGCATTCCACTATCACACACAATCAAAATGTCACAGTGCATGTCAATGGGGCGCGTGAACCCA
Source organism: Bartonella sp. AP3QHHD (assembly GCF_042195765.1). Lineage (NCBI taxonomy): Bacteria > Pseudomonadati > Pseudomonadota > Alphaproteobacteria > Hyphomicrobiales > Bartonellaceae > Bartonella > Bartonella sp. AP3QHHD. The sequence continues at coordinate 12,488 of NZ_JBHIPC010000104.1, forward strand.
TGGACACTGGTCGTGCGGTTGCTCATGCTTTGCAACGGGCACGCGCCAATGCCTTGCATGGCGGGACAGAGTAATGACACAATCAAGGGGAGGGCGTCTATGAGAGATCCTTTGCTAATGTTAGGACCACATCTCTTCTATGTAGACTGGCTGAATTTCCAATCCTTTGAAGAAGAGTTTTCTGCTTCATGGGTTTGTATGGAGCGTTTTGGCAAGGCACCCAGTTTGCAATTTACCGGCTATGGCAATGATGCAAAGACCATTCATGGAGTTTGGTTTCCAGAAGAATTTGGGGACCGGGTAGCGATAGATGCCATCACTACAACTATCCGAAGAGCAAAGCCGGTGCAGATGCTTCGTTGGATCAATGATACCACCTATAGTGTCCTTCTCCATGGACCCGTAGTAATCACTACGATCAATAAAGACCACGACTATATCAGTCGCTCTGGTCAATCCCAGCGCATCCGCTATTCCATTAGCTTGTTACCGTTTTTCGATGGTGGAAAACCACAAGGACAATATCAGGTGGGACAATACCAAGTGGGACAACCTCTATGAAGATACCAGAAAAACATGTTGTTGTAGAGCTAGAGGATATGAGCCTCGATCTCCTCTGCTTTCACCATGCCATGGCAGTGTTCAGAGACCGGAGGAAAGCTGGTTTACTCAAAGGCTATTTAGAAGCCACACTGGAAGCTAATCCAGAGATTGCCAAATATGGTGTGTTTTTACCACGGGGCTTAAAGGTCATGCTGCCTGAATTTGTGTTGTCTAATCCCCAAAGCATGGTGAAGCGGTTATGGGATTAATGCGTACACACCCTTTTATTATGGTCAAGGTGGGAGACAAACCTGTTCATGAGGTTTTTTACCAGCGTCTTTTAACCGCAACCATTACGGACCATGCCGGGAATGAAGCCGATACATTTGAAGCAGAGTTTGACGATAGTGGCAATGATTTAGAGGTTCCCTCAAGCAACAGCACTCTGCAAGTGATCTTTGGTTATGAGAACAGCATCAGTGCCTTCATGGGGCGTTTTGTTGTCGAGTCGGTGGTGAGTATTGGGGGCAGTGATGGAGAGATCTTGCGCCTTTGTGGCAAAAGTGCCTCGATGCGTAAAGAGCTAAAAGAACAGGTGAGTGAACATTTTGACCACAAAACTGTTGGTGAGATTGTTGAGACACTTGCCAAACGCCATGGCTATCAAGCAAAGGTCAGTCCCCAATTTACCAAACAAACTTTGCCTTATGTGATTCGAACAGATCAATCGGCTGTTGATTTTTTAACCCGCCTTGCCGACCGCATGCGGGCACGTTTTTTGATCAAGGACAATAAGTTTTTGTTTTTAAGCGGAGATAATTTACCAGCACTCGACATCCATAAGCACGACTGTTCCAACTGGGAATTTACCCTAGAGCCACGTACGCAATATGGCACCATTGAAGCTTCTTATTTTGATCGCTCAAAAGGGCAGCAATGCCAAGTCAAACATCAGACAGGGTTTAGCGGTCCCGTGCGGCGTTTGCGGACTTGTTACATTTGTGAGGAGGAAGCACGAGCTGCTGCTGCTTCCGAGTCGGACAGGTTGTGTCGTGCTGTAGGCAGTGGTTCTTTGACCCTTGAGGGGCGTCCCGAAATCATGGCGGATCAACCTCTCATCCTTCAAGGGTTTCGTGGGCAAATCAATGGTCCATGGAAAGCTTCCACCGTCACCCACCGCTATGAAAAACAAAGCGGATACACCACAGAAATCACACTCGAGGCACCAAACAAGGGAAAAGAGGCAGGAGAAAAGGAAACCTCTGAGTGACAGAAAATCAAAGGGACAACNGGCAGGAGAAAAGGAAACCTCTGAGTGACAGAAAATCAAAGGGACAACTTGACCCTTTGATCGGTCGTGATGAGGAATAGGTGCAACTTGCACCAATTGCTAAAACCAGAAATAGGATCAAGTTGATCCAATTGCATGAGTACAGCAATAGGGTATTGTTTACCCAATTCCTCAAAGGAGCAATGGTGCAAACATTGCACAATTGCATACTGAAGAGCAATTTGGTCAAGTTGACCGAATTCCTTAAACGCTTCTCTTATTTAATAATGTCCTGAATAATGTGCTTAGGATACAGAAAAATCATCAGTCAATTTATGCTAAAAGAAGTCATACCATCTTATATACGCTGCTTCTCAAATAATACGATTCCAACTCAATGATTGATCATCAAAAATTGCGATTTTGAGCAGAAAAGAAAAAGAGGCTTTAAATGATCTTTGAAAGGTCTTTGAAGACCCTTTGAGAACACCTTAAAAACTCTTTGAAAAAAAATAAATTGGTACAAAACCTAGTGGCAAATTATACAAAACCTGCTGGCAAGCTACACCGCACCTTGAAAAAACACACATGAAATCAATAAGTTATAGCACCATAAAAGTGCTGTGGCGGAGGGGGTGGGA
>NZ_JBHIPC010000105.1:0-23051 GCF_042195765.1 Bartonella sp. AP3QHHD
GCGAGTTTCCATGTTTTATCTCCTTGAATATGCTGGAGATACAATGCCTTTTTGCTAATTATGTTCCAAAAGGGATAAAGAGCAGCTAAAAAGGACAGAAAACATCGAAAACAAGACGGTGATCATTACTTAAAATTCTTCTTATATGACTCCAGTCTAGAACTGATAATACCAGTTTATCGAGAATTTTAGTTGATGGGGGGGAAACGGTCTATGGGGGAATGGCTCTTTTTTCCCGTTCTGTACTGCAATGTTTAAAAGATTGAATGTCGTTGTGAAGTTTAATCTTTCCCCCTTAGCTTAAAAGTAAGCTCTCTTAATGCTTTTTCTTTCAAGTAATGTCCTGGATACTGCCTGAGGAAAACTTTGTAAACGCTTTTCCATCATTGATTGTGTTTGAAGGTAAAAAGTAAAATTCTGGAGTCTTTATTTTATTATTCCATTTTTTGTAAAAACAGCACGTCTTCTAAAATTTTATTTTTTATATTGTACTTATAATTAAAAGAATGCTTCAATTATTCAAAATAAATATCAAAAGTATTCAATTCAAAAAGCTATGAGAGATAAAAGAGAAGGAAGAAACATTAGTGTTCTAAGCTGTTTTTCCTTCTCTTATTGCTCTATATCAAAACAATGCTAGAAAACTTTTCTAAGTTCTTTGAGTAAAAACTCCCAAAACCAGAGAGGAAAGTTGAAAAGTTTTGAGACAATGTCCAAAAGTTTCGAGATTCTCTCCAAAGGTTGTTTTTTAGTTTCGCCCGCAGTTTTTTTATACGATGTAAGAGCACTTTGATTTGAGAGATAAATTTGGTTCGATGGACCATCTTGTATTAAGAAAGTGCATTTTGTAAAGGTCATGCGTTCCACCTTTATGACGTAGGGATTATGAACTGTAATCGGTTCATAGGTGCTACAGGTTTTCACTTTTGCATTTGCAGTTGTCATGGATTCTGTTTCAAATGTATGTGTGTAAAGGTTACTTGTGCATTTTTCGGGTTTACTGTCGATTAAAATACATTCATCCATTATGCTTTTTATGGCTGCATTTACTTTGTTTATAAAGTTTTTGAGATGTTTAGAAAATTGAGTTTCTAAGGATAGGATTTTTAGGGATGGGATTTTTATGATCGTATTCATTTTATCAAATTTTTATTATATCATGTTTGTCAATAGCTTAGGCAATAAACTTTGTGCTGGCTATGTAGAATGAAATTCTAACAAAATGGACAAGATGAATTTAGATTTTAGAGCGAGATAGAAGCACAATTTGCTTTATGATATTAGTGGGCTATTAAGTTTATTTGCTCAACTATTTGTGTTGATAAAGACTTCTCCATGAGGCATTGTTATATGCTGTATTGTTACAATAATATTTGTGTGGGGAGTTTTGAGGAAAGGGAGTTTGTGGCTTCTTTTTTCTTTGAGCGTTGTAAACCAATTCTGATAAAAGATGTTGTCGGAAGAGTGATGTTGTTGTCATGGAGAGCGATAGAGTTTGGAAGCGTTTTTGTTGATGATATCAATGAAAAAAGCTGATGAATATAGGGCAACATGAATACAACAAAATGCGCTATTTCGGATTGGGAAATATATCTCTGAAGGAGAGGTTTGATCTTTTAGCTTCTTTTGCGTATAGTTTTAAAATTGCGATTTGCTATGCTTTAAAATTAATTATAAAGTGAAGAACTAAGTGGTTATTTACGTGTTGAGTGTGTGCGTGCGCATCATACACTGGATTTATGTCTCAACAAGATGAATTATTCTCGAATAAAGTAAAAGAATAAAGAAAATTGATTATTTTATTCGCTGTGGATAAAGTTAAAATAGCTTTATATTTATAAATATAAATTATTATTTTTCTATAAACGTAAAATTTAAATATTTTTAAATTTAAGAAATGTGACTTTCCTGATGAAACATAAATATACATTACCATTCATTATACTTATCGTATGTTTATCGACGGGAGGTTTGATTTCTACCGATATTTTTTTACCGGCACTGGGCGATATGCGTCAATATTATCAAGTGACACAATCTCAAATTCAAAGTGCAGTGGCGGTTTTTTTGTTGGCATTGGCACTTGGACAGCTCATTTATGGGCCGCTGAGTGATAATTTTGGGCGTAAAAAAACACTTCTATTGGGCTTATTCTTGTGGTTATTTACGACACTTGGTGTGATTTATACGGTTCATATTCACGCTTTTCTTGTGTTACGTTTTTTGCAAGGTCTTGGTGCTTGTGCGGGACTTGTCTTAAGTCGTGCAATTATCAATGATTTGTTGGATAAAAAAGCGGCTGGAAAACTTTATTTGATTGTTTTCCCTTTTATTGGAATGTCGCCAGCACTTGCACCTTTCATTGGTGGACTTTTGATACAAGCTTTTCATTGGCAGGCAACTTTTATCTTTTTAAGCTTTTTTATATTTTTGACCATTTTGCTATGTTGTTTTGTGCTAAGCGAAACTCTACCCCCTCAAAAACGGCAGCATTTTTCTCCTGTAGGATTAATGAAGGCATATTTAGGCGTTTTCAGAAATAAACAATTTATTTTTTATGCACTTATTCCGTGTTTTTCTTACGCTGCCTATTTTGCTTATATTGTGGAGTCGCCTTTTTTACTCACGACTTTGGGGTTATCGCCGATACACATTAGTTATAGCTATATTGGTGTCTCGTTTCCCTATATTTTGGGAAATCTTTTGGCGCGATGGTTTTTTGAACGCGAGTCTATGGAAAAAACTGTGGGGAGAGGGTACATTATTTTTGTGATAGGTGGTGTGCTGTTTGCTTTGCAAATGTATCTAAGCCCATGGCCCCTTGTGACAAGTTTTATGGCTATTGCTGTTCTTACTTTTGGAAATGGTTTTTTATTGCCGTTAGGAACAGCGTTGGCTATTTCATCGCATCCGAAAGCTGCGGGAGCGGCTTCTGGTGTTATGGGATCTTTGCAATTAGGAAGTGCGGCACTCAGTGCAGCGGTTATCGGAAAAATCTCTGGTCATAGCCCACGGGCTATGGCAACTTTGTTAGCTGTGTGTTGTATGATTGGTTTTATCATTTATATTCAAAAAGCGCGTCATTTTATGACTTCAGAAATAAGCTGAGTAAATGATAAAAAGAAAGCATTATGCGGAAATGCTTTTGATGTTTTACACAAATGGGGCACCTGTACATTAGATGAATTTTTTTATTAAGTTGCTGGATTGAGTGGGTTTAAAATTTGTTACAAGCTTAGTTTGAGTTTAACAAATCGATTATTATGGGGGGAGAATATGAGCCTAGAGTTTCAACATATTTTCATTATATTGGGTGGGAAAAGTTCTGGCTCTAATGCATGTTTAAAATAAGGGGAGGAATTGATCAATGAGCCTTCCTATTATTATTCTTTCTCCTGTAATGCCAATTTGGGATGGTGATGTTTTTTGTTCTCCATTGACAAAGCTATGTTCAACAAAAGGATTCCCTGTCACTCTGCTGGATACGCTTTCTCTTTTTCCTAAGGGTTCTCATGTTCTCAATTATTCTGCTGTAGACATTTTATCTTTTATGGCAGAAAAACTTAAAAGCTATTTTAAAGAGCCCGCAGTGCTTGTGGGATTTTCTATGGCTGGAACATTGGTACAAATATTGGCAGTACAGCTTCCCAATGTTCAAGCTGTGCTTGCTGTGAATGCGCCTGGCTATCCAGATAAGGTTTTGCAACGGCGCCTTGGAGATATTCTTGCCTCCTTAGAAAATAATGATTTATCGGGGGCTTTGGAAATACTCAATGGTTTTATGCATCCTTCTGGCGTTATAAAAAAAGAGCCTTATTGGAGATTCCTGATGAACAAAAAAGCGTGGCAATTGAACGCATGACAAGAGGCTTTAAACTCTTATTAGAAATAGATGCTAGAGATGAAATAGTTAAGTATAAGGGGAAGTTTTTAGCTTTAGTGGGAGAAAAGTCGCAACTTGCAACGGTAGATAATCAGACAAAAAGTCATAATCTGAACCATGAATATAAGATTATCTCTGGTGCTGGTACGCGTTTGTGGGAGGATAATCCTACTATGACGGATGCAGTCATTGATGAGTGGATGGAGGGACTATGAAAAAGAAAGTTCTTGTATTACCTGGTGATGGGATAGGACCAGAGGTTTGTGATGCTGCGCTGATGGTTTTAGAGCAATTCCAATTGCCGATTGAATTAACTTATGGTGATATTGGTGTTGAATGTTGGAAACGGGAAGGAGATCCTATCCCTCAAGCGACTTGGCAAAAAATTACTCAGAGTGATGCTATTTTACTTGGTGCTGTGACCCGTAAAGGAAAAGAAGCGGCTTTAAAAGAACTTGCTCCGCATTTAAAAGAGAAAAACCTTGCCTATGTTTCTCCCGCACTTCAACTCCGCCAAAAGTTAGGTTTGTTTGCGAATATACGTCCTGTAAGATACATCTTTGGTCCGAGAAAACCTTTTCATTTTTGTGTTATCAGAGAAAATAGTGAAGGCCTTTATGCTGGATTGGATTTTCGGGGTATTTCTCCTGAAACAGCCGTTTGGCTAAAACATCCAAATTTGACAAAATATGGGCTTGAAGAAGCTGCGTGGACAGTCTGTTTGCAGACACGCTTTGGTTTAGAACGGTTATTTGAATATGCTTTTTCTTATGCAAGGAAATATAGCTTTAGGCGAGTTACTTTTGCTGATAAGCTCAATGTTATGCGAGAAAGTGGACAGTTTGCTCAGGAAATTTTTGAGAAGATTGCGCAAAACTATCCGGAAATTGAAGCAGATATTCAGAATGTTGATGCGGTTGCTTTGTGGATTGCAACCAAGCCAGAGCGGTTTGGTGTGATTGTTGCTGAAAATATGTTTGGCAATATTCTCTCTACTCTTGGCTCTGGTATAATGGGGGGATTGGGGCTTGCATCTCATGTGAATGTGGGGAGCGAGATTGCTTGTTTTGAACCTGTTCATGGAAGCGCACCACGTATTGCTGGACAAAATAAAGCCAATCCTTCTGCGATGCTTTATACCACGGCTTTACTCTTAGAGCACTTAGGCTTTAAAGATGCAGCAAAACAACTGTCTGAGAGTGTTGATCAGGTTATTCGTGCTGGAAAAACCGTTACCTATGATCTTGGAGGTATAGCCTCTACCCGTCAAATGGCTGAAGCTGTTCGCAATTCTCTTATGAATTCTGTCTTTGTTCATCGTGCGGCGATTATCACTGTTGGTGATGAACTCCTTTCAGGACAATATTTGAATACGAACTTACAAGATTTAAGCCAAAGCTTGAACAAGAGAAATATTCAAGTCACACGTCATTTTGTTTGTGCTGATCAATTACAGCAAATCAGTGAGACTGTTGTTTCTTGTCTTGGACAAGAAGATCTTATCATTATCAGTGGGGGATTGGGACCAACATCAGATGATAAAACACGCGATGGAGTTGCTCAAGCTGTAAAGCAGCCTTTGGTACATCATGAAGATGTTTGGCAAACAATAAAAGGTCAATTACAACGATTAGGGATTACGGCGGATAAGAGTCATGCACGTCAAGCATTGTTTCCTGAGACAGCAACTGTGCTTGATAATCCTACAGGTACAGCACCAGGGTTTTATCTCTCTTGCGATGGAAGTACGCTTGTTGTTTTGCCTGGTCCACCATCACAGGCTCTTGCACTTTTAGAGAATTATTTAGAACACAACGAGAAGAAATATTTTTCTGTATCGCGTGCGGAGTATGCATGGACTTTGATTGGAATTGATGAAAGTACCATTGCGCAGTGGGTTGATGATCATCTTGAAAATGAATCCTTTGAACGGCATTTTTTATGGAAAAGCCCCTATGTTTTGGTGCAACTGGTTGCTCAATCAGAAGCGCTCTTGGAACAACATTTCGTGGAAGAATTTGAAAATCATTTTCACCCCCATTTAGTTGGGGCAGAAGTTACTACTGCTTGTAAACAATTAGCGATGTATGCAGAGGTTCATTGGTCTGCCAATGATCCGTGGCTTTTAAAATATTTTCAGCCCATAGAAAAAGGTAAACAAGATATTCCACTGCTTGAGGTTGAAGTGAGCCTAGAGCCTTCTTTGGAGACATTAGAAAATCAAGCAGAAAGCCTTGGACATGCTACCATGACTATACGGATGAAAGGTTATGGTGATGATCGTATAACTTTTCCCTATACGCGACCACTTTTAGGTGTCGTCTTACAAGAATATGCAGCTTGGGCTGTCTTAAAAAGATATTTGAAAACAGAGAAGAAAAAATGAAACTCTATGGGGATGTAACAATATTGCTCAAATTATTGAACGTTCTATTATAAGAAGTATTTTGATCCTTTTCTTCAGTGGTTTTTGTCTATAGGTTAATTTTTCTTTTGATGTGTAAATGAATGACTTTGATTGATTCAAAATTAAGAAAAACTTTACGATATTAGGCTCGCTACATTCAATATTTATAATGATTAATTATGATTATAAATCAATATGTTATCTTCCATAGCGCTGATAACAAGGAATCCAGAGACTTCGTGTGTCTCAAGCGTTGTAGATAATTGAGATTCTTTGTAAATCAAAAAGCGATGGTGTGAAAAGACAAGAAGTCGTGTCATTTACAGGAAAGCTTTGCAAATTTTATTGAACAATATGTCCGTGAAGAGTTTTATTGTGAACATATCCCGTTCCGTTATCTGATAATAAATTGCTGTAAAGAGCTCATAAAATTTTTCCTTTAAGTTTTTGTGTGATTGCATGATCGTTGGGTATTCGCTTCTGAGGGGCGATATTTTTCAATTTGATAACAGGACGAACTATTTTTTCTGTAAGACGTGAAGATTTAAGGAGTGATCATTTTACGCTTTTGTTTTCTTTTGATTGGTAATTTGTAGGAATTTTTTTGGGGAAAATATTTAATGTGGTTAAAAACATTTTATGCGTGTGTGGGAGAAAAATAAAAATGTGGTCTTAATTGTTGATAAGAGTGTCAATATTTTTGATGAACAAATTTTAGTCGTAATTCTTAGTACCTAGATGAGAAGTTTATTGCATTTTTTAACAGTTCGTATTCTATCTGTTGTGATGCGCAGTGGTTTTTTAAGCAAAAAAGAAAGGGCTTTTATGTATCAGATTGATTACAACAGTTATCGTTCTGTCAAGAGTTTTAGTCGTCGCGTTCATTTTCTCGTTATGCATTATACGGCTATTGATTTTAAAGCCTCGATTATGGCGCTTACAGGAGAAAAGGTTAGTGCACACTATCTTGTTCCTGATCCTTCAGAGCAGACATATCGTGAGGCAGGCTTTAAGGATATGCGTATTTTTAATCTGGTTGATGAAAATGAGCGCGCATGGCATGCGGGTGTGAGTTCATGGGCTGGGCATAGTCATCTCAATGATGCATCTATCGGGATTGAAATCGTTAATTTAGCGACTTATCATGATGGGAGGGGTATGTTTCCTCCTTATAATCCAATACAAATTGATGCTGTTAAGGAACTTGCCTTGAATATTTTTCAACGGTATCCTGATATTATGCCAACAGATGTTGTGGGACATAGTGATATTGCCATTGGAAGAAAAAGTGATCCAGGAGCAGCTTTTCCATGGAGAGAACTTTATAGCGCAGGTATAGGAGCATGGTATGATGATGAACTAAAAAGTCATTATCAAGAGCAATTCTCTAAGAATTTGCCATCCAAAGAAGATGTTTTGGCGAAGCTAAAATGTTATGGATATGACATTTCTGCTGCGTGTACCCAAACAGGATACAAAGATTTGATCCGAGCATTTCAACTTCATTTTCGTCAAGAAAATTATGATGGGATTCTAGATGTTGAAACAGCAGCAATTCTTTATGCATTGGTTGATAAGTATTTTCCGTGAATTCAATGCGTTTTAATTGAAAATATGGCTTATGATTACGTGTAAGCCTTTTTATTATCAGGAAAGGCTGCTTTTTGCCAATTGGCTTTATGTAAAAAGGGCATTAATCGTGTAAAAAATCCTCTATACGGTATAAGGCGTTTTACGGAAACATAACTCTGAAAGCTTTATGATTTGCAGAGATTAAATTTTATTGTTTCTTTGTCTTATATTTTTCTTCCTTTAAAAACGCATAAAGCCAAGATGTTGCGTATATGATGAACATGTGCCTTACGCAGGATGAAACGCCTCAAATAAAATGGACTTGTATTGTATATTTACATGCTTGTTTTAAAGAAATGTTTTTTAGTGTGTATCACAACATATATTTTACAGAGACGTTTATAGAGAATATAATCTAAAATCCTCTATGAAGTGTATCCTCATTTTGATGCTTAATAAAAGTGCCTAGCACTATCGTACACTTTGTTAGATCTCAATGTTACTACAACCCTTGGAACTTAAAACGATACATAAAAGGGTTTTCTTTACTCGTTTTTATTCACACGGCTCTCTCCACTCGTCGTGTACAAGTGAATGGTTTTGGTTGATTGAAACATGCAAAATTATAAATTGATCATTATAAATCAAAGTGATGCAGATTCAAGAAAATAGAGGCATTTACAGATTGCTACTGATAGGGGGGCTATTCTTAAGAAGGGGAAGAGGTCAATTCATTTTTTTGAAGATATATCTCTTTTCTCTTTTATTGCTTTAGGGGATGTTTGCATCGTTTTGACAACATGTTTCTTAATGATTAAGTTTTTTAATGAAGCAGTGTTATAAAACATTGTGTTTTAGAGTGTTGATAGAAGACACATTCAGGCATATCAAAAACACAATGATGTCTTGTTTTTTCAATATTTTATCTGTTCAGTATAGAATTGACCAGAGAAGTTCATGACCTAAATTGCAAAGGTTAGGTATAAATTACCAAGAAAAATCAATTTAGGCATAAAGCAATGGGGGTTATTCATGCTTTAAAGGGTAAGGAAGAGATTGTGTTTGAAGTGATGTGTAAAAGCCCGTGTGAGGTGCTCTTATCAAGCATATCAGGTTAATCTTAAGAGTAGTTTTATGAAACTAAGTCGGTTTTTTCCGAGAGACAAGACAATAAGTATCAGGAAAAGATCTTCATGATATTTGATTTCAAAAATAAAAACTGGCAAACCATGTTGCCAGTTTTTAAAAGCTGTAGCTTAAATAGGATTAGAATGAACGCTGTAAACGGATCATACCTTGAAAAGCACTTTTCTTATTGAATAAATGTTTTTCATCATTATTTTTATCCGTCACAACGCGATCATCGTTCCAAGAAACATAGGTTAATTCAGGTGTAATCACAAATCCTGGAACCAGCGTGTATGTAATATTTACAGAAGTTGCAAAGGTTTTTACAGCACTATAAGAAACTTGAGCATTCAAATTTGCTTTTGGAGTAAGCTTGTAAGTGGCACCCGCCCAAGCAGCCCATTTACCACCCCAGTTTGCATAAATTGTTGTGCTTTGTCGTGATAATTCATTTTTTGTATTTACTGTGTAGTAATCAAGACCATTTTTATAGCCAGCCATTACCCATAGATTGAAACGATCGTTGACATTGAAATCTGCACGTACTTTTCCAGCCCACTTTTTGTAGTAAGTATCATATGCTGCAACCGCTGAAAAACCACCCCATTTTTGCATAAACTTTATACCCAAAACCACATTCGGGGTGTAATTTTTAATTGCTTTACTTGGAAGAGTATCATTCGTGATAGAAACAAGCTTATCATCTTTATCAATGTAGTATCCTACTGTTCCTGGAAGAGCATCTGCATTATTGCCTAATTCAGCGCCGATAATAGCAGAAAAGCCAGAGTCACCATTAAAGGTGTAGGAAATAAAATTAGTGCGTGTTGTGCCGGCAGGTGCTATGCTGTCATCATTGAGAACATTTCCATAACCACCAGTCCAACTGTTGAAAATTGTATCATCAAGACCTACGCGAAAACCACCCAGTTCAATGTAAGCTGCTGCAAGCCTTGCACCAGCTTTATCATTACCATCACCCCAGCTTGAATAAATTCTTGCATATGAACGAAGTGTTCCCATTTCTGTTTCAGAAGCTGCTTGAAAAACAAGGGTGAGCCGTGATGATGCGCCATAGGTTTTTCTTTTGTCTCTTAGTTCAGTTTCGGTTGTTGCATCGATATTATCACCGCCTATAAAATCAGTACGAACATTTCCTGATAAACGCATGCAGGTTTCTGTTCCAGGGATATAAAAATATCCTTTTCCGTAGGCATCACAAACGCGAATATATTCTACAGGTTCAGGTTCGGCGATAACTGTTGAAGCAGCATGTGCTCCAGAAATTGCTAAAAAAGCTGCTGTAGAGCTTAAAAAGAGGGATTTAATATTCATATGGGATCTCCGAGGTCCGGTTAAATTTCTTCTAAAGAGTACCATTTGCCTAACGCATTAAGGACAAAGACATAAGTAAAATACGCAGCACTTGTTATTTTAGCTATAACTAATCTTTTTAGAGTTTCAAATATGAAATTACCTTTTTGTAATATATACATGTACTATTCGAGATGCTGTGGTAAAAAAGACACAATTTTTGTTTTATTAACTTTTGCTTCCTATGGGATCAATAGGAGAAAAATTTTCAGATATTTGGGAAAAAAATCGAAAATGTCTTGAACTTTCTGTTGATACCATTTATGCCTCTCTGTTGGAGAGGTGGCCGAGTGGTCGAAGGCGCTCCCCTGCTAAGGGAGTAGGGCTCAAAAGGCTCTCGAGAGTTCGAATCTCTTCCTCTCCGCCATCTATTGTTATAAAAGCAGTTGACTGTGTATCGGAATTCTGTTTATCCCGTTGGGATTATGCCTCTCATATAAAAAGCATGTTCTAAACACAAATATACTTGTGTTGCCGATTTATGCACTTGTTTTAAAGAGATATCTTTGCAATGTGTATAAGCCCATTTTGCGACGCTGCCTCGTAAATGGTATAAAACATAAAAGTTTCTGTGAGACATATAAAGCCTTATAAAGCCACACCATTTGTATACTTATGAAGATGCAAAGAGGCATATTATATATCTGCCTTCCTGTTGTTATAGATTTTGACTATGAGAGTTCATAAAAGGCATTTTTCCTTTCTAAATCGTTTTTATTTATACGGCTTTCTTTGCTTATGATGTGCTAGCAAATGATTTTGATTGTTTCAACCATAAAGCAGATTTGAAAAGAAAAAATCTTACAATATTCGCGTTTGGTATATTATCATTATAAATCAACGTGTTGCTTTATATTTGCATTGTATATTGAAAGTTGGATGTGGCAATGCTCTCAAAAAAGTTATAGATTTCTTTTAGAAGAAAACATTGTGGGTAATAATTTTAAAATTTTCCTCTCATCATAGAGACTTTTGAGAGTGTTTCATCCATTTCATGACAATCAAACCACATATGAAAAAAGTAATGGTCGGTAATATTAGGTAGTAAGATGGAGAAACTTTTGCAGGAAGAAAAGAAATAATACTCAATACTGTAATTGAAAATATTCTTCCGCTAAAAGAGACAGCACCAACAACACCGGAAATATGCTGCGTTTGTTTTTGATTAAGTTCTGAGAAAAATAAGCTTTTTGCACCGATCGGTACAGTGCAAATAAATCCATGGATTAAAGAGAAGGCGATGACTGATGCAGCAGTTTGATGGCTATGAACTGAAAAATAGAGCGCTATGCACATCAGTGCAGAAAAGAAGGAAAAATATTTTATAGAATTCTTATATTTTTTATCAAGAACATGATACTTAGACATCAGTAAATTTGAAAAATATTGTGCTGAAAAGGCTCCAATATGGCAGCACATCAAGATGAGCATTTGCGAACCGTTGAGGTGATGAATTTTTCCCCCTGAAAGTATTATCGGTTGCCAGAAATGATAAATAATCTGAATACCAGCGCTAAAAAGGCACATGAGGAAAATAAACCATGCTCCTCCTACTGTATTTTGAAATATCCAGAGCGTTTCCTTGGCATTGTGCAAGATTGTTTTTGTTTTGGATGTTTCAATTGTCGTTTTCTTTTCTTCAGGAACAATAAGGAATATCAAAAAAATAAATCCCATCATGAGGCATGAGATGATATATCCCATAAAATATTGTCCAGAGTAATAGATCGTTCCAATTCCTACAATCCCACTGAGAATACTTCCGAAAGAGTTAACCTGGTGGTAGAGATGAGCATAATGCGAAAAGTGATCCTGTTTATCGCCTAGAGAATGGTAAATCCATCCGTCAATGGCGCTGACAATGATGCAAATGCCTGCTGCATAGAGAATTTGCGCAATAATAAGTGCTGTCATATTGGGAGCTTGAAGGCATAGAAGATAAAATACTCCTGTCATAAAGACCCCAGCCATAACGGAATATTTACGCCGATATCTGTCAGATAAAACAGCACAGGGAAAATCAAGCAGCAGGATGGTGGTGGAAAAGACAACCTGAAGCAGAGCTAATTGCGCCAGACTAACTCCCATGGACATTAAAAAAATAGCATGGTAAACGCCGATCAGCATGCGTACAGCATTATAGGATCCATAGGTGAGAGCAAGGGTGCGTGGTCTGTTCATTGTGTTGTTCCACAAACCTTACAGTGAGGATTTTTCTTTAGAGAACGCTCTTCTGTGAAAAGTTGGCTGCTCCATATCCCCACACGGCGATCCGTGGAAAGAAGGCTTCCATAACCACCCAAAAATTTAAGAGCATCATTAGCACACATGGCAGCTGAAAGTGCATTAACAGGGGGAAATGTAGCAACTTTGAAGTTATTATTAATCATAACACAAGCTTCATAAATAAGATGATCACTTTTTGCTGGAAGATTGCCTATAGACGAGCTACATGCGTAACAACCAGTTTTACCAGGTATGTAAAATGGACCAAAGACAGCTATATCATTAACATAACCGGAATTTATATAGGCTTGTTTATTTTTTACACACCATTCATTGATCCATAGGCCTAGCTGAACAGGTGAATCAGCAGAAATGATCCATAAATCAGCTTTGGGTAATTTGTTGATATCCTCTTTTTCAGTAATCAACATTTGTAATTCATGAACTTCAATTTGGCTGTTTCTCCGCATCAGCTCACGTTTAAGAACTGTTGTTTTCGGAAGATCGATATCTTCTTCAGTAAAAAGAATTTGTCTGGTAAGGTTGGTCATTTCGATCACATCATTGTCAACAAGAGTCAATTTTCCAACGCCAGAGGATGCAAGCATTGCTGATACATGATTACCAATCCCACCACACCCTAAAATGACGACACTTTTTTGCAAAAGAGTATGCTGAACGGAGGTTGGATGCATACCATAGCTTTGATAATGGAGATGACTTCTGGAATACCGATTATTGAAAATATTGTTTGATGTTTCAGCTTTGACAAGAAAATGGTTAGAAACAAGAAAATCAAACGCATGGTCAAAATTTTCTTTTAACATGATTAATGATAGTGAATTGTAAACTTCATCTACTGTCTTTTTTTTGATCCATTGTGCCGCAATAAGCACTAAGTTCTCCCAAAAATTTTTATCATTGATAATAAACTGCTTTGAACCCGCACCAAAAATAGCATCCTCTTCACGAACAACAACACGTGTGTATTTTCCTAAAATATATTGTTGTTTCATTTCTCCTCCCCACTTGTAGAGTAAACCAACTTTTCCCTAGATTTATTTTCTAGGGAAAAGAATTTTCTTTAGTCATTAATTACATTCTGAATGATCCATGATCCCCCCCTTTATTGATGTTTTCATTATTCACCACTTATATGATAGGAGAACCTATATGAAAATATTATTATTGTAAATACACTTTTATGATGTAAAGTAGATATTTTTACATAAAATATTGATGAATGTACATTAAGAAAAGAACGCATCTCATCAGATTAAAACTCTATGATCTTTATTAACTTAAAATTAATAGCATAAGATATACGATAAAAAATGAATAAATTTCAATCTTTGTAAAAAACACAAACTTTTTTACTGCTGCTGATAAAAAACAAAGCTATATTAAAAGTAGCCTTTATACCCTTCAATACTATTGATTTTTGGTTGTTACCGGATGAAGGCTCCTTTGTTTTGGAAAGAGCGGAGCAGAATTTAAGAGCAGAATGGGCGCGTGCGCAAAAGCTTGGGCGTGATTTGTCTTTAAGTTGGATACTAAGCCGCCTGATGGTTGAAGGTGTTCACCATGTGAACATAACGCAACCTTGTGAGGGTATTTTAGTCATACCTGATGAAGCAGAGCTTTAGGGGATATTGTCTTGTCTGAACGGGGGCGTGCTTATTGATTTTCTCGTTGTTATTGCTGCTTAATTTCAGCCATTATTTTTCTGAAAAAGAAGCTTTGTAGGGAGAAGATCATACATGGAGCAGGGCGTAAAACGATGAAATGCATATAACTGATCCAGTAATGTTGACAATAATCGTTAAATATGTTGCTCTGGCTACCTAAACAAATGGCTAGATTGGCTTTTATTCTCTGAGATAAGTGTTACTCTCAATGAGATAGAATGCGGATGAACGAATTATTAGTTAAGGGATTAAGAGTAATGGGGGGGAAAAATAATCGTCAAGATTTGAGTTATTTCAAAATCGCTGTATTCGGTATGATTATTATGATTTTGGGGATGGGGATTGGGCGATTTTTCTATACGCCGGTATTTCCAGTTATGTTGGATGAAGGATTGTTTACCTTTCAGCAACTTTCTTATATAGCTAGCGCTAATTATGGCGGTTATTTAGTTGGGAGTATGTTTTTTTCGTTTTGCAGATTTGGGTATATATCTCGTGCTCCCTACATGTTATCTGGTGCAGCTATAGTGACGAGTGCACTTATTTTTGCCATGGTATTAACAACAAACTTTTACTTGGTCTTCTTTATCCGCTTTGCTGCCGGTATCGCGAGTGCGGCAATGATGATTTTTGGTTCTATGATGGTTATGCAGCATAGTCACAAGTTGTGGGTTATTGCTTCGCTCTATGCAGGTGTGGGAGTTGGTATTCTGCTGGGTAATGAGTATGTTATTATTGGTTTGAGTAAATCGCTGAACGCGAAAAATATTTGGTTTGGAGCTGGTTTTATATCTGTTGTATTGTTGCTCTTGTTGTTTATTTTATTTCCACGTCGTGTTGATGCGTCTCAATTTGCTATTAATGAGTCATTGGCACACGAAAATATCGTTTGGTGGGAACTCGCTCTGATTTATGGGCTTGCTGGGTTTGGTTATATTATTGTCGCGACATATCTTCCTCTGATGGCGAAAACATTTAATTTCCCACTACTCGCTAACCACTTATGGTCGTTTGTCGGAATTGCCATTGTTCCTAGTTGTTTCATTTGGTTATGGGGAGCCCATCGGTGGGGGGTATTACGTTGTTTGATGCTCAATTTGCTTATCCAAGGAGGATGCGTATTACTGACATTATTCAGCCAGTCTCTTGTACTGATCGTTCTCAGTTGTATAGGGTTTGGATTTACTTTTATGGGGACGACCTCTCTAGTTATGCCGTTAGCTAAGCGTTTGTATGCGCCGTATGGCATAAATCTGCTAGGCTTGGCTACCTTAACTTACGGTTTTGGCCAAATATTAGGACCTCTCTTGACGAGTTTTTTACAGTTTGGTTCACATGCCATTGCGCTTTCCGTTATCTGTGGTGCTGTAGCGCTTTTTGCTGCTGCTGGAATCTGTCAATATTGTCTTTGTAAAAAGGTCGTTGGCGTTTCATAAACCCGCAATCTTCACTAAAAAGTCGAGAGAATTTATTCCATTCTTTTTGAAACATTTTGTGAAAGTCAAATTATTCTAATAGGGGAGATTACAGAATGCTTCACTCTACAGTCGCTATTTTGGGCGTTGGTCCTCGTGGGATCAGTATTCTCGAACGCTTGCTCACACTTTATTCCCATTATCCATTTTCTGGGAACATTGATATTTTATTGATTGATCCCAATGAGATGGGAACCGGTACCCATAGTGTGCATCAGCCAGATCATTTATTGGTTAACACTGTCGCTTGCCAGATTACTTTATTTGGTGATGATACAGTTAAGGGTGTCGGGCCTATTCGGAAGGGACCGAATTTCTATCAATGGGCTATTCAACAAGGTTATCGTAATATTAACGGTGTTTTTTCTCGTACAGAGCATGATGTTGGGAGAGAAATCAAAGAAAATGATTATTTATCACGTCGTTTGTTAGGGGAATACCTGTCTTGGGCTTACCAAGAACTCACGCAAGATTTACCTTCCGGTATTCGTATTAAGGAGATCCGACAAAAGGTTATTAATCTCCATATCCACCAAGATAATAAAACGGATGTTCTTTTGGAAGATGGCTGTCGTTATAGTGTAGATTTTGTTTATATGACCACGGGTCACGGTAAGAATATATATTCATCGCATGATGAAAGCCTGCAACAGTTTGTCGCTGCTCACCAAATGAAAAATGCGCTTTTGAACTATTATTCGAATCCTTATCCAATTGAAAAGTTGGACTCTATACAATCTCAGTCTCGTGTGCTGGTGCAGGGAATTGGATTAACTAGCTATGATGTCTTGTCGCAATTGACTTACGGTCGCGGTGGGACTTTTACTGAAAATGCTGGACAATTGCGCTACATGCCAAGCGGCACAGAACCGAAGATAGCTTTATTCTCCCGTCAAACATTGCCTTTTAGTAGTCGCGGGATTAATCAAAAGGGTGGTAGTGGGCAATACATACCATCATTCCTTACTCTCGATGCAATACATCATCTGCGTAAGCAATCCAGCATTGCTAACGGTTCTCCGAAGCTGGATTTCGAAACGCAGCTTTTACCTCTGTTGCTTAAAGAAATGTGTTATGTCTATCGAAGTACGCAGCTGGGGCACTGGCTAGACCCTGAAACCTATGTTGTTACTTCCAAAGACGAGCAGTGTATTCAAGCGTTGCTGTATCCTCATCGAAATAAAATATTTGCCTCTTTGAAGGATTATACAAGATTCTTCATGGAGCATTTGAAGGACGATCTTCATTCTTCCGCTGAAGGTAATGTTGATGGCCCAGTGAAAGCTGCTACAGATGTGCTACGAGATGTCCGTGATATCTTACGTTCAGCAATTGATTTTTGCGGGTTAACGTCTTCATCTCACAAGTACTTTATTGAATATTTTAATCCAAACTTTAACCGTATTTCTGTCGGCCCACCGATGCAGCGAAACCAAGAGTTGAAGGCTCTGATGGAGGCTGGTATCGTGACTTTGGCTGGCGGCCCTTCACCTAAACTTGTTCTCAATGCTAGTACTAGCCGTTTCGAAATTCAGTCTGTTTTCCAAGATGAAAACAGTTCAGTTGATGGAGATGTGCTGATCACGGCCAAGATTGATAGTTTTTCTCCGTTGCGTGATGAGTCTCCTTTTATCAAAAATTTGGCTGCTCAGGGCATCATTCGACCATTTATCAACCAAGGATATCATCCTGGTGGTATTGATATTGACCGTCGGCAGCATCCTATAGACACTAAAGGGCAAATACAAAATACATTATGGGTGGTCGGTAATCCAGTAGAGGGGCCTAATTTTTATACATATATTTTGCCTAGGCCTTTAGTTAATTCGCGTGCATTGCGGGACGCAGGGCGCTGTGTCACTGACATGTACGAGCAGCTTCTTAATCGCTACTCAGTCAAAGATTCAACAATTAATGTACATTGATGATGTAAAAAGCTTCCTGATACGCATGTCCTCCGTATCCGTTATAATGGCGATGCTGATGCTATTCATTTTTCTTATGTCTATCTCAATAAGAACTTGGTTTCTTATTCCATTGGCTGGAGTGACTGTTTTCGGTTATTTGCTTTTGACGATACCATACTGGTGGTTGAAGGGGAATGCACGCAGTGGTGTGTTCATCCTGTTGGCTTGTACTTTAGTGCTGATATGGCGTTGGCACTTGCCTGATGTTCGTACTGTGCTTGTGCGTTTTACTGATGTCTTTTGGCTATTACTCGCCATGGGATTGTTGCGCCATGTGATGAATACATGGCGTATTTCAGAATTTCTCTCTGAACGGTTGATGCGCTATGGAAAGGGTTCGCTTACCCTGTCCATAGCGATACTGACTGCGTTTTTAGCTTGGCCGATGAGTTTGGGGGTTATCCCCCTAATGATTGATGCCTTGAAAAAAAGTGTTTTTCCCTCTCGCCATTTGGCCGCTATTGTGATGCGAATGATGAGCATCACGATGGTACTGATGCCGACCAGCATCGGTGCAGCAACAGTTTTCTCTGCTATGCCTAGAACACCAATATTCACATCCGCTGCTTTGGGGATACCACTTTTTCTATTCAGTCTGTTGTTGTTGTGCCTTTCTCCTGTTGTACCGCTAGCTAACCCGATTATTTGCGATGAGAGAAGAGCGAATAAAGAAGGAGAGAGAGTAAGAATTTGGATTTTTTTGATATTTTTCTGGCTAACATTTATCGTTGCGTTGACAGTTATCAAGTTGAATGCACTACAAAGCATTGCATTGACGGCAAGCATTCTATACGTCATTGAGCGTGTGAGTTCACGCAGTATTGATTTTTTGACTCCTTTGGTGGCAGTGATACGCAGTATATCCAGTGAAATTATGTTGTTGCTAGGTTGTAGTCTGCTAATATCTACTTGTGATTTGCTTATTCCTTTGTTGCCGGTGACGTTTAGTCACTCATTGGCATCACTTTCTGTTTGGCAGCACTATGCCTGTATTCTCTTTGTATTGCCAATTTTCAGTGTAGTAGGAATTCATCCTATGGTGCTATTTAGTTTGGCATTTCCCTTACTAGGGTCATCGATGGCTTATGGGGTTACGGATTATTTGGTTTGGATTTGCTTCTTTATTGCAGCTCAACTCCTTTCTCCTGTATCAATAAATGCTATTTTTGCTTCCAGTAGCCTACGTATTTCACCGGTGGATACGAGCTTTAAAATGCATAGTTATTATGTATTAATATTTAATCTTTTTGCGTTCATTTATTTGAGCTTTTTTATTCAATATTTGTAAATTATGGAGATCTTATGCCTTACATAAATATTAAAATTACTAATGAAGGGGTTACCTCTGAACAGAAACGGCAACTAATAGAAGGGGCAACTCAATTATTAGTTAATATTCTGAATAAAAATCCGAAAACGACTGTTGTCGTGATTGATGAAGTGGAGACAGACAATTGGGGTATTGGGGGTGTTCCCATTACAGAATTAAGAAAAGCTCAAAATAAAGAATAACTCTGTGTATTTGACAATAATTTAAGGTCAATAGGGATAATCAATGTAAAAAATCACGTCCCTTAGCAACATTTGATCAGACCGCCCTTGGGGCGGTTGTTACAGCCCCTGATGCTGACAACCAAGTTTTTCCCCTCAACGAGCCCGTGTTAGTTTTTAGCCATGAGACAGAAAAAATCCAAAAGCTTGGGACAAGAAGCACAGCTCTTGATGTCATTAAAGCCGTGTGCGCGCAGGGGATTGAGGCACAAATTATCCTTGTGCGGGTGGAAGAAAAGTCAACCATTGCTGAGACACAAACCGAAATGGTGGGATCCAATACTCACTTGACCGGTGTGCATGCCTTAGCGCATGCGCGGGGGCATTTGGGTGTGGAACCTGGAATTCTCTTAGCACCGGCTTATAGTGCAGGGCGGATTGACAATGGCAAAAACCCTGTGTTCAAGGCATTGATTTATAATGATAACTTATTGTTTTCATATTGAATGAAAAAACTAATACTGTAGGATTATCTCATTTCAAATCTGCTTATCTTGAATCAATCAAAACCATTCGTTTGCACGTCAAAAGCGGGGCTGGCGTGTGGGTAAAAACTGTATAAGAAAGGAGTAAAAATGGCTCTTATGAACCGTCTTAATGCAAGGTCTGTCGCAACATTGGGGGCTGGCAAATATAATGATGGTGCCGGCTTGCTTCTCCATAAGCGTAAAGATGGTGGTGCTCAATGGCTTTATCGTTATACCATTCATGGTCGGCGCCGCGAAATAGGCTTGGGTGCCTTGCGAGATGTTTCTTTAAAACAAGCCCGTGAATTGGCAACAGGATGGCGGACTGTTTTACGTGAAGGGCGTGACCCTATTAAAGAACGTGAAAAACAAAAGCGTGAGGCAATAAGCAATCTCCATTACTTAAAAGATATTGCACTAGATACTTTTGAAACTCGTAAAGCTGAATTAAAAGGTGATGGTAAAAATGGTAAATGGTTTACACCTTTACGCCTTCATATTCTCCCTAAATTAGGCTGTTTACCCGTTTCAGAGATTACGCAAACAGAGATACGCAATACCCTTTCTCCCATTTGGCATACAAAAGCTGTAATTGCTCGAACAGCATTGATGCGTCTTAATCTTTGTCTCAAACATGCGGCTGCATTAGGTTTGGATGTTGATTTACAAGCAACGGAAAAAGCACGCGCTCTCTTAGGCAAACAACGTCATAAGGTTATTAATAGACCAGCCATGGATTGGAGAGATGTGCCGGCTTTTTATCAAACGCTTTGTCAAAAAACAACTATGACACAACTGGCTTTGCGTTTGCTTATTCTGACAGGCGTTCGCACAAATCCTTTATGTCATATCCATAAGGATCAAGTTGAGGGTAATATATGGACTATCCCTGCTGAAAATATGAAAGGCAAGCGTGATGCTACAACAGAATTTCGTGTGTCCTTATCAACAGAGGCATTAGAAGTTTTAAAACAAGCGCGCTTGCTTTCTCGCAATGATTTCTTTTTTTCTGCTAGAGGTCGCGGTCCCCTCGCTGAGAAGTGTATGGCTCAATATATGAGAGACAATAAACTTGAAGCCTGCCCGCATGGTTTTCGCTCTAGTTTACGCAATTGGCTCGCTGAAATAACCGATGCCCCCTATGAGGTCGCAGAAACTATTCTAAGTCATACAGTAGGAGGACAAGTAGAGCGTGCCTATCGTCGTACTGACTATCTAGAACAGTGCCGTGTCTATATGGATAAATGGGCGGCTTATGTCACGGGTCAAACCTAAGATATGGGGTGAATAACCCTATGATCTGTGGATAACTTTAACTCTCTTGTCTCTCATTCTTTCTTAATAAGACTCATAAATTATCACATCAGAAATTGTATGATAAAATATTGTTTTTTATAAATAAAATACCTTCAAAAATGAACCAAAATGTGGTTAATAAATGGTTATGATGTGTTTCTATTTTTATAGTGAAAGGATTTTAGTATG
This sequence comes from Bartonella sp. AP3QHHD, assembly GCF_042195765.1. Taxonomy (NCBI): domain Bacteria; kingdom Pseudomonadati; phylum Pseudomonadota; class Alphaproteobacteria; order Hyphomicrobiales; family Bartonellaceae; genus Bartonella; species Bartonella sp. AP3QHHD. Next base: position 21,224 of record NZ_JBHIPC010000105.1, read on the forward strand.
ACAGAAAATGATATTCTTTTAACAGACCGTGAAAGTGCAAAATTGCTTTATATGAGTGTTTCAACATTCCGCCGTCATGTGACCAATGGCTCTCTCCCCAAACCTTTAAAATTTGGCTTTTTATCGCGTTGGTTACAATCAGATCTTTTGAATGTCATCGAGCAAGCGAAACAGCAAAGTTATAACGACGCGGCATAAAAAGAAAACCTTGTCACGTAAGGACGGACAAGGCTTTCCATTTTCACTCAAAGAATGAATAGCAAAATCCGTTCTGTGACGCAAGTAACAGGACAATAATATGTTTTATGAAAATTCTCAGGGCATCACAAATGCCTTGCGTGGGGGTTGGCATGGGCATTATGGAAGTGCCCGTTGTCCAGCCCATGATGATCAATTGCCTAGCTTATCCCTTGCCAATGGACATGATGGGCGTCTCTTACTCTATTGTTATGCTGGCTGCTCTTTTAGAGAGATCATACAAGCGCTCATTAGAATTGGCTTGCTTGGAAAACAAGCCTTTTTTGATAAAGCTTATGATCAGACGCTCTCTTTCTCAAAACAATGTTGTGCTGATCTCAAACGAGCAAAACAGAAAGCAGCAAGAGCAAAAAAGATTTGGCAACAAAGCCAACCGATAAAAGATACTTTAGCAGAAACCTATTTACGCAATCGGGGGATCACATGTGAATTGCCTGCTGATTTACGTTTTCACGATAAATGCCATCACCCATTAGGAATGACACTGCCCGCGTTGGTTGCTCTTGTTAAGGGGGCGGCTCCTTTGCCATTCATAGAACCTTTTTAAAAGCCAATGGCTGCAAAACAGATCAGAAACCAGCAGATGATGGGGGGCGTAAAGCAGGTTTCACCCTTGCTGCGCGTGCTTATAGCAAGGTTTTGAGGTTTTTATCATGCAAGCTCCAAAAGGAACCGATTTTAATAACGTATTACTTTCTCAAAAGAGGGAACTATGAAAGAGAGTCATTTACAAAACAACAATGAAAATACCCCCGTCAATGATAACGATAATGCTTGTTTACGGTTGGAAAAGATTTATTGTTGTTAGCAGGGAACGATCCGCTGGGACGCAGTTTGCAGGATTCTGGCTTGCTGCACACGAAACGCTGCGTGCCCAAGAGAGATTAATGCAAGCGTCAAAACAAAAAGCGATAGAAGTCTGGGCGCATTAGGCAGGCATGGAAGTCCCATGTCGCATGGGGCAGCTTTATGCTGCATCTGGCAGAGGCAAAGAGACTTTTTCTTTTAGTTATGACCAAACTTGGTTGAAGAGCGGGCATAGCTAGCTGTTTGACCCAGATTTGCAGCTTTATTCGGGGCTGCAATATACTCGGGAGGATCATGACAATTTTGGCCTTTAGGTACTGGTAATTTTTTAATTAAAAGCAGTTGCTTATCTATTTTGGTAAGTGCTCTATAACAGCCAATAATTTTTGCCGCATCATCTAAATCAATTTCACGGTTTTCATTGGCAATAATCTCTTGTATGGCTGGTGTAATATAGGTTTCATCAATTCCCAAGACCACAATCTTGTAAGGGGTTAACAGTTCATTATCGACAGCTTCCGCGAAGGTATAATGATGAAGTTGTTTGCCATAAAGGGTTTCATCATCCATAGATGCCAAAACAGCATTGATCTCATCCGCCCGCCTTTTAGCAGTATCACTAAAGATACGCGGCGTTGCTGTCATATACAGACGTTTTTTGCCCCGAATGATGCTGTTATCATGAACCTTGATAAATTCTGATTCATTGTCTTCACTTCCCAATGAAGCTCCAGTCGTTCTATGGGCTTCATCACAGATGATC
>NZ_JBHIPC010000106.1:0-389 GCF_042195765.1 Bartonella sp. AP3QHHD
TGACCATCTTTCCAACCACATAAATGGGCTCCCTGCTTGTTATGCTTCAAAATATCTCTTGCAAGGTTGGAACTGATGACCGCAACATCCTGATTATCCAAATAAATGGGCAACCAGCCACCACAAGAAACAGACCTATTTGCCGCGCACCCAACGAGAAAGTTCAGAGCGCACACCAGCATCACTTTTTCGATTAACTTCATTTTCTACCTCAAGACGGGTTGTTGCTGTCTTTAAAGCATTCTCTGTTTGCTTTTGCCGTTCGCTTTGCTTGCCAAGCTGAAACGCCTTGGCTAAAGCCATAAAAAAAACGGCTAAAGCCGCTGTAAACATAAGAGAATATTTCTTTAGCCAAAAAATCATAAGCGTTGCTCCCCAAACCGCTTGGC
>NZ_JBHIPC010000106.1:421-5488 GCF_042195765.1 Bartonella sp. AP3QHHD
GAACAAGACCCTATAATCGGGGCAAGTGCTTCTATTTTAAGAAGTCCGGTTGCCGTTTTCGTTTCTACCCTTTGATAATTCGAAGAAACATAAGCCCCTTTTACCCATAATCCCGCTTCTGCTGCTCGACGGTTAGCTAAACCCGCAAGAGGCTTCCCACCGACCTTATTCCATTTCTGTAATTCTAAGGGTACGGCTTCATAATCGCCTTGATTAAGCTTCTTCAATAAGGTTGACTTGCGAAAAGCAGCTGTTCCTACATTATAGCAAAATGAGACCAATGCCGCGAATTGGCAATCCGTTAACGAAACCGTCACCGATTCCTCTACCGTCTTCTCAAATTGCTTTAAGTCTTCACAAAGGATTTCTTCTGCTTGCTTTTGGCTAATACACATGCCTTTTTTGACAAGGGGGTGACCCGCATTGCTGGTGTGACCATAACCAATCGTCCAGATACATGCCGTGTCTCTATATGCCTCTAAACGCAAACCTTCCCATTGTTTGATAAGCTCTAATCCTTCTTTCGATATCTTTCTCATCTGACGCTCCATAAAAAAAGCCCCACAAAAGTGGAGCTGGATAAAAATGTTTTCTTATGATCTCTATTGGCTATGCTCTTTGATCAGTTGCTCGACTTCTTCAACACGAAAGCCAAGTTGAAAGAGCGGCGCATAGTCGCTTTCCTGTAATTCATACTGACAACGCTTTTCTACAAAATCACCATTTAAATCAAACGGCATGGTTGTTGTTAGACAAACCTTATGCGTGTCATCTTCAATCCCCTCTTCTCCCTCTCCAAGCTCTTTAACAAAAACCCAATAAAAACGTGTTGCTAAAAGATTCCCTAGCCTTCTTACTGTTTCAACTTTGTCAAAAGAAAGCATGTTCAGATAATCTTCTTTGCTATTTAAATGTTCTGGATAATCTATCATCTCTCCCTCCTAAACAAAATGACGCGTATGGCTACATCCACGCGCCGCAACTTGTTCATTTCCACCATTGACGATCATGGCGGCTCGAGTAAAACGCCCATTATCCGTTGTATTACTCCAGCTACCACCCCCTAACAATGCTCTCATTTCAAACGTATTTTGCGTACGGCTTATGGGTATAGGAAACGTGCCCGATAAAAATTGCCAAACATAACCGCAACCATCCTCACAACCGATATGCGAGATCATTCGACGATTCGCCGTATCCTTATATCCACCTGAAACCTTAGAGGTTGGTTCTTTCTTGCCAACAATATGTGTCTTTTCATTGCTTCCATACATAGCAGAAGCAAACGCTTCATCACTCAGTAAAGATTTTTTAACACGCGCCATATCTGTTACATGTTCGGTATAATTACGGTTTGTTGTTATATTGGTACGATACATTGATTTCGTATTTTCACCCGTCCCTGACTGAAGATAAATATCAACCCAAAGATCTTGCAAAGGATCATAAACCATACCTTCTGGTGAACTATGCGGGCGGTGATTGAGACACCAAACTGAATTGGGTAAAATATCCCCTGCCCTATAACCAGACAAGGGGTGACCGGAAATCGTACCAACATCCGCACAGAGCGTATGAAACCCTCCTATCTTTCGCGAATTACTCACTGTGTAATCCCTTGGATACGTAGAGTTTTCTGATAAAACAAATTTATGAGACTGTCCTCCATCAGAAACCAAATAAACATAATAATCCTTCCCCGCCGAAAGAGAAGGAACGCTTATTCTTGTATCTACCGTATAACTTGCAACCAAAATATCATTGCCTAATGCCAAAGTTATGCGTGTTCCTTTTTTCAAGGTTAATTGCGCTTTGCCTGTCGCTACAAGAAACGGTGTGGAAATTGAAAGAACCGTTAAATTGGACTGTTTTAGTAAATTGTTTACCTCTTCCGCTAGCGCTTTTGCCTGTGAAGCTACTGTATGGGCTGTTGTTGCCGTTGCTAGGGAACTCTTGATCCCTCCAAGCTCTTGTTTCGTCATATCGGCTGTTTTTTTGGCTTCTTCTGCTGTCCTTTTCGCTCTATCGGCTACTTCTTTGGCTTTTTCGGCTTCGCTCTTGGCTTGATAAGCTTGTGAATCTGCCGACTCGGCTTTTTTCTTGGCTTCTTCTGAGTACATCCGCGCTAAACTTACGGGGGCTTTAAAATTCTCAACCACTTGGTTGATATCGATAACCCTACTCCTCGCAGACGAGGCTATTTTCTCTGCATTTTCTGCCTGATTGCGCGCTTGCGTCGCATCATGTCTTGCATAACCAGCAGACTCCTTGGCTTCCTTGGCTATTTTTTGTGCCTCTTCCGCTTCTTCTTCTAAAGACGCGGCTTTCTTACCCGCTGTTTCGGCTGCCCTCTGCGCCTCTCCTGCTATATATTTTGCATTACTCGCTATTTCCTTGGCTTTTTCTACTTCATTCTTGGCTTCATACGCTCGTGAATTGGCTGCTTCTGCTATTTTCTTGGCTTCCTCGCCTGCCGTTTCTGCTAAACTTGCTATAGTCTTAGCGTTATCTGCCACTTCCTTCGCGTTGTTAGCTGTACTACTAGCATTATAAGCTATATTTTTCGCAGATTCTGCCTCACTACGAGCTTGCCTCGCATCATTTTCGGCATAAACAGCTTTCTGTTTGGCTTCCTTCGCTGTTTTTTCTGTCTCTTCTAGCTTGTCTTCTAAAGATGATGCTAAAGACGCTGCCTTTTTACCCGCCGCTTCTGCCGCTTTCTGTGCTTGTTCTGCTGTATATTTTGCACTATTAGCTATTTCCTTGGCTTTTTCGGCTTCGCCCTTAGCTTGATAGGATTGTGAATCTGCTAATTCCGCTTTTTTCTTGGCTTCGTCTGCATATGTCCGTGCTAAACTTGCTATAGTCTTAGCGTTATCGGCTACTTCCTTCGCGTTGTTAGCTGTACTCCACCCTTGATGAGCTGTGTTGCCTGAATTTTCCGCTATCTTCTTGGCTTCATCTGCGTACGTACGCGCTAAACTTGCTATAGTCTTAGCGTCACCTGCTACTTCCTGCGCTTTATTGGCATTACTCCATCCTTCATGAGCTGTACTTTTTGCCTTTTCTACCTCACTGCGCGCTTGTGCCGCCTCATGGTTAGCATAACCTGCTGTCTGTTTGGCTTCTTTTGCTATCTTTTCAGCTTCACCCGCTACTGTCTCTACCTGTGATGCCTTCTTTTGTGCACCATCAGCTACCTTCTTTGCCTCTTCGGCTATAGACTTCGCACTATTGGCTAATTGTTTTAGACCATCCAAAGCACCTTTCGTTTCTTCTGCTACCTTCTCTACTGCTTCCGCTTTACGCTTCGCCTCTTGTGCTATGCCCTTCACCGCTTCTGCATTCACCTGCCCTGCCGTCTCTCCTGAACGCGCCGCAGACTCTGCTACCGCTTTCGCTTCCAAAGCTATTCTAGAGGCTTCTGTTGTGCTCTGTTGGGCTTGCTCCGCTTTCGCTATTGCACTATCTGCTGCACTTTTCGCTTCTAAGGCTGTCGCTTTGGCGCTCCTTGCTTCTTCTTTTGCTTCTTCTGATAAGCTTTTTGCACTAGAGGCGGTTTGACTTGCTTGTTCACTCGTGGATTTCGCTTCAATCGCAACAGTCTCTAAATTTTCTACTTTAGATTTCGCATCGCTAGCCTCTTTTACAGCTTGCTCTACTTTCGCTGTCGCCTTATCAACGGCGCTTTTTGCTTCCTCCGCCAAACCCTTCGCCTCAGATGCCGTACTCTTAGCTTCTCTTGCTTCTGTTAATGCTGTAGTCGCTGTAGATTTTGCTTCATTCGCAACTGCCTCTACACTTTCGGCTTTAGCCTTTGCTGTTTCTGCTGTCTCCTGTGATGCTGCTGCCAACCGTTTTGCTTCTTCTGATAATGTTTTAGCTGCCTCAGCACTCCCTTTCGCATCATTGGCTATACTAGATGCCCCGCCCGCTGTTGTTTTCGCAGAAGTCGCTTCTCTTAATGCCTGTTCTGATGCCTTTTGCGCCTCTGTAGATGCCGTATTCGCTTTTTCCGCTAAACTTTTCGCCTCTTCTGACGTGCTTACAGCTGCCTCTGATTGTGATTTGGCTTCTCTTGAAGCTGTTAATGCTGTCTCTACTCCCGCTTGTACTTGTGAGGCTGTTTTTGTGAGTTCTGTAACAGAAGATGTCGCACCTTCTGATAACTCTTTTGATTGTTCTGCAATATCCTTGGCATCATCGGCTGCCTGTTTGGCTCCATCTGCCTTTAGACTTGCTTGCATGGCTACAGTCTTAACTTCATGACACGTTGCTACCGCCGTCGCTGCTACTTGCGTCGTCTCTGTTGCTGTTTGTGAAGCTTCTCTTGCTGTTTGTTCTGCACGCGTTGCAATGGTCTTCGATTCATCGGCTAACCTCTTGGCTTCGGTCGATAAATTAACAGCATTCTCACTGCTCTGTTTGACCTCTTCAAAACGTTGTAATGCCGTAGCCAATGAACCTTTCGTACTATTGATTTCCCCTGAGGCTCTATCGACTGCTCCTTTTGTCTCTTCTGCCATGCGCTTCGCTGCATCAGAAGTATTCTTGGCTTCTTCTGCTAAGCCATTGGCTGTATCCGCTGTCTCTTTCGCAAGGCTAGCCGTTGTCGTCGCTGCTTTAGCTTCTTCCTTCGCTTCATGAGACGTCGTAAGCGCTGTTGTCGCTGTTTGAACTGTTTTCGTCACTTCGCTAAGCGCTTGTTCCGAAACCCTCTTCGATTCTTCTGCAACCTGTTGCGCGCCATTCGCACGCGACATGGCTTTTTCTGCTTCTTGACGTGCATTAACAACCTGCTCTAACGGCGCAAAGGTTTCATACGAATACAAAGATGCCGTCCCTAAAAGCTTCGGAACAACAACGCTGTCTTGAGAAGTTCCTGCTATCATTTCTTCTTTCGTTGCAACAGGTATCAAATATTCATGTTCATGATCGGGTATCTTCATCTGTTTTCGTCCTCACATCATTCAGAGCACTTCGTCTAATGAACACTCTTTCAAATCTTCAAACTCTTCTCTTAAGGTCTCTAAGCGCTTCTCTAAATCTTTCAGTGAACCATCAAGC
>NZ_JBHIPC010000107.1:0-4890 GCF_042195765.1 Bartonella sp. AP3QHHD
AACAGCGGTGTGCCTTGGCTTTCTAGGAGCTGGTTTTGTAAAAGTGCATCACACCCAAAGCACACTGTTTATCATTGGCATTGCCACCATGATCGCAGGCCTATTAGGCTTTACGTTAAACCGCGCTATGCAAAAAAAGGAATGGGATAATGCCTAGCAAACTTTGCCATCTTTTCTCTCGAAAAAAACCATGCCCAAAAATGGCATAAAAATCATCACCTAATCAAATTATTGTATCTCCCATGCAACCCCATACCAAGCAATGTGATTTTGATAAACCATTCTCGTGTGGAGGAACAAACAACCCCAGCAAACAACCATTGCCAAAACTTGATATTTCAAAGCAGAAGAAAACAGTTTAACATCATGCAACAAGACCCTATAGGCTTAAACTTTTACAATAGAACAGGTGGTTATGTATGGCAACTGGCAGACTATATGCTACATGACTTGAATGAAAGCATCCACACACTTGAATTGCAAAAACCAACACCACCTATAGCCATCAATTCTTTCGCTGTCTACCCACGTGAACTCAATCCTTTATCACGCGTTCAATGGGCAAAGGACGTACAGATAACGAGAAACAAACCAGCACTCATTGGCAAACGGCAAATACAACCCATCACCATTGTTTCTACAAAAGGAGCGACATTTGGCGGATTCGACTTTCCCATATTTGAAGCACTTCGTGAAGGCTGCCTTGTCCAATCCTTAAAAGAAATCAAACTCAATGGTACTCTTCTTGCCTCTGGAAGTCTTTTGATATCACTGCTACGACACGGTCTCATCGAAACAGATCAAAAAGCCTTTTCAGAAAATGATGCAACAGCTCTTTTACGAGAGACAACATGTCGTATCATCGATTCTCCTCTTGGCACTCTTGCCATTAATCAACTTAATGGGCGCACAATCCGGCTTCATGAAAAAACAAAACATCTCTTGCAGAAAGCTGCCACACCAATGCATCTTCAATACCCGCTAGAGGATTCAATAAAGTTTCTTGTAAAAGCAGGAATGCTACGATTGCTCACATTATAAGGATAAAAAGATGCAGCTGATAAGACCTGGCATGGGAACAGAAAATAGTGCTCAACTTATCCATACGCTTATTCAAATGGCAAGACCGCGCACAGTCATTGAAATCGGTGCTGGTGATAGTACGCGCTTTATCGCAAAAGCACTTCAAAAAGCGAAATTATCATGGCAACAAGATAAAAAGCTTTTAGAATCCGCCATTTGGGAAGAGCGCACAGCGTTGCTTGATCCTTCAGGAGTCCTTGAGAATTACGAACCACGGCTTATCACAATTGATGATTTTACAGTAGAAGGTCAATCAGCAGAAGAAGCATGGCAAGAACTTCTTAAAGATAGCATTAAAAAAGACACTGTAACATTTATCAATGAAAATTTTTTCTCTCTTGATGAAAGCACCCTCAAATCTTGGGCGCCAATAGATTTTGCTTGGATTGATGCAGGAACCCCCGCAGATGATGTACGATTTGTTCTAACCCTTTGGGAACATATCACACCTGGTGGTTATCTTTGTTTGCATGAACCAACAATGATAACAACAATTGCTCTCAATGGCGAACAACGGGTTCGACGTGTTAGAACCCCTATCTGGGAAGAACTCCTCTATCGGCTTGATGGCTCCTATGAGGCTTTAACACTCCCCGAAAACCACAAATATCGCCAAGGTGGTCTGGGAATTATTCGCAAACGCACCCCAGCCGAACAAATTGTACGCGCACAATCACTACAAGCAGAACTCATAGAAATCAATGAACTTCCCATTCGCAACGATCTTTTGCCCATGGGAAAAGAAACCCTTCACAAACGCAATACCCGCAATTCACTGATCTCTGCCATGACATCACCGACACTGCGCGCTGTTTATGCCACCATCATCCTTGGTGCAAAAAATCTTACTGATATCCTCAAACATGTCGATTCAGATGCCAAAAACATTCACAAATCCATCAATCGCCTTTTGAATCTTGGACTTATTCACAACACAACAGAAGGATTTCAAGCCGAAGAGACAGTGTGGAAAATGCTAGAAAATAAACATGAACGGAATAGGGAAAATTTAAGCGACCGCCATTTAGAAACAGAAGAGATGCTATCAAAAATTGGTGAAGCCTTTCAAATGGGAAAAACCTATAGCGAAACGGAAGTTTCCAAGATATGCAACCTCTTTACGATAGACTTTGCCCGATTACGACGCACTCTTGTTGAGAGAGGTTTTTTACAACGCCATGGAGGAAAATATCAACGTATGCGCTAAAAGAGAATTGAAAAATGATTAGCGAACGCTATCGTTTTTCTTCTCTATTTCAAGAGAATGAATAACCTTCCACTAAAAAAATGTAATTTCATTAAAAGGTTACAAAATCATTCATCCCATTCATATGTTGACAATCTATGGAGATGAGATTAGCGTGCTCTCTTCGCAAGAGATGCAATGGGGAGGAACAAGAGTGCGGGATGTCAATTGGTTATTAAATAGGGTTAGAAACAGTCAAACCCATCAGGAGAAGATATAGGATCAAGGTCTCAATGATCTTACGATTGTTGCGCGAACATCCGGGCACAGTGTTGTTGCTCAATCCAAATCATACTCGATATTTCTAAAAACATCGTAGAAAAAACAATATTCTTGCATTGGACTGGCTAGTGAATCAAGAAAGATACTATTTCAACGAAATGTGCACAGCAAAAACAGGGCTGGCAAAACTTCCTCAAAAGATACAACAAAATGTCTTTGATCATTTAACAACACTTCTATGGAAATTCCATGGGCAAAAATAAAATAACTTTTTTCATCTATAGCACAGTTTTTCTTTCTGAATTTTCCTTTTTCTTTGTACTCCCTCTGCTTGGAAACTCTTCTCTCATAACTGCTGCCAATGTTGCTTTTTATCTCGCTGGATCAGTACTCCTTGAAAGCATTCTCATGGTAACCACAACGGGTTTATTAGAAAGATTTTCGCGTAAACTCTTAATGGCTACCGCCTTTATTTTAAGGAGTAGCGCTTTTGTGTGCATTATCCTATCGCTCACACCTTCTGCATGGTTGATCTTTTTTACCTTAATGGCTTTTTCGAAAGCAATTTCAAAGCCATTTTTGAGAGAAATTTTATCAGAACATCTCAATGAAAATGCTCTTAAACGCGCATTAACTCTCTATTCTTTTTTTCAAAATGCTGCTGTCGTTATCGCCCCTCTTGTTGCAACAAGTGCCATAAAATACAACGCATCGACCTTCTTAATGTTTTTTTTTGCACTCATTGGTTTGTATCTTTGTGTTCTATCCATTCAAATTGTTTATCATTACCCACATAAAACATTATCTCTTGAAAAGAATAAAAAAATAAAGAATCCTTTTCTTTCTTCTTTAAAAACAATAATACATAATCGTTCTATTGCTTATTTGCTGGTCACGGCTTTGCTTTGTACATTCCTCATGGGAATTTTCATCACCACCACAACACTTCTCAGTAAATTTGACAGAAATCTCGCCCCTTATAGTGGAATTTTCTTTTCAATTGTTGGCATCAGTATTTGTATCTGGCAAGGAATAATCAATAAACATCTCAGCCTTTCTGATAAATCAACTTTCTACCTATTATGGCTTATGGGAAGTTTCGCTGCATTTTTCCTCATGGGTGGCGTCTTTACCGCTGTGACTGCGTTAATTGCCTACAGTGTCTATGAATCTGTCATGGTTCCAGAAATATACTATCAAGCAGGGAAAACAACTACATCCCTCTCTGCCAGTGTTCTTTTTAGTTATATTCTTGTTATTTCAAATATTGGCCAAGCTGCCGGCTCATGGACAAGTGGATGGATCATCAGCCATTTCAACAATCATATCGCTTTCACCTTTTGCATGATTGTTGGTGCCTCCGCCTTTGCTTCTTGCCTGTGCCTCATGCAAACTAAAAAATAAGCAGCTTCCATGTCACATATAATTTTTGCAACCGGTGGCACAACAAGAGTGCCTAAAACACTTCGCCATAAATGGCTCAATTATGATTTTGTAACACACTCTGCGGCAAAAAAGCTCAAAACGGTCTTTAAAGATTGCTCTGTAAACTCCGTTGCAAATTGTCTCATAGCTTAAAGGATTATGGGGTAGACAAGCGTAAGGTAGCTACATTCTGCACGAATAATATTCTATTGATATCCATGTGCAATACAGCCAAATCATTTTTCTTATAATTCGCTCATTTCTGCCATGACCTCACCGACACTACGCGCTGTCTATACTGTTATTATACTTGGTGCTAAAATTCTTTCTGATATCCTCAAACTTGTCAATTCAGAGACCAAAAACATTCACAAATCTATTAATCGCCTTTTAAACCTTAGTCTTATTCAAAACACAACAAAGGGATTTCAAGCAATCGATAAATTATGGCAAGCGCTAGAAGATAAAAATGTACGAAATATGGAAAATTTTAGCGATCGCCATTTAGAAACAGAAGATATACTTACAAAAATTGCAGAAGCATTTCAAATAGGAAAAAACTATCGCGAAACAGAAACATCAAAAATATGTAGCCTTTTTACTTTAGATTTTGCGAGATTAAGACGAACCTTGGTGGAAAATGGATTTTTAAGACGATATGCAAGCAAATATCAGCGCATACGTTGAAAGAAAAAATTCAAGCATTTGAGTTTTTCTTGTGCAGCGTTTTGTTTTTTTGTTTTCTGTAAAGAGAATTTAGGACAGCTATGCGCCCCCTTAGTATTTAGTGGTATAGATAGTTTGGAGTTCAATGAATTGTTTGCAGTTTTTTTGTTACAAAAAGTTAGCGGATTGTTTTGAGGATTTGGCTATACAGGCTACACATAAGACAAAAGAAGAGATGACATAAGAGC
>NZ_JBHIPC010000108.1:0-3436 GCF_042195765.1 Bartonella sp. AP3QHHD
GAAGTGTATGGCTCAATATATGAGAGACAATAAACTTGAAGCCTGCCCGCATGGTTTTCGCTCTAGTTTACGCGATTGGCTTGCTGAAACAACCTATGCCCCCTATGAGGTCGCTGAAACTATTCTAAGTCATACAGTCGGAGGACAAGTAGAGCGCTCCTATCGTCGTACTGACTATCTAGAACAGCGCCGTGTCTATATGGATAAATGGGCGGCTTATGTCACGGGTCAAACCTAAAATATGGGGTGAATAACCCCATTATCTGTGGATAACTTTAGCTCTCTTGTCTCTCATTCTTTCTCAATAAGATTCATCACGTATCACATCAGAAATTGTATAATAAAATATTGTTTTCTATGAATAAAACATCTTTCTAAATGAACCAAAATGTGGTTAATAAATAGTTATGATTTGTTACCATTTTTATAGTGAAAGGATTTTAATATGACAGAAAATGATATTCTTTTAACAGACCGTGAAAGTGCAAAATTGCTTCATATGAGTGTCTCAACTTTCCGCCGTCATGTAACCAATGGCTCTCTCCCAAAACCTTTAAAATTTGGTTTTTTATCGCGTTGGTTACAATCAGATCTTTTGAATGTCATCGAGCAAGCAAAACAGCAACGTTATAACGACGCGGCATAAAAAGAAAACCTTGTCACGTAAGGACGGACAAGGCTTTCTCAAGCTCATCAAACCTGGTGCTTTATTTGGTGTAAATTCAAGGCTTTCTCTGCTGAAGCAAGACTTAAGGCTGGCATTCAAGTTGTTCTGAATGTTTTTTACAATAAGGGCTATTTAAGCGTCTCTCAACACTTCGCTGAGGCGTGATAGAACCACTAAGAGGATACACCGGAATCCTATCATCTTGACAATTTTCACACCACTTTCCATTTTCACTTCTATAGTGGAAGCCAGATTGAAGCATACAAGTATGAATTATTGCCCATTCACCGAAACCTAATCCACTATTTTCTGTATCGGCATTATAAGGAGTTGGCTTACCACACTCTAACAATGCTTTTGCTACTTCAGTAGAATCTGCATCTGGCTTTTGCCATATAACAAAGTATTTTGAAGGAGGCTTTGAGTCACATCCAGCGATACTTAACAAAGCCATGCAACTCAACAGTTTTAAGATTTTCTTCATTTTTCCCCTCTTTCAATGGATTTATTTACGATAAAACAGAGCTCATAAACCTGTTGATATTTCCTGTCACCGCTGCTTAAAACAACGGTGAACAATATTGAGATGATTGGTTGAGAAAACAATCCCACCATTCCAAGCGAAGGCAAGGATGGCGGATTGTTGATCATCACTTAAGGCTTGCATTCAGGTTGTACTGGACTTCTTTTACAAAACGGGCTGTTTAAGCGCTTTTCGACACTTCTCTTCGGGATGACAGCACCAGGCTGACAAATGGGGAGGTTTTCCTCTTTAAAAGTATAACACGGACTCCCTCCCCCTTTATAACGGAATCCTGCTTGAATCATACATGTATAAGTTGTTGCTTTTGCATTGATGCTCTGCTTTCTATTTTCTGAATCAGGATCGATAAGACTCGGCATTCCACATTCTAATAAGGCTTTTCCTACCTCAGTAGAATCCGCACCTGACTTCTCCCACATACTCACGTACCCTGGAGCAGGTTTGTCAATGTTTTCAATGTCACATCCAGTAACCGTTAACAAAATGAGCAGGCTTAATAAATTAAAAAACATTTTCATTTTTTGTTCCCTGTTCTCGTTGAATAAAGTTTTTTAAAATCAAATGAACCGTAATTCCATCTACACGCATCACTCGCATCAGCATAACAATTATGGGGGCTCGGGTTAAGGCCCCAGACCGCTCTCCCCATCTCTCTGATTGGATTAGTTGCTATAGTAAATAAACTGTTTGCTGCAAATATCGTCATATAAAAAGGATTTTTTATACCTTTCTCCAAAAGTGAAAAATCTAGATTTAAAGGTGCCTTATAAGCCGTAGGCCAATTGTAACCAATCACTGTACTAATGGGGTCTAACATATGACCTTGTGTGTAGATATAATTTTTTTCGCCATCGCTTAGATAATCTACTGTATTGGCCATCGATTGCATGTGAGCAGCCGCTCCAACAAGATAGAAGTCTGTTTTCTTGGCTACACCGTGGATACCATGTTCTTGCAAGTCATTTGCTCCATTGCTTACTGTTAAGGTACCACGGCTATGCCCACTAACAATAGCATTGTCATTGCCATAACGATAGATAAAATCTTGGAACTTTTTGGTTGAATTGGTCAACCCCCAAGAGCCCCCTTCAAAAAACTTTTGATAAAATGCTACCCCTAATTCTACCAGCACATCGTCAGCTTGGGGAAAGTATGTAAAATAAAGGGGACCATTTTTATTAACAGCCAATTGGACAGCATTACCCGCAGCATCATCTGGTGAATTAAAAATGCCATTGTAGAACATATAAACAGCACCATTAGGGCCTTTTTGTAAATGCTTTTCTTCCTCTGGCTTTAAAAAGTGATACAGAGTGATATATTTTCCATCATTGCCTTTTATATACTCTCCATTTTCATCGGTTAAATAGAGGACATTGCCATTTTCATCATGCGCAACCTCACCTACTGGGTGCTCTTTGACATTTGTGATTTTATAAATTTTATCAAGGTATCCCAATCCTTCATCCGATAAATCATTGATCATATCTACGCGATTATGCACTACCCCCTCAAGCGATGCGACATCTAGCTGTTCTACTGCTTGGTGTGCTGCTGCGGTGTTGCGGTTGAGAGAGCCAATGATTTGTCCAGCATCTTGCCCCATCGCCCTCTGTCCAGTTGTATCAGTAAGGATGATAGTCCCATCGCTGATAGCAGATTTGGTTTCCCCTTCTGCTCCATCCTTGGCTTTGCCGTGATTTAAAACATTCTTGGCAATGTTCTTTATCGTGTCATTCCCAGAAATGCTAAACCCATGGCTGCTGGCTTTAGCATGGGCACTGTTGCTGATATCACTGGTGCTAATGCTTCCAGTGGTCAGGCTGTTTTTGTCCGCCGAGGCTGTGCTTTCAATAATACCTCCGGTCAGCGTTGTTTTGTCTTTAACAATGATATTAAAGCCGCCATCACCCGCTTTGATGCCTGATTGTTCCACAACACTATGATNTTCAATAATACCTCCGGTCAGCGTTGTTTTGTCTTTAACAATGATATTAAAGCCGCCATCACCCGCTTTGATGCCTGATTGTTCCACAACACTATGATAATCACTAGAGGATTTATCGTTTTGGAAAGAGGCGCTCATGGAGCCCCCACCACCCGTTTGTCCAGCACCAAACCCAACAGAAACAGAGTTTTGCTTACTGGAAGTTTGTCCCGTATCACTGCGGCTGGTAATGGCAAAATCACCCCCTACTTCCATTTCTACACGCTCTCCAGAAACC
>NZ_JBHIPC010000109.1:0-1404 GCF_042195765.1 Bartonella sp. AP3QHHD
CCGCACCTTGAAAAAACACACATGAAATCAATAAGTTATAGCACCATAAAAGTGCTGTGGCGGAGGGGGTGGGAATGCTACATTTATATGCAATCAATAACTTATATAAAGGTAAGGGAATTTTAATTCCATTGATTTTATTAACTTATTTTTATGTCTATCCCGAACTTTTTTATAGCTTATTCTCAATCATTTTATCCAAATATGTAATCAGATTTTCCAGTATCTTACTTGACTCTTATTTTTATAAATCGTATAGTAATAGTATACGATAAGGGGTGCTAATGGCAATTGTGAGTTTCAGACATAAGGGCTTAAAATTATTTTATACAACAGGTTCCACAAAAGCTATTCGACCAGATCACGTAAAGAAATTACGCGTTATCTTAACGGCTTTAACAAGTGCTACCACGCCCGAAATGTTGAAAGCACCTGCCTTTAAAATGCATCCTCTTAAAGGTGAACTTACAGGATACTATTCTATATGGGTGAATGGAAATTGGCGTGTTACTTTTCGCTTTATAGGAACAGATGTGGAGCTTGTTGATTATCAAGATTACCATTGATGAAAGGAACGAAAATAATGATGCATAACCCCGCACATCCGGGCGAAGTTCTAAAAGTAGCTTTCTTAGACGAAATGGGGATAACAATACAAAAGTTAGCTAATCATCTCCATATGACAAGAGCTTCTCTATCAAGAGTGATTAACGGACATGCCTCTATGAGTACCGAACTTGCAGTGAAATTAGAACTAGCTGGTTTTAGTAAAGCGAAATTTTGGCTGGATATGCAAACAAATTATAATTTATGGCAAACAATGCAACAGACACAACCACCTATTTCTCCTCTGGTTTCTGAAGCACATCAAACGTCGCTTTGATTTCGTTTATAATTTTGACGGGGCTTTAGTTTTTTAGCTTCCGCCCGTTGCTCTAACCTTTTTGAAGTTTTTTAATGGCTTCTATTGCAAGGCGTTTTCTATCGGCTGTTTTGGTATAAAGAGATGCCATTTTATCTTCTGTCCAGCCAAAAAGCGCTTTCATTTGCGAAACTGTCGCACCAGCATTGGCTGCACGTGTTGCTGCTAATTTTCGCAATCCGTGCGCTGATTTTTTAATACCCGCCGCATTACATGCTTCACGAAAGAGGTTGCCAAAACTTTCTTTGACAAGCTTATTTCCACCTTTACCACAAATAAATGTTTCATTACCTATGGGACCAATTTTAAGGGTTTCCTCTAGTTCTGGTAAAATAGGAAGAAAAACATCTGTTTTAAATTGGCTCTTTTCTGTTTTGAGATAAATGATATTATCTTTTACGTCTTTCCAGCCGATACGAACGGCATCACCACGACGCAAGCCTGTATAAAGAAGAACATCAATCCAGACGCGTTCATGTGTA
>NZ_JBHIPC010000110.1:0-4377 GCF_042195765.1 Bartonella sp. AP3QHHD
AGAGGCTCTTGATGTGCTTGAAGGTGGTTTGACAATGCAAAAAGTTTCGAATGTAGAAGCGCGTGCAAAGGCTTATATCGCTGCTCTTAACGGCATTTCACTCTGGTCTTTATTGCAAGCTGTTAAAAATCTTATACGTGGTGAGGCAAAAGGTATGTCAACAACCTTTGTCCCCTCATGTGCTGATCTAGCGCAGTATTGTCGTGATTTAGAAAGCAGGCTTTATGGTGTTGCTGAGAAGGTTTTTATCGCTGTTGAAAATACGCGTAACCTAGCCTTAGGAGGCAAGCGCATTTCATGCATGAGAATAGGCAAGCCTAGTGAAGAGTGTCATGATAGTAGCAATTCTAAAGCGGCTTAAAACAGCAAACTAGTGAAAAGTGCTGATCATTTTACGATTAGACATGCATTTAAATCGACAAAAAGGTACCATACAAAGCGATTTAAAGATTTTACGATGAAAACCATATCCGCAATATAAAACGCTCTGTACGGTCAAATTTTAGGTAAATAGACCAATTGGTAAAATTATGGACTAAAAACATGAGAATATTAAAAGACCTGTTCTTAAAAAAGCGTAAACAACCCATGCAAAAAGAGTTTGTTGCAACAGCTGTTGGTTATGTTCCTTGGGGAGACGGAGCAGAGGAGTATTTTTACAACCTCTACGAATATGAAGACGGCACAAGAGAGTGTGAAAAGTTTGATGGTGGTCAGTATTACAAAACACCTAAGAATGCGGATTTCAGTACCAAAGCGCAAGTAAAAGCATGGGTTTACGGTGGGAATATTCCGAAAAGCGTTCTCAATTACGAACCTCTTATAGACGAGATCAATAGAGAGATTAAAAAGTTATCGGAAGTTGCTTGACAATATGGCAACATTATGTCTATTGTCGAATCAGGTGCCTGAAAAACACCTTGAATCGATAGCGGATAGATTGCCGACACAATCTTTTCTCCGCACATTAAAGACTTTGACTCATTGTATGTTACACACATATAATGGCTTTGTCGGGTGTGGTTACGCTATACAATACCTTTTATAGGGAAAGCGTAACGACGGACTATCGACCGTGTTTTTCAGCACCCGGCATCCTTTGTTTGATGTCAATGAAAAACCTCTAATCGATAGGAGTTCATTGTGAACATTCTTATAAAAATTACGGAACAAACAATTGATCAGGAAACTGTTCAAACGGTCAACGCACGCGAGTTGCATACGTTTTTGGAAATAGGAAAACGTTTTGCTACTTGGATTACAAACCGCATTAATCAATATGAATTTGAAGAAGGAAAAGATTTTATTTTAACGCTTCCCAAAATTGGGAAACGTAAAAATGTTATCAGTAATAGAATACCATCTCACTTTAGATATGGCAAAAGAGCTTTCCATGGTTGAACGCAACGAGAAAGGCAGACAAGCTCGTCGTTACTTTATCGAGTGTGAAAAAAAGTTAAAAAGCCAATCTGTTGATAATGACCGTGATACACGCTTTGATTTTCCAAAAGATTGGGATAAAATGTCTCCAACTAAAAAGGCTGTTTACATTTATGGCCCTCTCCACATGCATCTTGTCAAAGCCTTTACATTGGTAGAAGAAAGCAAATAGTATAAAACACTCATTGAAGAAGCAAAACAGGTTTTAGAAAAATCTGTTGTAAAAGCTGCTTAGATTTAAAAACATGATTTTATCTTCTCGTCTTCAAAGGCGAGGAGATAGTTAAGCCGCGTTTTTTATTGTAATAACGACTTGCTTGCCGAGAACACTCAGTGCTTGCTCTAAAGTTTGAAGCTTAGTTGGATAATTGGGGTCAAGAATGCGTCTTGCTTCTGTTTCTTTTTTACCCAAACGATGTGCCAATTCTGTTTTTGTAATATTCGCTTCATTAAAGGCCTCTACCACTGCGAGCTTAAGAGCATTCCACGCATCTACCGTAACTTCTACAAGGTCTTTGTACTGCCGTGGTGTAGGCAAAGGCAGACCGCGCATAGAATAGCTCCGTAATGCCAACCCTAAAGCTTCAACAGCATTCTCTAATGCCTCTACTCTATTTTCTCCAGCTGTTATTGCTTCAGGTACATCTGGAAAAGTCACAATAAAACCACCATCCGGATCAGTTTCAAATTTTGCTTGATACGTATATTCCATGTTTAGGTCTCCTCACTATGATCAAAATGTTTTTGAAACGAAAAATTAAAAACGTATGAAATACGAGTTTCATATTCCCAATTGTTTTTTTATTATCTTCACGTAAAGTGGCGTTAATTCACCCGATTTTATAACAGTTGTTTTGTCTCCAAAAGTTACCAAATAATGTGACCCTTTGCCTGCATCTGGAGCTTCACTGTAATGAAGACCTCTTTTTCTGGCTTCTTTGCGTAACTCTCTAAGCAGCGCTTCTCGTTTCATTTAGCCTCCCCTTAATTTGATAAAACCAATATCGCACAAAAAGGTTCGATTGTCAATAATAAATCAAGCAAAAAAGCCTCGCCTTTTTATAACACAGCTATTGAGTGAGTTTATCAAATAAGATTATAAAGTAATGCTTTAAAAAACTGTGATTAATTAACTGAAATAATTGAAAAAATAATAAAATTATGCTAAGATTTTTTACATATTTAAATACAAATTAAGGTAACAAAAAACATGCTAAACAAAGTGACATTAATAGGACGCCTCGGTGCTAACCCCGAAAGCAAAACCATGACTTCTGGAGCTGAAATAGTCAATTTTAGTATAGCAACTTCTGAAAGCTATACTGATAAAAAGACCAATCAAAAAATAGATAAAACGGAATGGCACTCCATTGTGGTTTTTAATCCACATTTAGCAAAAATTTCTCTTCAGTATCTCAGTAAAGGTTCAAAGGTTTACATAGAAGGCAAATTACAAACACGTAAATGGCAAGATAAAAATGGTCATGACCGTTACACAACAGAGATTGTCTTACCACAATTCAAAGGCGAGTTGTATTTGCTTGATGCCAAAAAAGAGCAATCGGCATTCCCTTCACCCATTACTTCTCAAAATTATGCTATCGCTTCAGGTGCTCAAGATTATAGAACCGCTCTTAACGATAGCGTCCCATTCTGATTGAAAAAAAATATGACAAAAAGAAAAAAACGTGCAAAACGCGGTCGTCCTCGGATTAAAGGATGTATCAGAGAACCAAATGGACGCATCTCACGAGCAAAAACACCGCATGAACCCATGGATAAATTGGCAATTGAAATGCGTGCCAAACGCTTCTGTTTGACCATAGAAGAGGCTAAAAATCCGCTTTCCNCAATTACCTATGTGCAAAAGCCTTACCAAATGCAATTTATGATGACTTTACTCCATCTTTAAATGAAGAGGCAAAAAAACAATGGATTGAAAAAACTACTCATTACTATGAAGCAATGAAAGAGGTGCTAAAAGAAGCACAATGCCTTTATAGACAGCATAATCTTTATGCCGCACTACAATACATTGTTGTAGAAGAGCAATCGTTACCATATCTTGTTAATTCACTGTGTGTCGTTCTTAATGCGCTTCATAAGCATTTTACACAAAACCGCTAAATTCAAGCAGCATTTTGAATATTAATAGAGATCTCTTTTCCAAGAGCAATGAGAGTGGATTCCAAGGCATCTAATTTGGTTGCGTGGTTTAAATCCAACAATCGGTCAATTTGTGTTGGATGAAGTTTTAAAAGACGTACGAGATCAGCTTTGCGTAAGTTTTTTTCAATCATAGCGTTATGTATTGCAATTTTTAAAGTCACCAATGAAGATACTTCAACAAAAGGATAGGCAATATCACGATGTCCAAAGGGAATAGGTTCACGATCTTGAAAACGCCCCATAATGACTGTTAAAAGTGCATTTTTAGCCTGTTCCAAAGCCTCTTTTTCATCGTTACCATAGGTAATAAATTCCTGAAAGTCTTTAGAGACGACTAGAAGAGTATCATTGTCATCTTTGATAAATTTGATTGCATATTTCATTTACACCTCCATATTCAGGCTTATTTTAGGTCAAGATCTTTAAGAATCTTCTGGACTAATCCTGTTCCTAATTCTTTTCGCGTACCATGCATAGGTAAAACAGACTTTTTAGAACCGCGCTTTACAAGCAAATGTCCACCTTTCCCTGAAGTAAAACTGCAACCATGCTTTATAAGATATCTTTTCAATTCTTGACTATTCATTATAATAATATAACATCTAAAATGTTTCAATACAACATAAATGTTGTATTGAAGGAAAATAAAGAATATCTTTTAAAACACCATATTTAGGTAAAAAAATAAAAAAAATACAAGATCATGATTTTTTTGTTGACATAGTGTAAAAAATCGTATTTAATGACGCCACTGCACTAGTTGTATTG
>NZ_JBHIPC010000111.1:0-213704 GCF_042195765.1 Bartonella sp. AP3QHHD
CGCAACACGGGCACGATCATAACTGCCAAAACCACCTATATAAAACTCTCCATTTTCCCACTCGCTTAAACCATTGATCCCTAAAACGATACCGGTCTGATCCAGTTTAAAATCTATATGCTCTGTAGTAACACTCTCTTTAGATTTTATCGCATAGCTCCATAAAGCCGTATTCTTTTTACTTTTATCTAGAATTCCTCTTCCCGCACGTACGGTTTGCATTTCATTGTGAAAAACCATCGCTGGCGCCACAGACATAGACAATACCGCATCTGTAGAGGGAGTGGTCAAAAAGTGAGAAACTGAAAGATTCTCACTCAATTGTGGAAAAGGGTGTTCTNCAAAACGATACCGGTCTGATCCAGTTTAAAATCTATATGCTCTGTAACAACACTCTCTTTAGATTTAATCGCATAGCTCCATAAAGCCGTATTCTTTTTACTTTTATCTAGAATTCCTCTTCCCGCACGTACGGTTTGCATTTCATTGTGAAAAACCATCGCTGGCGCCACAGACATAGACAATACCGCATCTGTAGAGGGAGTGGTCAAAAAGTGAGAAACTGAAAGATTCTCACTCAATTGTGGAAAAGGGTGTTCTTTATGAACTGGACGCACAATCATTTGATCGGCTAAAGATTGAGAAGAGGTTGAAACAGCAGTTTGTTGTTTTTCNTTGTTCTTTATGAACTGGACGCACAATCATTTGATCGGCTAAAGATTGAGAAGAGGTTAAAACAGCAGTTTGTTGTTTTTCATCAGAAAGAGGATGAGAACTTCCTGAACCTAAGACTTCAGTAACGTGACTTCTAAGAGAGGAAATAGTTGGAGATACAGAAGCCTGAGATTTTTGCCTTAAGTTTTGGCGGTTTTTTCTTCGACATGGCAATTTAATAGCATGCTCTTGTGGTGCTGTAATCGTTGAAAGAGAAGAAACTGATTGATTTTGATTTAAATGCCGCATAGATCTGCTTCTGCGTGGCGCACTATCCATGTAAACTGCAGTCAAATACCAAATTTTTCCCTCTTCATTCTCAATATTTTTGTGTTTTAAGCCATAAGTATAAGTTCCTCCATCAACCATTACAGTTTTTGCGCCAGAAAAACTTTGTAGAGTAAAAGATGCGCTACCACTTTGATCAAAAATTAAATCAAGTCCTGCTGAAGAAGGATCAACAACTTCAATACCAGAATCTACGGCACTTATTGTGTGAAAACCACTCCCATTCTCAATAAAGAGGTAATCACCTTTTCCTTCTGCAAGGCTGACATTAAAATCGAAGTGTAGACTCCCTGCTAGATTATTAATATAAAGCTGAGAGTAATATAAATCATCTTCAGAAGAGGTGAAAATGACTTTTCCTACACCGCTTAACTGCTGAATGCGTGTACTTTTGTCGTCAACCCCACGAGCAACGGAGTATAATTGAGCGTCTTCTCCATTTAATTCAATGTTTTCTACTATAGTTTGTTGACCATCACCTCCAGCATCAAGATAGATCCCACCAAAATCTTGAACTTTTATTTCTCCTCCTAATATTGCACTAGGAGAAATCCATGAATTGGCATTACCTTCAATCGTTAGATTCTTCACAATTCCACCCGCATAGACTTCTTGAACACCACCAGTGCGTAAAATTACTCTATTCGCTTCACCCCCTGCTAAAACACGCTGCATACCCTCTGAAAAAACTTCAGTATTTACGGCTAAACCACCACTCTTTTGTATAAAATCATCATCATCTGCGAACCACTTAGCAAGAGTTTGTATTCCTCCACTCATCACTTTTGTTCCCACAGCCATCCCATCATCATATACATTCTGCTGTCCTGGCGTATCACCTTGACCATAAAGTGTCGTGTTATAAGCGCTGCTCCCCACAATTCCACCATTTACATAACCATCTCCGAAAACAAGCTGCTCCCCACCATAAATTTCAGCTCTCAATGCGGTTCCTCCTCCCTCCACTCTTTGTTTTCCACCCTCGTAAATAATCGTAAATTCTGAAATCCCTTGTTCCCCTACAATCTCAACACCACCATTTTCAATTGTCGTATTCTTACTGAAACCACCAGCTTCAACATAAAGTCTTCCTGATCCCTGAATTGTATTGTTAATGGACTTCTTAAGAACACCTCGCTCTCCATCATCAGAGATATAAACTACGTTATCATCACCGAGCAAAGAGCTTTGTAGAATTCCTCCTCCTTCGCCAATACTGTAATCAATTACATCAGAGATACTAAAATCTTTTGACGATGTCATATTTTCTTCTTTTTCAGGAAGCTTATTTATAGGTGACTCCGCATAAGGTGAAGAGATTACAGGAGCAAAAGTTATTTGTGACGTAGCCAAATACCAAGTCTTTGCCCCATTATCATCTTTTGTCTTTAAGCCATACATGTAGACTCCATTATCAATCGTACTCGTCTCTTCTCCAGAAAAATCTATCAGAGTAAAATGCGCATTTCCGCTTTGATCATGAATTAAATCAAGTTCCAAAACTAAATTCTGATCTTGTAGAGGAGAATTGGTAATTTCAACACCAGAATCGATAACGCTTATGGTGTGATGACCTGCTCCTCTTTTTATGAGAAGATAATCACCGCGCTGTTCTACAAAATTAGTATTAAACCTAAAATGTAAATTACCTGAAAGATTACCGACCTCAAGTTTAGAATAATGTGGATTAAACACGGTAGAAGTAAAAATAACGCGTCCATTCCCGCTTAAATCCTCAATCAAAGAGCTTTCACCGTCTATCTTGGAAGCAATAGAGTATAATGTGGTATCTTTGTCATTTAAAACAATTTTTTCTACTTCAGTACGAGATCGCTCAGTACCAGCATAAAGATAAATCCGTCCAGAATCATGAATCATAGTGCTTCCTTCTAATGTTGCACCAAAATGTAACCACGATTGTGCTTGATCCTTAATTATTAAATCTTTTACATAGCCTCCTAAATCTATTGCTTGGAAAGCATTCCCTTGTAAGAGAACACCAATCGCAATTCCTCCCGCTAAAACGTGTTGCTCTCCACCAGAAAAGACCTTCGTATCAAATGCAAAACTGCTATAATGGTCTAGATCTTCTTCCACAAAAAGATTTTGTACCCCTCCTTCCATGATCTTTGTGCTAAAAACCTCTCCATCATCATACACATTCTGGTATCCTAACACTCCATTTTTACCAGAAACGATAGTGTCATAGGCACTGCTTCTTACCATCTCACCTTTGATATCAGACTTTCCTGAAACAAACTGCTCACCACCGTAAATTTTAACCCCTTCAGCTTTTCCCCCATCTTCAACCTTTTGTTTTCCCCCTTTCTTAACTGTACTATCCTGTGAAAGACCCTGTGTTCTAACAAGCTCAGTGCCGCCTCTTTGAATTGTTGTATACAAGCTAAAACCACCGTGATAAACGGAGATCTTTCCACTGTCTTTAACTGTATTACTAATCGAAGTTTCTCCAGTGCTTTCAACTTTCTCACTGTTACTATCAAAGCTAGGATCAGCAATCGTAACAATCATTCCCTTTTCAATTGTGCGTTCTGTGAGATCATTCGATAATGAAGCTATAGCAGATGGTTGCAAGCTAAAATCAGAAAATAAAGAGGTATTTGTCTCATCAAGAGCATAATTCGCATCTAAATACCAAATTTTACCATTGCTCTCATTTTTTCTCTGTTTCAAACTGTACATGTAAGTTCCGGCATCAATAGCTTTGATTTTTTCACCAAAAGTGTTTGTCAGAGTAAAATGAGCGTTTCCACTATGATCAGAAATTAATGTAAATCTTCTGTGGGAAGGGATTGTGATCTCACCCCCAGAATCAGTAATACTTACTGTATGATAACCTGAACCACTTTCTTTAATGACAAGATAATCACTAAGGTGCTTGGCAAAATTGACATTAAAATTGAAATGTAAAGAACCTGAAAGATCATCAATATTAAGCTGAGAATAATGCTTATTAGTCCCTAAAGACGTAAAAATAACTCTGCCACTTCCCGTTAAATTCTGGACATTAACCTGAAGTTTTTTGCTGTTATCTTCAGACGCAATAATGTATAGTTTGGTATCTTCTCCATTTAAATTAAGATTGTCTACTTCCGTAACAGCTTCACCATTTCCAGCATAAAGATAGAGATTGCCAAAATTATTAACATTTGTATTTTCACCTAATATCGCACCAGCAAAAACCCATGATTTTGCTTGATGATTAATTGTTAGATTATCCACGTATCCAGAATCATATATCTTCTGAGTAGCTCTATCGTATAAAGTAACTTCGCTCGCATTCCCTCCTGCTAAGATATTCTGCGCACCATTTTTAAAAAGTTCTGTACTCAGTGCAAAAGCCCCTTCATTTATTGTAAAATCCTCACCCTCTATATCAGTATCTTCTGCAAAGCCGTTATTAGAATTCTCTTTACCATCAAGATTCTGGACACCTCCTTTCATAACCTTTGTGTCAACAGCCATCCCACCACTATAGACACTTTGTAGTCCTAGCATTCCATTTTCAGCATAAATTTCGGTGTTATAAGCACTACTTGCCTTATCTTTTCGCGATAAACCAGATCCAAGGCTTCCCTTACCAAAAATAATCTGCTCGCCACCATGGATTTGAGCCCCTTCTGCATTTGCACCACTCTCAACAATTTGTTTACCACCTTTTTTTACAGTGGCATATTCCGAACTGCTCAAGTTTTGTACAACCTCAATCCCACCATGCTCAATTGTTGTATCTCTACTAACACTTGCTGCATCAATGTAGAGTTTTCCCCCTTCTCTAACCGTATTATTAATGGAATAAGCTGCATCTTTATAGTTAAAGCTATTTATTTCAGAACCTTCAGAGTCACGGTTAGTAATATAGATCGCAGCACCATCGCTTATTATTGAATTTGTGAGGACTTCAAAGAATAGCTTTTCTAATCTCTTCCTTTCCTCTTCTGAAAGATCACTTCCTTCTACTGTCTGTTTATTCTCTATCTTTTTTGATTCCCCCTTTTTTTCTTTTAGTCCCCTCACTTCCGATAACAACTTTCTTGTCTCTTCTAGGTGTTCACTGATACTTACTGGTGTTAATAACTTTTCTTTTGGTGTCGCTACTCCATCTGCACTCGCAATCTTGACAAAAAAACCACTGGTTATTAATGCACAAAAACTTAATTTCAATTTGCGTTGCATTATTCACACTCCATAATTTTAAATTTAAATTCTCCCATTTAGAAAAAAGTGCATAGACCAAAACAACTCAATGCAATTGCTCAACCTCATGTTTTTTTAAGATAAC
This sequence comes from Bartonella sp. AP3QHHD, assembly GCF_042195765.1. Classification (NCBI taxonomy): domain Bacteria; kingdom Pseudomonadati; phylum Pseudomonadota; class Alphaproteobacteria; order Hyphomicrobiales; family Bartonellaceae; genus Bartonella; species Bartonella sp. AP3QHHD. The sequence continues at coordinate 5,306 of NZ_JBHIPC010000111.1, forward strand.
AAAGCATTCGATGGATTAAACTCTGACAGATCAAATATACATCATGTGTTTTAAAATGCATGCACAGCTAAAAGATTTAATTTGTTTTAGATACACTTTAAAAGTGTTATAATTGCATCCATGAAAAATATTTTTAATATTTTAAGACACTAAACACCGATCTACGAATAAGATTGATTCCTTAATAGATAAAAATAGCATTAAACTTTAAAGGAAACAGCAATGTGAATGAGAGCTGCGTTTATGTCCACCTATTGCCATCTTCTACAGCATTTAAAGCAGTGTCTTTATTTTATTCAATATGGATAATATATAGACCACTTATTCATACTCATCAGTCCATAATCATTATTCTAATATATAACGAAGTGTCACAATATTGACTCGACACTGATTTGAAATTTCTATAGTTATAGTCAGTTAACTCGTCATTTGATTTGTCATATACTGAAAGGGACATTCTATTCATGTCTATAAACTCAGAAATGAAAGCTACAAGCAACAGAAATTCCCCTCGTCGCATTTTGTTTGCAAGCCTTATTGGCCCAACAATTGAATTCTTTGATTTCTATGTCTTTGCCACTGCCGCAGCTCTCATATTTCCTCATGTGTTTTTTCCAACACAAAATGATCAGATTGCCATTTTACAATCTTTCCTGATCTTTGGAGCGGCCTTTTTTGCTCGGCCCTTTGGATCAATTGTTTTTGGACATTTTGGAGATAAAATTGGAAGAAAAGCAACACTTATTGCTTCTCTTCTCACAATGGGGCTTTCAACAGTCATTATTGGTTTTCTTCCTACTTATGAAACCGCTGGATGGTTTGCCCCTTTCCTCTTGACCTTGTGCCGTATTGGACAGGGAATGGGATTAGGAGGAGAATGGGGAGGAGCTGTTTTGCTCGCAACAGAAAATGCCCCTCCAGAAAAGCGCGGCTGGTACGCGATGTTCCCCCAATTGGGTGTTCCAATCGGTTTATTTTTATCTATTGCCGTTTATTTAGGTCTGTTGCATTTCCTTGATCATGAAGAACTTTTAGCTTGGGGATGGCGCATTCCTTTTATTGCTTCAGTTGTTTTTATGATTATAGGATTATGGATCCGTCTTTCAATCAATGAAACTGTTCAATTCAAAAAAACTCTTGAAAGTAAAGAACGTGTCAAAGTTCCTATCATCGATGTCTTTTTAAAATGTCCACGAATCCTATTTCTTGGAATATTTTCTGGTATGGCAACATTTGTTTTGTTTTACTTGGTCACTGCATATTTGTTAAGCTACTCAACAAACCATCTGCAATTGCCATTTTATCAAGCTCTTCAAGTCGAAATTGTTGGTGCTATTTTCTGTGGAATTTTTACTGTCATCACTGGAAAACTCGCTGATCGTATTAGACGTCGAACTTTGATGATTTGGGTTACAATCATCACCGGTATCTATTCTTTTGCAATTCCTTATTTCTTAAATTCTGGAGTTATAGGAGTCCTTGCAATGTCTGTTATCGGTTTGTCTATCATGGGGATGATATACAGTCCTCTTGGTGCTGTTTTGGCTTCACCATACCCAACAGCAATTCGATATACTGGTTCTTCTATTACTTTCAACTTATCGGGTATCGTAGGAGCCTCTCTTGCGCCTTATATTGCAGAATATCTGGTACAACATTTTGATACATCTTATATCGGCTATTATTTGCTTCTTGCTTCTTTTATTTCACTGATTTGCTTCGTCGGATTTACAGATGATGAAATATCCAACTAAAATATAATAAAGAAGAATAAAATAAGTACTGGCAGCAAAAATGCTGCCAGTTTCATTTTTAAAGACAGGGGTTGAGGTATTTTCCACCACAATATTCCCGCGAACAAGGCACTCAAAAAGAAAAATAAAAAATCTGCAATATTGCTTATATAAGAAACAGCAAACATTTCTGATAAGATATGCGTTGTCCCCAACCATGAAACGCAAAAGAAGGACAACATCACAGCCCATAAAACAAGCAAAATTCGATCAATAATCATCATTATGGCGTTTCATTTTTTTAATTATAGTCCATATATTTAACATGCCTAAAAGAAAAATCACAATAAAAACCCAACGCCCTCCCCCTGAGCCTTCCGTAATAAAAAGTGAAGGATTTACTATTCCCAGTAATCCTATAAAAATCAGAACAATAGATACGAGACGCATTAAACCTGTTTTTCCCAGCGACGATCTTCAGTCTGTTGCCAATACGTTAAATTATGATTTTCCATTTTATATTTTTTCCACTGTGCACGAACGAGATTCAACTGCTCTTCACTTTTACCATCAAATATCACGACAAGTCGTTGATAAGCATCAATATCCGAACAAACAGCTCCCTCTATGAGAAAACGAATCTTTGAATCATTCGGATTTTCTTGTCCTGTCGTAAGAAATACAGGCTGAAAGTTTGGATATTGATCACACTCCGTTCCATGTCCAATAAATGATTCATCAGTATAAACCCATAAATGTATATCTATAGAATCGCGTTGTTCTTTACTCACACACTGTATTGTTACTGTACCAAAACGAGCCAATGCACGCTCCACAAGCGTCGGCAAAATATCCTTCAGCGTTGACTGCGTCAAATGATAGAATAAAATATCCAATCTCTTAAGCCTTCATCATTCTTTATAAAAAAGCTAACATCTTTTTAAAAAAACCTCTATATTCCTAATACAAAGGAAACGGTTCAAGATATAAACCCTCTTTTTTGATTGAGATGCATCATCTTTTTGCACGTGTCTTTAAAAGACAATAATTTTTATTTTCAACGTTAATAAAAAGTTTTTTAAGTTATCTTCTAGATTCTTCTAGTTTCTTTGTAGACTATAGTTGAAAATAAAATATAATGTACGGAAAATTTAAAGAGGACCTCATAGGCAATTTTATATTATTTATTTGGTAAAAATATCCAATTCATGAAAGGATATTTTTTCAAACTTTATTACATTTTAACCGAAAGCAGTAAGAATATTTGCTATCGAATTAAAAACTGAGGATTTTCCCCAATTTATGCGTATTATTGAGTTCTACATCCTGAAACGTGTCCTTGTTTTGTTTAGTTCTGTCATGATTGCAGCAGTGGGCGTTAGTTGGACTATACAAATTCTTGCACGGATAAACTTTCTCACAACAAGTAAACAAACACTCCTCACAGTCTTACAATTTTCACTCTCATTGGTTCCTTCTGTTATTTTTCTTGTCATTCCATTTGCATTAGTGATCGCAGTTACAACCATCCTCTCAGCAATGCATCAAGACTCAGAATTTGCTGTCATCAATGCCTCTGGTTTTCCTAAAAGTACTGTTTGGAAACCTATCCTTCTTCTTGCTATTGTTGCATCCTGTATCTCCTTTTCTATAGCTAATTTTGTTGTTCCTCAAGCGCGTCTTCATATGCGACAAATGCTAGCAAGCGCTCATTTTGATCTTATTAATCTATTCATTAGTGAAGGGAGCTTTCAAAAACTCGCCAATAACCTTTACATAGAAATTGGCGAACGAAATCCAAACGGAACACTTGAACGCCTTTTCATTGCCGACCAGCGTGATCCTAAAACTGATCTTTTTTATTATGCAACAGACGCATCCATTGTGAATAATAAAAACGGCAGTTTTCTGGTTCTCAATAACGGTGAAATAGAAAGAGTCAATCATCAAAATAACAGTGTTTCAATCGTGCAATTTAGCTCATATACTTTTAGCCTAGGAGAGTTTATCCCCAGTGATAAAACACCTACTCTTTATCCAAAAGATCGGTCTCTTTCTTATTTACAAAACCCTGACCCAAAAGATCCCTACTATCAACGAAAACCACTCCAATATAAAGCTGAATTTCACCGCAGATTAACACAATGGCTCTACCCTATTGTTTTTTCACTTATTGCATTAGCAGCGGCAGGGGATGTACGCTCCCATCGACAAGCTCGTCATTCCGCAAACCTCTCGGCAATTGCCCTTTCTTTTCTGGTGTATTGGATAGGATATTTTTTCGCAGAAAAATCAAAAAGCGATCTTGCATACGTTCCTCTCCTTTATATTATACCTATAGGAACAAGTGCATTTGTCTTTTTTATGCTTTTAACGAATCATAAAATTGGGCTTCCCACAAAAGTTAATGAGATACTTCAAATCGCTTTTCAAAAAATAATGAACAAATTTGAACATCAAAAATCTCAAGATTCCTCGGATAAAATATCATGATTGGGTGGACACTTGGACGATATTTTTTTATACGTTATCTTAAAATAACTTGTTATTTCTTGGGAAGCATTTTTGTTCTTGCTCTTTTAATCGATTTCACAGAGAATTCCGGTAGGCTATCTTCCCTTCCGCATTATACAGCAAAAGATGCATTTTTCCTCTCTGTTTTACGCATCCCTTTTATCATGCAACAACTTATCCCTTTCATTGCACTCTTTTCTGCAATGGCAACGCTTATCTCGCTCAACAAAAAACTTGAACTTGTGGTGACTCGTTCAATCGGTGTTTCTGCATGGCAATTTCTTATGCCAGCTTGTTTTGGAGCTTTTCTTTTAGGATTATTTTCAATTCTTCTCATTAATCCACTTGCTGCATGGGGATTTTCTCAAGCAGAAAAAAAGATGACTGAATGGCGCAATCACAATGTACTAACACCTCTTCACAATACAAGTATCCACTGGTTAACACAACGTACAAATTTAGGCAGAACAACCATTGGTGCTAAATCTATCACCGATCAAGGACTTTCTCTTCTCGATGCAACCTTTGTACAATACAATGACAATGCAACCGTTAAAAATTGGATTAACGCCCCAAAAGCAACCTTGACTAATGGATTTTGGCAATTAACAAATGGAACAATCTATAAAATAGGGCATCCTCCTGAAAAATTTACCGTGTTGCAAATAAAAACCAATCTAAAACCTGAATTTTTAACGGAACGTTTAGTGAATCCCGCAACTATTCCATTTTACCAATTGCCAAAAAAAATTATGATTGCACGTTCATTTGGCTATTCTGCTAATAATTTTGATATGTATTTCCAATCTTTGATTGCATTACCGGCATTGCTTGTGGCAATGACCCTCATTGCAGCAACTGTATCTTTAAATTTTACACGTTTTGGGCAATCTAGAATGTTGATTCTTGGTGGCGTAATAGCTGGGTTTATGCTTTATGTTATTTCCGTACTTGTTCAAGCTTTTGGTAATGCTGGATATATTCCACCAATTATTGCAGCTTGGACACCCGTTGTTATTGCGTTATTCTTAGGAATCTCTTTTTTACTTCATAAAGAGGATGGCTAAGTGAAAGCATTAACACTTAAAAAAACTATTTTAACAAAATTAAGTGCTCTCGCTTTTAAAAGTGTTGTGGGGATTATTTTAGGAGGTGCTTTATCTTATTGTGCGCACGCTCAAAGCCTTCAATCTCCTTCTCAAAGTCGCATTCAAAATCCGGAACCTCCTCTTTTGCTCTCTGCGGATGAACTCATCTACAATCGTGATGAAAACACTGTTTCTGCAAACGGTAATGTCCAAATCGAATATGATGGCAATAAAGTTATCGCTCAAAAAATTATTTACAATCAAAAAACAGGACGGCTTATAGCACAAGGGAACGTTGAAATTACTCAAAAGGATGGTAATAAAATTTATTCCAACCAAATTGATATGACCAAAGATCTTGGCGAGGGTTTTGTAAACGCCTTACGTATTGATACAGCCAACAATGTTCACTTTTCAGCCCAAAATGCTACACGCAAACACAATCACATAACAGTCTTTGAAAATGCAACCTATACAGCCTGTGAACCTTGCTCTTATAAACCAGATCGAGACGTCCTATGGAAAATTAAAGCAAGAAAGATCATATGGAATAATAGCGTCAAAAAAATTCGGTTTGAAAATAGCAGTTTTGAAGTTTTTGGTGTACCGGTTATAAAATTTCCAAATTTTGAGATCTATGATCCAACTGTCAGGCGTGCTAGCGGTCTGCTTACTCCTCATTTTTTTTATACTGATTATCTCGGTATGGGGATAAAGAATTCTTATTTCTGGAATCTCGCCCCCCATTATGATTTTACCCTTTCTTCTACGGTTTATACCCAACAAGGGCTTTTAACCGAAGGGGAATGGCGTCAGCGTTTAAAAACGGGCCGTTATAACATTCGCTTTGCTCATATATATCAAATGAAACCGCATAGATTTGATAATGATACGATTGATGCCCAACATAAAAACCGTTATATGCTGGCGACAAAGGGGGATTCTCGTATTAACTCACACTGGGCTTATGGATGGGATATTCTTGCACAATCAGATCGGCATTTTAGTCGTGCCTATAAACTTGAAAACTATAACAATCCTACACAACTTTCTCAGATCTATTTGAATGGTCTTGCAGGAAAAAATTATTTTGATATGCGTTTTTATCATTTTAAAGTTCAAGATTCAATACTGAATGATCCTCATTATGAACGTCACTCTCGACAAGCGTGGGTCTTACCACGCATCGATTATTTTTTCACACCAGATGAACCCATTTATAATGGAGAGCTTACCTTCCATAGTAATATACAATCAGTTTATCGTCGCCATGCTGACTTCAATTCACCCGACCAGAACGGAAACCCTCTCAACACAGTAAGACTTTCTGGTATGGCTGGAAATAGTTTGCGTTTAACAAACGAGCTTCAGTGGAAAAAGCGCTTCAACACGCACAATGGACTCATTTTAACCCCTCTTCTCTCTCTACGAGCTGATATCATTACAACCAATGCAAGCAAAAATCATACAGATTCTATAGAAAACAATGCCTTATCCGCAACTCATGGTTCAGCAATTCGTGGCATGGCAACAGCAGGGTTGGAACTACGCTATCCCTTCCTCATTATAGCTGATCATTCTACACATATTATAGAACCAACTGCACAAATTTTTATACGCAATAATGAACAATATATTGGACAAATTCCTAATGAAGATGCTCAAAGCTTTGTCTTTGATGCAACCACTCTCTTTCAACGAGACAAATTTTCTGGTTATGATCGTGTAGAAGGTGGTACAAGAGCCAATATAGGTATAAGATATTCTGGAAGCCTTAATGATAATTGGTCTCTTTATGGTCTCATTGGACAATCCTTTCATCTAGCAGGAAAGAATTCTTTTGCAGAAAAGGACTTTATCAATGTCGGTACTCATTCTAGCTTAGAGGCAAAACGTTCAGACTATGTTGCAATGTTTGGTACAACCCATAAAAGTGGTTTTTCCTTAGAAACGCGTGGACGCTTTGACAAAAAAACAGGAAAAATGCGCCGTAGTGAAATCGAAGCATCACAAAAATGGCAAAATTTTTGGGCGGCTCTACAATATGCCTATATCGCAAAGCAACTAGATTATGAATATTCTCAAGAGCGCCAAGAAATTTCTTTTCAAACAGGACTTAAATTGGCAGATTATTGGTCCATTAATAGCAACGCCGGTTATGATTTAGTATCTGGTACATTTATAAAGCGAGGAATTAGCTTGAGTTATATGGACGAATGTTTCGGGTTAACATTCGGTTATCAACAGGTAACGAATCCAGGCAGGAAAGCCCCCTTGCAAAACTTTAATTTCTCTCTTTCATTGCGTACGATTGCAGATATAGGAAAAAAGATAGATTAATTTATAAAGGGAATGTATCAGTCATTTAACTTATCATTGTTTTTATGAAAGAAAGCGTGTATTTTAAGTTGTTGATGAGAATTAATAAACAATGCGAAAGCCTATTTACATGAATAAATTGAAAAAGCGTTTTCTTGCTTTATTTTATATTGCATCTTTGAGCGTAAGTAGCCTGCTAATAAATGGATTTTTGATTCCGACAGTCTTTGCGCAGACTTCTATTGTTGTTACAGTTAATGGCAACCCCATCACAAATTATGATATACAAAGACGCCTTGCTTTTCTCAGGTTACAACAAAAGCAAAGCAATTTGGTGGCACAGGCTAAAAAAGAGCTTATTGACGAAAAGCTAAAAAATATTGAAATAAAACGTCGTAATATTGAAGTAAGCAATGATGAAGTTGATAGAGCTTTTGAGAATTTTGCGACACAAAATAATATGACGATTGATCAGCTCAACCAGATTCTGATCCAAACTGAGATCACTGTGCAACACTTTAAAGATTACATCCGTGGACAAATAGGATGGGGGCGTCTTGTTAGTGCACGCTATCAAGCTGAAACAGGTATGATTAGCGAACAAGAAGCTGTACGCAGAATATTAAAAAATGGTGGTGTAAAACCTTCAACCAACGAATATACATTACAGCGAATTGTTTTTGTCATTCCTGCACATCGTCGTTCAGAAATCTTTGAAAGACGTCAAAGAGAAGCAAGTAATTTTCGCGCACATTTCCGTGGATGTGCCAATGCTCACAATCAAGCAAGAGGTATTTTAGACGTTACTATCCGCCACTTAGGAAAGTTTCTGGAGCCACAACTTCCTAATGCATGGGAACAAGCTATTCTTGAAACGCCTGCTGGAAAAATGACAAAATTACAAGAAACATCTGATGGAATCGAAGCAATTGCTGTCTGCAAAATAAAAAGAGTTTCTGATGATTATGTCGCTCGACTGATATTTTCTCTTCAAGATAGTAAAAAAAGAAGCCCGCAAAAACTTGAAGAATTAAGCGAAAAATATTTAGGAGAACTGCGGCGAGTGGCACGCATTCAAAATTCATAATGGCTGCTCTTATTGTTAGCGGTGGTGATCCTGCCGGAATTGGTCCTGAAATAGTACTAAAAGCGTGGAATTTGCGTGTTACGCGCCAAATTCCACGTTTTGTACTTCTTGCTGATCCAGATGTTATTCGTTCGCGCGCTCGTTTTTTAAAGATTGATGTTGAGGTGCAATCTGTTTTAATCAATAATCCTGCAAAAAATTTTCAAAACGCTCTTCCTATCATACCGTTAAAAAACAAACAAAGTGATCAATTAGGTATACCTTCATCGAATAATGCCGCTGGAATTATTGAAGCAATTAAACGCTGTGTTCAATTGATTCAAAATGGCCATGCATGTGCACTTATCACTTGTCCTATTGCAAAAAAGAGTCTTTATGATGCCGGTTTTCAATTTCCAGGTCATACAGAATTTTTAGCCGATTTAGCCCATAAAGCTTTTCATAAATGTTATCATCCAGTTATGATGTTAGCAGGACCCCGATTAAAAACAGTACCAATAACTGTTCATATTCCATTTAAAAATGTTCCTTCACAGCTTACCCGTGATTTAATTATTCAAACGGTACTTATTACTGAATATGACTTAAAAACAAGGTTTAAAATAACGTCACCCCGACTAGCTGTTGCTGGTCTTAATCCTCATGCTGGAGAAGGAGGTGCAATGGGAAAAGAAGATATTGAAGTTATCACTCCTGCTATTGAATATCTTAAAAAGAAAGGACTCAATATTGCAGGCCCACTGCCTGCCGACACAATGTTCCATGAATGCGCAAGAAAAGCATATGACGTTGCCATTTGTATGTATCATGATCAAGCCCTTATCCCTGTTAAGACATTAGATTTTGATAGCACTGTTAATGTCACGTTAGGTCTACCTTTTATTCGCACGTCTCCAGATCACGGAACTGCTTTTGACATTGCTGATAAAGGGATAGCCTCTCCCGAAAGCTTTATTGCTGCTCTTAAACTTGCAAATCAACTTGCAAAAAATAATTTAAACCCATGCCAATAGATAATCTCCCTCCTCTGCGTGAGGTCATTGATATATACGGATTACAAGCGCATAAATCTTTGGGGCAGAATTTTCTTTTTGATCTTAATTTAACATCTAAAATTGCTCATCAAGCAGGCAATATAGAAGGAAAACCTGTTCTTGAAATTGGTCCAGGTCCTGGAGGTCTCACACGTGCCTTGCTAGCAAAGGGTGCCATTGTAACAGCAATAGAACGCGATGAGCGCTGCATACCGGCTCTCTTAGAAATAGAAAAACACTATCCTAAAAAATTAAAAGTTATTTGTAATGATGCACTGAAGCAAGACTTCTCAAAACTCTTTGAAACAAGCCCAGTAAAACCTCGCATTATTGCAAATCTTCCCTATAATATTGGGACACAACTCTTATTAAATTGGCTTTTAACTGAACCATGGCCTCCTTTTTATGAATCAATGACATTGATGTTTCAACGTGAAGTTGCCAAACGGATTACAGCTAAACCTCAATCTACTCATTATGGACGTCTTAGTGTCTTAACTGGCTGGCGTACCACTGCTAAAATTGCTTTTGATGTCCCCCCTCAAGCCTTCATACCAATACCTAAAGTAACGTCTTCCGTTGTTCATATTATTCCGCGAACACAACCTCTTGCCTGCTCTGCAAAAAAACTAAGCCTCGTCACAAAAACCGCCTTTGGACAAAGACGAAAAATGCTTCGTCAAAATCTCAAAATACTTGGAGGTGAAGAGCTATTAGAAAAAGCTGGAATTGATGGAACGCGCCGTGCTGAAACGCTCTCGGTTTCTGAATTTGTAACTTTAGCGCATCTAGTGCTCTAAAAAATACACTTTGTGTTATAAAACCTTTTTTAATCACAACATTTATCGATTTTTTCAGCAATAAGCCCATCAACAAAAGAGCCAAGATAAGAACAACGCTCACGTTTTACGGTTTCAGCTAAATAAATTGATTTAATAAAAGATAAAGACTGATCTAAATCTTCGTTAATCACAACATAATCATAAGAAAGCCAATGCTTTAACTCCGTTCGTGCATTTTCCAATCGCAAATTGATAGTATCTTGACTATCTTCTGCTCGACGATGTAAACGCGAAACAAGCTCTTTCATTGATGGTGGAAGAATAAAAACAGAGACAGTGTCTCCTAGCATCTTTTTTTGCAGCTGCTCGGTACCTTGATAATCAATATCAAATAACATATCTTGGCCAGCATTCAATGCGCTTTCAACAGTTTCACGTAAAGTGCCATAATAATTTCCGTGAACTTCTGCCCACTCAATAAATTCATCCCTATCACGCTTATATTCAAACTCTTCTTTTGAAATAAAGTAATAATGCAGCCCATCTACTTCACTAGGACGCCTTTTCCTTGTGGTCATACTTACGGAAAGCTCTAATTGTCCCTCTTTTAGAAGTAATCGAGAAATTGTTGATTTACCAGCACCTGAAGGTGAAGAGAGAATAAATAAAAAACCGCGGCGTTGATTCATTTTTATAGTACTCAATTTACTTTCAAAGACTGTCATTACATCACTCTACTTTGTTCATAAATGTTTCTCCAAAGTTTGAATTATACATTATCTCAACCTATCCCCTAATCAATGTGTTTTCTTAGAAATTCTCAATGTTATTCTGCTCTTTTTTGAGATAAGGTATTAGCAGTATATTCACTTCTTTCTTAAATATTTTTATCCATACGCTAATCCCACTTCCCACTTGTGACAGACAAGAAAATAATTTTTTATCATTCTCATAAAAAGTTTAAATAGAAAAATTTTACTATATTTGAGACTTTCATTTACGATGCAAAAAGATGTGTTATCACTATAAATTCAATGTCTTGCCTTTAATTCTCGCCACTTGCGAACATTCATATTATGTTCTTCTAAAGTTCGAGAAAAAACATGCCCTCCTGAACCATCAGCAACAAAATAAAGTGCATCACTGCTTGGTGGATGTGCCACCGCTTTCAAAGAATCTCGACCTGGATTTGCAATAGCCGTTGGGGGCAAACCATTAATTTTATAAGTATTATATGGTGTTTCCTTCTCAAGATCTGAACGATAAATCACACGACCGGATGGTTTTCCTTTTCCTCCGAAGAGACCATAAATTACTGTTGGATCCGATTGAAGACGCATATGCTTTGTAAGGCGATTATAAAATACCGCAGCAACCATTGGTCTTTCTGCTGCAATTCCCGTTTCTTTCTCAACAATTGAGGCTAATATAACAAATTCATCAATTGATTTAATAGGTAAACCAGGTGAACGCGTAGCCCATATAGCATGAATTAATTTTGTCTGTCCTTCACGCAATCTATTTACAATCTCTTTACGCGTTGTCCCCCGAATAAAATGAACTGTATCCGTCATTAAACAGCCTTCTGGAGGCAAAATTTTTGGAAGGTCTCCAATCAAAATTTCATTCGCAGCTAATCGATCGAAAACTTGCTGAACCGTTAAACCTTCAGGTACTGTAAATGTATATTCTATAGATTTTCCTTTCACAAGAATATCCATAATATCCTGCATCGAAGCATGAGCTGGAATTAAATATTCACCAGCCTTCAGATGCGTTGTTTTTTGGTGATAACCAACCCCATAAACAAAAATATCTGATGATCGAATGAAACCACGTTTTTCTAGCAATGAAGCAATTTCACGAATTCCGGTACCAGGATGGATAAGAACAATTTGTTCTTCCTCAATTTTTCCCTTTTCTTCAAAAATACTTTTTCCAATATAAAGAGGAATACTTATGGCAAAAAGAATAATCACAATCAGCATAAGAAAAAAATGACCGAGAATGACCAACGGATTACGGACGATAGATGATTTCTTTCGTTTTTTATGTATTAACATGTCATAACTATCTGCTAAATGATTCGAAGAGGAATCACTTACGTCCTTTAATGATTTTCCATTTTTCACATCGGACATAACCCCTCAATAGCGATTAAGGATAATATTATAATTTCTCATTCACCTTATAATAAAGTAGAAAACTCAAAAGCAGAAATTAAATAAAAATACTTATTATCCCCTAAAACGTCGCATCACCAACGATGCATTTGTCCCACCAAATCCAAAAGAATTAGAAAGAATCGTATCAATCTTTCGTTCACGCGGTTTGTGTGGTACAAGATCGATTTTTGTTTCAATCGATGGATTGTCAAGATTAAGTGTCGCTGGGGCTATATTATCCCGTATAGCTAAAATAGAAAAAATAGCCTCAGCAGCACCGGCTGCACCAAGTAAATGCCCGATAGATGATTTCGTTGATGACATAGAAACTTGTGGTGCATAACTCCCTAAAACACGCTCAACAGCCGCTAGCTCTATGGAATCAGCCATCGTAGATGTACCATGAGCATTAATATAATCAAGTTCACTCACATTCACTTGTGCACGCTTAAGAGCAGCTATCATACTACGCTGAGCCCCTTCACCACTTTCTGAAGGTGCTGTAATGTGGTAAGCGTCACCAGATAAACCATAGCCAATAACCTCAGCATAAATACGTGCTCCTCGTTTTTTGGCATGTTCCAGCTCTTCTAAAACAACAACAGCTGCTCCTTCCCCCATCACAAAACCATCACGATCAGTATCATAAGGACGTGACGCCCGTTCAGGATCATCATTGCGACAAGTAGAAAGAGCTCTACAAGCTGCAAAACCTGCAAGAGATATCCGATTTATCGGAGATTCAGTCCCCCCTGCCACCATGACATCTGCATCACCAAACATAATCAAACGTGCCGCATCACCAATCGCATGCGCCCCTGTTGAACAAGCTGTTACAACAGAATGATTAGGCCCCCGTAAACCATATTGAATAGACACATAACCAGAAGCAAGATTAATCAAACGACCTGGAATAAAAAAGGGAGAAACACGACGTGGGCCCTTATCACGAAGCGTATAACCAGCTTCAACAATACCTTCAACTCCCCCAATTCCCGAACCAATTAACACACCTGTACAAATCTGATCTTCATCACTCTTAGGAAACCATTCGGCATCTGCAAGCGCTTGGTTAGCAGCAGCCATTGCATAAACAATAAATGCATCAACTTTACGTTGCTCCTTAGGTTCCATATACAAATCAGCATTATAGGTCCCCTCTGTTCCATCCCCTAAGGGGATACGCGCAGCAATCTGGCATGGCAAATCTGACACATCAAACTCAGTGATACGTCGGACACCACTTCTTCCTTCAAGAAGTCGTTTCCAACTACATTCAATATTACCAGCTAATGGAGATACCAATCCTAAACCAGTAACAACAACACGTTTCATAACTTCTAACCTTGAACTAAACTTCACCTCTCAAAGCTCTCTTTTCAAAAGAGCTCCGAAGAATATAGGCAAAAGCAATTTATGCCTTTGCCCTTTAGTAATCACGCAGAAGCTTTATCAATGAACTTGACTGCATCGCCAACTGTAAAAATCGTTTCAGCAGCTTCATCTGGAATTTCTACCCCAAACTCTTCTTCAAAAGCCATAACGAGTTCAACCGTATCAAGGCTATCAGCCCCTAGATCATCGATAAAGCTTGCATTTTCTACAACTTTATCAGCATTAACCCCAAGATGTTCCACGATAATTTTTTTAACGCGCTCTACTGTATCACTCATGTTGAAATCCTCGAATTTATATTTCCTATAATTTGGTTAACTATATCGGTTCATCTAATCAAGCAATAGATGCATTACTTTAAAAGATTTTAGTAATGATTTAAAACATCCTGTGGATATCCCCTACAAAATGAACCAATCTGACATTCCGACATCAATTGATTAACGACCATATTAAAGAAATAGATGCATCTATCCATTTCAATCGTTACTATCTAAAATAATACAACTCATAAATCAATGTGGAATAAAATAAATACTCATATCATTGCCATTCCACCATTGATATGGAGTGTTTGACCTGTCGTATAGGCTGCTTCATCGCTTGCTAAATAAACAGCAGCAGTAGCTATTTCTTGCCCACTTCCCATACGCTTCATTGGAATTGCAGCCATAATGGCTTCTTTTTGCTTTTCATTAAGCTTGTCTGTCATTGCAGATTTAATAAATCCTGGAGCAATACAATTGACAGTGATATTTCGCGAAGCAATTTCTTGTGCCAATGCTTTAGAAAAACCTATCAAGCCTGCTTTTGCAGCACAATAATTCGTTTGTCCAGGATTTCCCACTACACCAACAACAGATGTAATGTTAATAATTCTTCCATAACGGCGGCGCATCATAGAATGTATTAATTCACGCGTCAAAAGAGAAGCAGCTGTTAGGTTAACTTCTAAAACATCATCCCAGTCTTTATCTTGCATACGCACAAAAAGACCATCCCTAGTGATTCCTGCATTGTTAACCAAAATATCGACGCCATCCATTTTTCTCTCTGCAACTTCAGCCAATTGTTTAATCGATTGGCGTTCAGAAAGATTAGCGGGAAATACAAAAACATTCTGCCCTAATTCTGCCGCCACTTCTCTGAGCTTTTCTTCACGTGTTCCATGAAGTCCAACAATGGCTCCTTGTGCATGAAAGCAGCGTGCAATTGCCTCACCAATTCCTCCCGAAGCCCCCGTTACAAGAGCTTTACGTCCTGTTAATCTAAACATCTTTTAACTCCTTATAGATTAAACGCCAAGCATACCTAGCGCTGATTCTATTTCATCAACTGTTCCAATGGTTACCCCCTTTATATCTTTGTTAATACGACGCGTTAAACCTGTTAAAACTTTTCCAGAACCAACTTCAAAAAGCGTATCAACTCCATTAGCAGCGATCCATTCTATTGTTTCACGCCATCGCACCCTCCCAGTCACTTGTTGGACAAGAAGAGTAGTAATACGCTCTGGATTGCTCTCAGGTGCAACAGAAACATTGGCAATCAAAGGAACAATAGGGGACATTTTGTTAACAGTCAAAAGTGCTTTCTTCATGGCATCAGCAGCAGGTTGCATTAAAGATGAATGAAAAGGTGCAGAAACAGGAAGAAGAAGTGCACGTTTTGCACCTTTTGTTGATGCAATCTCTACCGCTGCCTCAACTGCTTTTGCTTTACCGGAAATAACAATTTGCCCACCACCATTATCATTAGCAATCTGACATAGTCCTTCTCCAGAAACAGTTTCACAAATTTCTTCCACAATGTGCTCTTCTAAACCAATTAATGCAGCCATAGAACCTTCACCAACCGCGACAGCAGCCTGCATAGCATTGCCACGAATACGCAAAAGTCTTGCTGTATCTGTGAGAGTAAATGTACCAGCAGCACAAAGAGCCGAATATTCGCCTAAAGAATGACCAGCAACAAACCTTACCTTTTCTTCTATACGAAGCCCTAATTGTTTCATCACACGAATGACAGCCATAGATACAGCCATTAATGCCGGTTGTGCATTTGCTGTTAACGTTAAAACATCTGCTGGTCCTTCAAAAATGATCTTTGATAATTTCTCACCCAAAGCATCATCAACTTCCTCGAAAACCATCCTTGCGACAATAAATTGCTCTGCAAGCGCTTTCCCCATACCAACAAGTTGACTCCCCTGCCCTGGAAAAATAAAAGCTGCACCCATTTATCAACTCCTAAAACTGTACAATTAAATTATTTTCTTTTGACCTTATTCATCCGCACAAATCAATATAAAGCCCTTTATTTAAAACGAATACCACACTTAAAATTATATTTTAAGGGCGGAATTTGATATAAAAACTTAGGAAAATAGGGTGCTATAAACTGAATAACACCCAAACTTATGAGACTTCCTAAAAGTGCACCTGCTAAAATATCAAAGGGATAATGTACACCCACAAAGATGCGCGCCCAACAGATCAAACACAAAAATACGGTGGCAAATTTAAAAGTAACTTTGTATCGGTAAAAATAAAAGTTAGCTGCATAAGATGCAATGGTCAAGGCATGATTACTAGGAAAAGAAGCTGTTGCACGATGTTGAATAAGCGGTGTCGTCAGCCCTACCACGAATGGGCGAGGATGAAAATAAAAAAGAGAAATGAGATAACCTATGAAAAGAGATGCACAAATACTCATGCAAATGCTTAGCACAACACACCGTTCCCTCTCCCCACTACAAAACCACAACGCACAAAGATGGAGAGGAATAATATAAATTAAAAACTTTGCACAAAAAATACTAAACAAAACTATAATCGACCAAGCTTGATGATTGCCGACAAACATTTCAAAGAGTGTAACATCAATCTGGTTTAAAAAGTCCATTTTTCCCTCCTTTGCCTTTATATTACAGTATTATCTTTTTGTAGAAGAAGGAAATATATCAAGATTTAACAAATCAATTTTTTATGTGCATAAACTTGCTATTTTAAAAGATAACCTGTAGATATGAAATATTCGTTGCCGGCACTTTAGCTGGAGGTTGAACGGAGGGCTGTAAAATATCAGTAGGAAATACAATGTTTCCGGCCTCCCGTGTCTCCGCTCTGAGATGTCTCGAATTGTAAACGCGTCCTTTCTTCTTTGGATTTCCAAAAAAGACAAGTCGCAGAGGCTTTGCGCTAAAACCGGTGAAATTTAATTGAAGAAAGGCAAAACAATGGCTCTTTATGAACATATGTTCCTTGCCCGACAAGACATTGCTCCGCAGCAAGTTGATGAACTTTTGAGTCTCTACAAAGGTGTCATTGAAGCGCATGGTGGAAAAGTTGGGCGTATAGAAAATTGGGGACTTCGTCCTCTTGCTTACCGTATTCGTAAAAACCGTAAAGCTTATTATGTCTTAGTCAATATTGATGCACCAGCTTCAGCAATTGCTGAAGTGGAGCGTCAGATGCGCATCAATGAAGATATTTTGCGTTATATGACCATTCGCGTAGAAAAACACGAAAAAGAAAAATCTGCTATGCTCTCACACCTTGATCGCAATAGTCACATTGGACATGATGAAGAGCGTCCTCGTTTTCCACGTCGTCAACGTGAAAATACTATAGAAGGGGTAGAATGATGACTGATACTAATCAAAACTCTGCACGTCGCCCCTTTCATCGTCGTCGAAAAACATGTCCTTTTTCAGGGACCAATGCTCCCAAAATTGATTATAAAGACATCAAGTTGTTACAACGTTATATTTCCGAACGTGGGAAAATTGTTCCTTCACGGATTACTGCTGTTAGTCAGAAAAAACAGCGTGAATTAGCTAATGCTATCAAACGTGCTCGCTTTTTAGGCTTACTTCCGTACGTTATAAAGTAAGCGATCAATATGCTATGCAACTGGAGAGTTTCTCCAGTTGCTTTTCTTATATGGTTAAAAAATAGCTTGTTGTATCCTATGTTAAGCTATTAAATGTCAAAGTTGGGGTATTGACACGCCTCTAACTGCAGAAAGCAGGACAGCAATAAATGAAAAAAAATCGTACTTATGAGATATTAACCGGTATTTTAGCAGGATTATTTGCTGTTGTGATAGGACTGGCAATCATCAGTGTTGCAAATATCGTGCCCTTTTTTTCTCTTCTTCTTGGCTGCTTTCTTTCATTACCAATTTTTATTGTTGCGTTCGGTCAAGGAACATTAGCCAGTCTCATCGCCCTCATAAGTGCTACTGTTGTTCTTATCATAACCACTAATACCTATATTGCTCTTGGCTTTATGTTCTTATTTTTCCTTCCTGCTGTCTATGCTTCTTGGCTTCTTGGGCTTGCACGACCAGCGCAAAAAGAAAATGAACTGATATGGTATCCATTATCATCGGTTATTTTTCATTTAACTAATTTTATCGCTCTTATAGCAACTTTCATTGGGCTCTATGTTCAAACACGTCCTTCCACACCCATCGTTGCAAAAAAAATCACCGAAAACATAGCACAAACTCTGCAACAAACACAGTCAATAAAAGAAGCCTATATACGCGCTTTTAGTGAGCTTTTAATGACGCATACAGCAACTTTTACTGCTTTTTCTTTGACTATTTATAGTTTGGTTTTTCTCATTGGTAACCTTTACTTTTCCATTATAGCAGCACAACATATGAAATGGCTGAAAAGACCCCGTGATGATTGGAGCCAAACTCTCCGCCTTCCAATTTCTGGAATTATTATTTTCATTATTGTTTGCATAACATCGATGGTTGAGCTGAGCGCTTCTCTTAACTTGAGTACCCTTGTCTTTAGTACTGCATACATTGTCATCATATTAATTAGCGGTCTAGCATATCTTCACAATATTACAAAAGGGGTAAACGGTCGAATTATTATACTTTCTCTTGTTTATATTGCTATTTTTACAGTCGTTTTTGCTCCACCTATTGTTTTCATGGTACTTTTGATGGGAATTTGGGCTGCTATTCAATACAATTTTCAATCACGCAAAAAACTCCACTAAATTTATTTGTTCGAAAGGAAAAACTATGGATATTATTTTACTTGAGCGCATTCCTCGTCTTGGTCAGATGGGTGATATTGTCTCAGTTAAAGATGGTTATGCGCGTAATTTTCTCTTGCCTCAAGGTAAAGCTTTACGGGCAAATGAAGCTAATAAAAAACATTTTGAGGTACAACGTGCACAACTTGAAGCACGTAATCTTGAACGCAAAAGCGAAGCGCAAAAAATTGCTGAAAAACTTGATGGACAATCATTCATTGTTGTTCGTTCTGCTGGTGAAACGGGACAACTTTATGGTTCTGTGTCAACACGTGATATTGCTGAAATCATAACAGATGAAGGCTTTTCTATTGGAAGAAATCAAATCGAACTTAATCATCCAATAAAAATGATCGGTCTTCACACTATCACTCTTAGTTTACATCCAGAGGTTCAAATTTCTGTGATTATTAACGTTGCGCGTTCTACCAGTGAAGCACAACGCCAAGCAGAAGGTGAAACTCTCACTTCGGCTAAAGAAATATATAATATTCCAGAAGAATTATTAGAAGAAAGTCAGGAAGAATTATTGGCAGAAGAAATTAATGACAACGATATAAACAGTTCTCATCAAGAAGCTTAATTGCTATTTTTTCTTTCTGTTTTATATTTTTTATTCCATTATAAATATCGCTCATAAAATACTCACACTTTAAAAGTGAGTATTTTATGGCTATCGTACATAAAGAACCTAATTTTTATGAAAGAATTAGAAATATACTATTTAAAGGCATTACATGCCGAGAATGATAATATCACTAAGAGGAAATGTCTTTTGTTTTCCAGCATATAAAGCAAAAATAATTTAAAGTTCTACCCTTAAGGCTAAAGTTTGTATGAGCGTTAAGTTGATTATATCCTCACATGATCTGAAATAATTTCAGTTATAAAAAAATAATTCTACTTACACAGATATTGGAATTTTAAGGTTAAGTAACTTAAAAATACTTAAATTTAGAGTAGCAAAACTTCCACTTTAAAATCACATATTATAAAATAAAATAGATAGACGTTATATAAATAATACACAAATGATAAATGAGGAACGAAAAGAGAGTTTCAAAAAATTATATAATTTTAACTTAAAATGAAGATTTGTCGCTCTATTCTTTTAATTATACGATTTTCAATTTATCGCCTAAAGTAGCTAGACTTAGAATTTTAGTGGAAAAATATTATGGAAGAAACTAACGTTGTTAATGTCAGCTCTTCAAAGAAAGAGGATTCTCCTTCTTTTCGGCAACTTCCGCATAATATTGAAGCTGAACAGGCATTGCTTGGTGCCATCTTTATAAACAATGATTCTCTTGACCGCGTTTCAGATTTTCTAAAACCAGAACATTTTTTTGAACCATTGCATCAAAAAATTTATCATGTTTTATCTCATCTTATTAAAACAGGAAAACGTGTAGATCCAGTTACAATCAAGCCCTATATCCAAATGGAAGAAAAAATTGGAGATATTACTGTATACCAATATGTTGTTCGCTTAGCCACAGAGGCAGTCACTATTATTAACGCTGAAGATTATGGACGCGTCATTTACGATCTTTTTATCCGACGGTCTTTGATTAACCTTGGAACTCAAGTTGTCAATACAGCCTTTGATGCTCCTGTAGAACTCACGCCTACCCAACAAATTGAAACTGTTGAAAATCAGTTATTTGAGCTAGCAGAAAAAGGGAAATATGGAGGTGGATTTGAAAATTTTAATGAGGCTATTAAAAAAGCTATCGATATGGCAAGTGCTGCGAAAAAGCGCTCTTCACAATTATCAGGGATAGCCACCCATATTAAAACACTTGATGAAAAAATGGGAGGATTACAAGCATCTGACTTAATTATCCTTGCGGGCCGCCCTGGTATGGGTAAAACTTCACTGGCTACCAATATTGCCTTTAATATTGCTAATGCTTATAATCGTAATGCCAATATCCAAGAAAATGAAGGCGGCATTGTAGGATTCTTCTCACTTGAGATGTCATCCGAACAGCTTGCAACCCGTATTATTTCTGAACAAACAGAAGTCTCTTCTTCTGATATTCGGCGTGGTAATATTTCAGATGAACAATTTTCAAAAATTATTCGTGCGGTGAACCAACTACAAAAGGCACCCCTTTATATTGATCAAACTGGTGGAATATCAATTACGCAATTAGCTGCTCGTGCGCGGCGTCTCAAGCGGCAACATGGTTTAGATATCTTGTTTATTGACTATATCCAACTCATGACAAGCAGTTCAAAGCGTTCATCAGAAAATCGTGTTCAAGAGATCACAGAAATTACCACAGGATTAAAAGCATTAGCGAAAGAATTGAATATTCCTATTATCGCTCTCTCTCAACTTTCACGTCAAGTAGAAAATAGAACAGATAAACGTCCACAGCTCTCAGATTTACGTGAATCTGGTTCAATTGAGCAAGATGCCGACATCGTTCTGTTTGTCTATCGCGAAGAATATTATCTCAAAAATGAAGAACCAAAACTAAACACTTTGGAACATCAAAAATGGCTAGAAATAATGGACAAAGCTTTTGGAAAAGCTGATGTTATTATTGCAAAACAGCGCCATGGTCCGACAGGAATCGTTCCCCTTGCCTTTCAATCTGACTTCACACGCTTTAGTGATCTGGCCGATAGTAATTATCTTCCAGAGCAAATTGGTTAAATCAACATGACGCGCAATCGTATTCAATTTATCTGTCAAAATTGTGAAACCATTCTTCTCATTAAAAAATGTAGTTCTTATCAAGAATGAAATTTCTTACAAAGAATCATTTTTCAATGATTCTAGCCGCCGTTATTTGCTATTTAATAACATTCTTCTTGCATGAAATGATAACACATCTCTTAATGTTGTAAGTGGGGTACATATATTAAAATCCATAGCTAATCTAAATCTTTCTATATTGTTCCTTCTTTTACAAAACTCCTTCTCACAAGACACTCATTTTCTTGTTTTTAAATTCAAAAATAATTGCTGCTGTTGTGCAAGGCTGACTATTATGTAGAATATCAGAAACTTTCCTCTTTATAGGACAACCTCTAACCTTTTAACAAAAATATTTTCTAATCTATCTGAAAAATTACCCTAGTTACCGCAATATAAAAAACAAGCAGTGTTTTAAATACTACAGCACAGAGAAAATTCTACAACATGCAAAATATTCTTGATATAAAATTGCATAAAAACTGATATCTAACAAAAGGAAAGTGTATAATTATGCTAGAAAAAAAAGAAGACTGCGATAGTAGATTTGACAGTCTTGATGAAGCTATCAAAAGAGTTGTTGATATAGCAAGTGCTGCAAAAAAGCGCTCTTCGCAAATATCAGGGGTAGCGACTCATATTCAAACACTTGATGAAAAAATGGGAGGATTACAACCATCCGACTTAATTATCCTTGCGGGACGCCCTGGTATGGGTAAAACTTCACTTGCTACCAATATTGCCTTTAATATTGCCAATGCTTATAATCATAATGGTAATATCCAAGAAAATGAAGGCGGCGTTGTAGGGTTCTTCTCACTTGAAATGTCCTCAGAGCAGCTTGCAACACGTATTATTTCTGAACAAACGGAAGTCTCTTCTTCTGATATTCGACGTGGTCATATTTCAGATGAACAATTTTCAAAAATTATTCGTACGGTAAATCAGCTCCAAAAGGCACCCCTTTATATTGATCAAACTGGAGGAATATCAGTTTCACAACTGGCTGCCCGTGCTCGGCGTCTCAAGCAAAAACATGGTTTGGATGTCTTAATTATTGATTATATCCAACTCATGACAAGTGATTTAAAATACACATCTGAATATCGTATTCAAGAAATCACTGCAGAATTAAAAGCTTTAGCAAAAGAATTAAATATCCCTATTATTGCTCTTTCACAACTTTCACATCAAGTTGAAAACAGAACAGATAAACGCCCAAAACTTTCAGATTTAGGTGGATTTGGTTCTATTGAGCAAGATGCCGACATCGTTCTGTTTGTCTATCGCGAAGAATATTACCTCAAAAATGAAGAACCAAAGTTCGGTAGCCTTGAACATATGAAATGGATAGAGACAATGGACAAAGTTTTTGGAAAAGCTGATGTTATTGTTGCAAAACAACGTCATGGACCGACAGGAATCGTGCCACTTGCCTTTCAGTCTTCTTTCACACGATTCAGTGACCTGGAAGATAATGATTATCTTCCAGAGCAAATTGGTTAAATCGATATGGCGCGTAATCGTATTCAATTTATCTGTCAAAATTGCGGAACCATCCATTCTCGTTGGGCAGGGAAATGTAGCGCTTGTGGGGAATGGAATTCTCTTATCGAAGAAACTATAAATAGCGGCATAGGAAGTGGTCCTAAGCAGAATGCTCGTAAAGGACGCATTGTCACACTCACATCTCTTTCTGGAAATATCGAAGATGCTCCACGTATTCATTCTGGTATTGCTGAACTTGATCGTGTTACCGGTGGGGGCTTTGTCCGTGGATCAGCACTCCTTGTTGGAGGTGATCCGGGTATTGGTAAATCAACATTGCTGACACAAACAGCCGCTGCTTTATCACGTAAAGGATATAATGTCATCTATGTTTCAGGTGAAGAGGCTATTGCGCAAATTTGTCTGCGCGCACAAAGGCTTGAAGCTAACAATACAGAAGTGAAACTTGCTGCTGAAACCAATGTTGAAGATATTCTGGCAACCTTAAGCGAACATAAAAACCTTGATATGGTGATTATCGATTCGATTCAAACCCTATGGTCAGATACAGCAGATTCAGCACCTGGCACTGTCACACAAGTACGTATCGGTGCTCAGGCAATGATCCGCTTTGCCAAGAAAACAGGAGCCGCCGTTGTTCTTGTTGGGCATGTTACAAAAGATGGACAAATTGCTGGTCCTCGAGTCGTTGAACATATGGTTG
This sequence comes from Bartonella sp. AP3QHHD, assembly GCF_042195765.1. Classification (NCBI taxonomy): domain Bacteria; kingdom Pseudomonadati; phylum Pseudomonadota; class Alphaproteobacteria; order Hyphomicrobiales; family Bartonellaceae; genus Bartonella; species Bartonella sp. AP3QHHD. Next base: position 29,411 of record NZ_JBHIPC010000111.1, read on the forward strand.
ATGGCGTTCTCTATTTTGAGGGTGAAGGAGGACATCATTATCGCATTCTTAGAACTGTAAAAAATCGCTTCGGACCAACAGATGAAATTGGTGTCTTTGAAATGTCTGATAAAGGATTACGCGAAGTGATAAATCCATCTGAATTATTTTTAGGGGAACGTAATGAAAAAGCACCAGGCGCTGCTGTTTTTGCAGGAATGGAAGGGACTCGCCCGATACTCGTAGAAATTCAAGCGCTTGTTGCTCCTTCTTCCCTTGGGACACCAAGACGTGCGGTTGTCGGATGGGATGGAAATCGCCTTTCTATGATTCTTGCCGTTTTAGAAGCCCATTGTGGCATTCGTTTTGGACAGCATGATGTCTATCTGAACGTAGCAGGTGGATATCGCATATCAGAACCCGCTGCTGATTTAGCTGTAGCCGCTGCTTTGGTATCTTCTCTTGCCAATATCGCATTGCCAACGGATTATGTATATTTTGGTGAAGTTAGTCTTTCAGGAGCTACCCGCGCTGTTGCACATTCAGCACAGCGCATCAATGAAGCAAAAAAACTCGGCTTTCAAGGAGCCTTTCACCCCACAACAACAACCGAAATGATGAAGTCGCTCAACTTTCAACAAAAAACTTTCTCCGACCTTCCCGAACTCGTTGCTACTCTTACCGTAAGTAAAAAATGATCTGCACCGCAGATATGATAATATAGAAAAAACTCTATAAAATACAAAAGATCCTTGCTATAAGAACAAAAAATGGCATAAAAAAAAATATATTTGCACACAGACTTAAAAGAACACAACTTTATGTATAAGGAACAAACAAATGATCATAACAATCCTTGATGGAATTGTCGTAGTAATCATCCTGTTGTCCGCTTTTCTTGCTATGCTTCGAGGATTTTCACGTGAAGTGTTATCGTTGATTTCTTGGGCAGTTGCAGCTGTTACGACACTGTTTTTATTCAAACCTGTCTTACCTTTCTTTGAACAATATCTCTCTAATAAAATGATTGCATTGATCACAACATTGGTCACAATTTTTATTATTGTTCTCATTATTACTTCAATTATTACAATGAAGATCTCTGATTTTATTATCGATAGTCGAATTGGTATCCTTGACCGTACTATTGGTTTTATTTTTGGAGCACTTCGTGGTTTACTTATCATGGTCATCGGTATGTTACTGCTTAATGCACTGATTAAACCCGAGCTTCAAGCGAATTGGTTAAAAAATGCAAAAACAAGGCCTATTTTAGATTCATTGGGACAAAAAGTTTGGGAAATACTCCCAAAAGATATTGGATCTGTTCTCGAAAAGACGGAAAATTTGTTTAAAGACAGCAATAAACATACGTATGAGCAACACTCTCATGAAAAGATAATTTTCAAAAAATAGAGAATAGTTTTTCATGAGGAAAGAGAACTAAATGATGTAAAATGTGATATTAATGATTCCTCCATATCACAACTGAAAGAATATGATGATAAAAAGCGATGTTTTCTGTCAAGAATTTTCATTAGATGATGATACCCTTCATGAAGAATGTGGAGTTTTTGGTATTCTTGGGCATGAAGATGCCGCAACATTAACAGCTCTTGGACTCCACGCACTTCAGCATCGTGGGCAAGAAGCAGCTGGGATTGTTTCTTACCATAATAAAATATTTCATCAAGAAAAGCATTTAGGTCTTGTTGGAGATCACTATACAAACCCTGCAACACTTGCACGCTTACCAGGAAATCGTGCTATTGGACATACCCGTTATTCAACAACTGGAGAAGTGGCATTACGCAATGTTCAACCCCTTTTTGCTGAATTGAAAGTTGGAGGTATTGCTATTGCGCATAATGGTAATCTTACCAATGGTCTCACATTACGCCGTGAACTCATCGCTTCTGGTGCTATCTGTCAATCAACGTCGGATTCAGAAGTTTTTCTCCATCTTATTGCCCGCTCACGTTATGAATCGTCCTCTGATCGTTTTGTTGATGCGATTCGGCAAGTAGAAGGTGGGTATGCTATGTTAGCGCTCACACGTACAAAACTTATTGCGGCACGCGATCCAACAGGAATTAGACCTCTCGTGATGGGGGAACTTGATGGTAAGCCTATCTTTTGTTCTGAAACTTGTGCTCTTGATATTATTGGAGCAAAATATGTCCGTGATGTTAAAAATGGAGAAATCATCATATGTGAAATACAAAAAAATGGGGAAATTACGAAAAAAATTATAAAACCAGAAAATACAAAACCAGAAAAACTTTGCTTGTTTGAATATGTTTATTTTGCCCGCCCAGACTCAATCGTTGGAGGGCGTAGTGTTTATACAATACGCAAAAATATGGGAAGCCGTTTAGCACAGGAAGCCCCTTGTGAGGGTGATGTTGTGGTTCCTGTTCCTGATGGAGGAACGCCTGCTGCAATTGGCTATGCACAAAAAATTGGAATTCCCTTCGAGCTTGGTATTATTCGTAATCACTATGTTGGCCGCACTTTTATCGAACCAACACAACAAATTCGCGCTTTTGGCGTCAAGTTAAAACATTCGGCAAACCGTCCTGTGATTGAAGGAAAACGTGTTATTCTGGTTGATGACTCTATTGTACGTGGAACAACATCCCTTAAAATTGTACGAATGCTTCGCGATGCAGGAGCAAAAGAAGTTCATATGCGCATTTCTAGCCCTATGATTTTTTATCCTGACTTTTATGGTATTGATACACCTAAAGCTGAAAACCTTTTAGCAAATCAATATCCAGATTTAAAATCTATGTGTGATTTTATTGGAGCGGATTCATTAGAATTTCTTTCAACGGATGGATTATATCTTGCTGTAGCAGGGGAAAAACGGAATAACGCCGACCCACAATTTACTGACCATTATTTTACTGGATATTATCCTACGCATCTGGTTGATCAAGAAAATCTCTCCAAAATTCATCAATCATTTGTTCTTAAAACAAGAGATTAATGATGACAAAACGTGACTTTAGTCTCCATGGGCGTGTTGCACTTGTTACTGGCGCATCAAGAGGGATTGGCTATTATTTAGCACTCGAGCTTGCTGCACGCGGCGCTCATATTATTGCTCTTGCACGAACAGTCAGTGGACTTACTGAATTAGATAATCAAATCCGAGAAAAAGGGGCTCATGCAACCCTTGTTCCCCTTGACTTGCATCATATGGAAAACATCGATACCCTTGCTATCTCAATTGCCAAACGCTGGAAAAAACTTGATATTATCGTTGCAAACGCAGGAATTCTTGGAACACTCTCACCAATAGCGCATATAGAAAACACGGTATTTGAAGATGTTTTTCAAATAAATCTTTTCAGCCAATGGCGCTTAATGAAAGCCGTTGAGCCTTTATTACGTGAATCTGATGCTGGACGAGCCATCCTGTTATCCTCAAGCGTTGCGCATGCTGCGCGCCCTTTCTGGGGAGCTTATGCAGCCTCTAAAGCGGCTTTAGAGGTGATTGCCCGCTGTTGGGCAGAAGAACTCAAACAAACCCCTATTAAGATTAATTGTGTCAACCCTGGTGCCACACGCACTGCCATGCGCGCTGAAGCTATGCCCGGTGAAGATCCACAAACTCTCCCTTCACCACAAGAGGTTGCAAAAAAGATAGTCCATTTGTTATCACCTGATTTAAAGGAAACTGGAAAACTCTTTAATGTCCATAAAAATCGGTTTGTAGATTATCATGTACCTGATTGATCATCATATGAGAAGTAAATCGTTTGACTCTCTCTTTTTCCTGTGCTTTTCGACAGAAGAATGAAGCACTTTATAATTCTTGGATAGCTTTAGCATCAGCCTTTTTCTCTTCTAAAGTAGCACGTTTATTATAAGCGATAAAACTACAAGGGAGAAAAATCATATAGCTAACAGCTGTAATCAATAAAGTTTCCCATGTGTAAGTCGCAAGAAAACCGACATAAATAACAATGACCAACATGCACGGTATAACGATATCGCGCCTTAAATTTTGATCAATTGTTTTTGCATTCCATACCGGTAAACGACTAATCAAAAGAAAAGCAATAATTACAGTATAAAGACTAAAAAATAATGCCCACCCCCAATTGGGGACCAAACCAAGAGTGCCTAAATAGGTAGGCAATAAAAGTAATAATGCTCCTGCTGGTGCTGGAACACCAACAAAATAACTTTTCTGCCACTTAGGTATATTGGGATTATCTAACATCACATTAAAACGTGCTAATCGCAAACAACAAGCAACACAATAAACAAGGGCAGCAACCCAACCAATGTGATTTGCTTGATTCAAGATAAAAGAATAAACAATGAGTGCAGGGGTAACACCAAAATTTATAACATCAGCAAGAGAATCCATCTGTGCCCCAAAAGATGAACTACCATCTATTAAACGGGCAATGCGACCATCAGCACCATCTAAAACTGCGGCCAAAAGCACCATTAAAATAGCAGCTTCATAGCGATGTTCAAAAGCCAAACGAATGCTGCTCATCCCTGCACAAATTGCTAAAATAGTAATGATATTAGGAATGACATACCGCATTGATGTAGGTGAACGCCGCCGATTTGCAACATCATCATGCTGCCCCTCAGGATTGAATGAAGAAAATGGCGAAAAATTTTTCATTGTGAGTCCTAATCGTATCTGAAGTCCGTTGTGGCACTCTTATCATCAAAAGAACCCAAAACTGTTTCTCCAGCAATTGCTGTCTGTCCAACTGCAACACGCAATTTCATTTCAGTTGGTATATAAACATCAAGGCGAGAACCAAAACGAATCAATCCAAATCGCTCACCAGTCATAACGGCATCGTTTTCTTTTGACCAGCAAACAATCCGGCGCGCAACCATTCCCGCTATTTGTACGACACCAATTTTACCATGTTTGCTATCAATTACCACCCCATTACGCTCATTAAACTGACTAGCTTTATCAAAGTCAGCATTAGTAAATCGACCTGGCTGATAAACGATAGACTCTACTGTACCACTGATAGGAATACGATTAATATGGCATGAAAAAACATCCATAAAAATGGAAATACGGATCATTTCATCTTTCCCTAATCCTAATTCTTCAGGTGGAACACATGATTCCACAAATGAAATACGCCCATCTGCAGGCGACATAACCCAATTTGAATTCAAAGGGATCACACGATCTGGATCACGGAAAAAGTATACACACCACACCGTGAGAACGAGACCAAACCAAAACAACGGACTCCATATCCAACCAAGAATGAGCGAAATAACAAAAAACGCTACAATAAAAGGATAACCTTCTTTATGAACCGGTACAAAGCTATTATGGAAAGATTGCAGAATACTCATATAATTTCCTATTCATCGTAAACTTAAACAAGCAACAAAGCTTTTTGTTCCTCTTGTGTCTTTTTATGTATTTAATCAATCACTCCATATAAAGATATAGATTACATTTTGCTCTATTTATTTTTTACGATTAACAACACTCGTCTCATCTTCTTCACGCATTTTACGTAATTTTTCTTCCGCTTGCGATGCTTCAAGCTGCTTATTCCACATTGAAGCATAAAGACCTTTCTTGCGTAAAAGCTCTGTATGCGTCCCATTTTCAATAATACGACCACTTTTAAGAACTAAAATTTCATCCGCATTGATAACAGTAGAAAGACGGTGAGCAATAATCAATGTTGTACGTCCACGGCTTACAATATCCAATGCTTGTTGAATTTCCTGTTCCGTCGCCGTATCAAGAGCCGCCGTTGCTTCATCTAGAATAAGAAGTGGAGGAGCTTTTAAAAGTGTCCGAGCAATAGCCACGCGTTGTTTTTCACCACCTGATAATTTGAGACCTCGCTCTCCTACCATAGACTGAAAACCTTCCGGTAAAATTTCAATAAATTTTGATATTTGTGCCATTTCAGCAGCTTTGCGCATCTCTTCATCTGTAGCACTTGGACGCCCATAGCAAATATTATAGGCAATTGTATCATTAAATAACACCGTATCTTGTGGGACCATGCCAATCGCTTCACGCAAACTCTTTTGTGTTACGTCACGAATATCCTGCCCATCAATTGTGATAGAGCCTGCATCAACATCATAAAACCGAAAAAGCAACCGAGAAATAGTAGATTTACCGGCACCCGATGGACCGACAATAGCGACTGTTTTTCCTCCAGGAACTTCAAAATCAATATCTCTGAGAATCTGACGTCTCGAATCATAGGAAAACTTTACCTGATGAAAACAAATGGTCCCATCGCTTATCTCTAACGGTTTAGCATCCGATTTATCAACGATCTCTTTCTGAACATCTAAAAGATCAAACATTGCTTCAATATCCGTTAGACCTTGTCGAATATCACGATACATTGAACCAATAAAATTTAGTGGAATGGAAAGTTGCATTAAAAGCGCATTAATAAAAACAAAATCTCCTAAAGTTTGTGTCTTATAAAAAACTTCATAAGCTGACATCAGCATCATGATCGTCATTCCAATACCAAAGATAAGAGTCTGACCAAAATTAAGCCAGCTTAACGATGTCCAAATCTTTGTTGCGGCTTTTTCATAACCTACCATAGAAGCATCAAATCGATCGGCTTCTAGAGTTTCATTACCAAAATATTTGACCGTTTCAAAATTCAAAAGAGAATCAACAGCGCGAGTATTCGCCTCAGTATCCGCTGTATTCATTTTTTGCCGAATGCGAATACGCCAATCACTCGCCTTAATGGTAAACACGATATATAATCCAACTGTTGCAACAACGATGAGAAGATAATGCCACCCATAACTTATGTAAAATACCAGTGCCGTTAATATAAATTCTAAAACTGTTGGTACTGTACTAAGAATTGAAAATCTTACGATCGCTTCAATTCCTTTTGTTCCACGCTCAATCACACGAGAAAGCCCACCTGTTCGGCGTTCCAAATGAAATCGCAAAGATAACTCATGCATATGTACAAAGGTTTTATAAGCTAATTGACGAACAGCGTATTGACCAACAGTGGCAAACAGAGAATCGCGTAATTGATTTAATCCAGCCTGCATAATACGCGCGACATTGTATGCCAAAACGAGCATGATGGGAATAATCCAACTGGATGGGAACCATTTAGGTGGCTGAAAGCTTGAATCAAGCACATTCGTAGAATATTTAAAGAAATACGGTACAGATATGAGAACGAGCTTAGCCAAAACAAGATAAAATATTGCCCACAACACACGCATTTTTAGATCACGCCGACCTACTGGCCACATATAGGGCCATAAATTGTAAAGTGTGTGCAGAGTTCTCCCTGTATCTGATGATACAGTTTTTGTCATTTCATTGCGTTTCATAAAGTCCTTACTTCTCTATCATCCGCACAAACAGGTAAAATACCCTCTGTGGTTGTTTATAGATTCATCTCTTCATTACGGAGCTTCCAATAAGCTATACCTACCCGTTTTTTGAAGTTAGACTGTTTTTGAAAAAGGAACAAGAAATAATCCACTATACAATTTATTATTTTGATCTATATTTTCATACCACTCTGCTGCGAATAAACTTTCAACTTTTACATGTTTTTTTTTCAATTCTGCCTGAAGCCACTTTTTTGTTTTACCAATCTCTTTAAGTCCCTCATCAATAACTTCACCATTTTCTATTAAAATCGTCGATTTCTTTCCCTCTTCCTTTTTAATGACAGTGAAATCACCATTGGTTTCCAAACGAACAAAAGCAGCTTCATGTAAGTGACACCCTTTAAGACGTAACATCGTAATGAGATCATTAATATTGATCCCTAAGCTCTTAATCTTATCCATTTGGAAAACTCCATCTAAAACTAATGTGACATTCCGCCCTGCAATAAGACGACGAAAAAAAACTGAATAGCGTGCAATAAAATTAAAAGATGTAATCAAGGTTTGCCAGATGAATAAAACAAGCAATAATTGAATGCTACTAATATTCTGATTATAAATAACTCCTCCAATAATACCTCCCATGACAAAATTACTGACCAAATCAACTGGTGTCATCTGACTAAGACTCCCCCGCCCCGTCGTTCTTAAAATAAATAAGAAGGCAACAAGACCTACAGCCAGTTTAAGCGCGATATATCCATAATGATATAAAAATTCCATCATATTCTCCTTTTTTATGAAGCTGCAGGAATAGAGAAATTAAAATCGTTTTATTTCCCACACAGTTATGCGCTCACCACTCTGCGGATCCTTACTGTCTTTTAAAAGAACCCCCTCGGCTGCAAGCTCATCACGAATTGTATCCGCTGCTTCCCACTCTTTATTATGGATAAGTCTTAGTCTTTCGGCAATGCGCTGATCAATAAATTTTGTATCAAGGAAAGTTTTTCTCATAAATAATGGGCAATCTATTTCTTTAATCCATTCTTGTCTTAACAGTCCTAATAAATTCATCCCATTCAGAAGAGCCAAAGCATTTCCTTCTTTATAAAATTTTCGCAAAAGAGTCAGTGCTTTTGGAGTATTAAGATCATCACTAAGTGCATCTATCAAAGTATCATCAATTGCTTCATTGTTTTTCATCTCACTCTTTTTGCTGCGAAGCCATTCATACCAACGATACAGTTCGCTGCTCGATTTTATTAAACGCTGTGCTGTCCAATTTAATGGTTCACGATAATGCGTTTGCAACATCGAAAAACGCGCAGACAAACCAGCCCAATTTTGCTTCATTTCATCGGTTAAAATACCATTAAACTCCCCAAAATTATTCTCTAAAACAGAACGAATAGTTATGAAATTGCCAAAGCTTTTCGACATCTTTTTGCCTTCAACTTGTAAAAAACCATTATGCATCCAAAAATTAGCCATTCGCTCCGTCCCAAAAGCTGAACAACTTTGTGCAATCTCATTTTCATGATGAGGAAAAATTAAATCAATTCCACCACCATGGATATCAAAAACATTGGCGGTCGGATCATCACAGGTTAAACCACCGCCATAGGGCGCTAATAACTTTGCCATTGACATTGCAGAACATTCAATATGCCAACCTGGACGACCTAAAACAGGAATTCCGCCCGGTGATTCCCAACCTGGTTCTCCTTCCACAGAAGGCTTCCACAAAACAAAATCCATCTCTTCCCTTTTATAAGCAGCAACATCGATACGCGCCCCCGCCCTCATTTCATCTAAAGAACGATTTGCAAATGCCCCATAATGGGGAGGATTTTTTATGCTACTTACAGAAAATAATATATGATTTTCCGCTTCATAAGCGTGCCCCTTTTCAAGCAACCTTTCAATTAAAGAGCGCATCTCCTCTAAATGCTCAGTGGCGCGTGGCTGACTGGTTGGCAACAGACAACCAAGTGCTATGGTATCTTGTTGAAACTGAGAATATGTACGTTCTGTTAAGTGACGAATAGCCTCATTCAATGATACGTTTGGATATTCGCTAGCTGCTCGTGCATTAATTTTATCATCGACATCTGTAATATTACGCGCATATAGAACATGCTCATTGCCATAAACATGACGCAATAAGCGAAATAAAATATCAAAAACAATAACAGGACGTGCATTTCCTATATGCGCATAATCATAAATTGTCGGTCCACAAACATAAAGACGTACTCTTGTCGCATCTATTGGTGTAAATTTTTCTTTTTTACGTGTTAGCGTATTATAAAATCGCAACTCTTTCATTTATTGACTCCATGGACGATATTATGCACCGATCCTTTTAGATGTATCTTATCTCAAATCATTGTATTACGCGGTTTAAGCTAAAAACTTGTATCTTATAGTAAATTCTTCTTACCATTTTCCCATTGTATTTACGGCTGTATTCATCGTTTATCATAAAAACAATCTATTTTATTTGATTGGACAAAAGCGTTCTATCATTAGAGATGCTTTCCCTCCTTAAAGAAAATGAGCTTAGAAAAAAATCTATAGGCAATACAATATAAATCTATGTGAAAAATAGATAGCTTGCAGGCAGAAAATCTTAAATTTTTAACCACACAAAGCTTCGTCAGTATTTTCAATATTCCACAATGGGTTCCTTACTACCTCTTACGCCCTATATTTTATAATCAATAATTGAGAATAATGTAGCAATTAACTTTATTTTTTACACCGTTCTCATGACAAAATTATTTTATCTTTACAGAGTTTTATTCAAAGAAAGCAATAAAAATAATGCATAATAGATTGATAAACATCATTATTTTAATATTTCTTGTCATTTCAATGCCAACCTTTGCACAACAATCTCCACCTTATGAAAAAAAATTACTCCGACTAGCAGAAATTTTGGGATCATTGCATTCTCTCCAAAATCTTTGCGAGCCTCCAACAAACCAATGGTATGACTATATGAATGCACTGATTGAAGCAGAACGCCCCATTCCACAAAGACGTGCTTATTTTTATGAAGCGTTTAATGAAGCGTATCGTGCTTTCTCAGAAAATTATCATCATTGTACACAAGCAGCCATTGAAGCCAACCAAAGATACATTGAGGAAGGAAGAATTTTATCTGAAAACCTCCTCATGCATTATAAATAATTAATCTATACAAAAAGTAGCTCTCTCAATCTTAGCGATATCAATGATACTCCTTTCACAAATGCGGGGAGCAATAAACCAGCTCTGAAAATAGAGAGACGTTTAAAGAATAATGTCTTGATACGCTTTTATTCATATGCGCCTTTTTCCCCATACAAAACTGTTCTTTGGCTTCCTCCCCACACTTTAACGGACAAAGATTTTTAACTAAATTTGCTCTGTAAATAATCTAGGTTCTTGTTGAATAAGTTTCCTCTTGGCTTCCCACTCATGTAATTTGCTTCATAGTTTCTAAAAACAAGCCTAAAAATATTTACCACGCATAAAAAAACACTTATGTGCCAAAGAGGCTGACATACCCTATATCACCACTCTAAAAGATGGTATTTTACGGCATACTTATAATTTTAATTTTTTTACACCAAAGTTTCTATAAATTTAACAGGCTCTCCTTGTGAAGGTGTAACAATTTCACCTTCCCACATAACGCGCATACCACGGATAATAGTCCCAACAGGCCAACCTTTAACTTTTTGACCATCATAAGGTGTCCAACCGGTACGCGAACCAATTAAGCTATTCGTAATAATTTCTTCTCGCTTAAGATCAACAATGGTTAAATCAGCATCAAACCCAACAGCAATGCGCCCTTTACAACTTATACCAAAAATACGACTAGGGCCATGTGAAGTGAGATCAACAAAACGTTCAAGAGATATTTTTCCTGCATTCACATGTGTCAACATAATTGCTGCTGTTGTTTGCACGCCTGTCATACCTGAAGGTGAAGAGGGATAAGGTTGAAGTTTTTCTTCAAGAGTATGAGGCGCATGATCTGAACCTAAGACATCAATAATTCCTTGTTGAACACCGTACCAAAGAGCGTCACGGTGGCGCGGCTCACGAATAGGCGGATTCATCTGAATTAATGTACCAAACTTCTTATAATCATCAGCCGTGAGCGTCAAATGATGTTGTGTCACTTCAATTGTTGCAACATCCTTATGTTTTTTTAGAAAATCAATTTCTTCTTCTGTCGAAAGATGTAACACATGAATCCGAGCCTTCGTCTCATGAGCAATTTTTACCAAACGCTGCGTACATTTTAATGCCGCAACTTCATCACGCCAAATCGGATGTGACGATGCATCCCCTTCAATACGCAATATTTTACGCTCTTTGAGCCTCGCCTCATCTTCAGAATGAAAAGCCGCACGACGGCGTGTATTCTTCAAAATAAGGCGTACACTTTCATCATCATCAACCAAAAGATCACCGGTAGAGGACCCCATAAAAACTTTAATTCCAGCCGCACCAGGAAGTCTTTCTAATTCAGATAGTTCATGAGCATTTTCACGCGTTCCTCCAACCCAAAATGCAAAATCACAATGCATTCGATGAAATGCGCGTTGAACCTTATCGCTTAATGTTTCTTCTGATGTTGTCAATGGATTGGTATTAGGCATTTCAAAAACTGCCGTAACACCCCCTAACACAGCAGAATACGAGCCACTTTCCAAATCCTCCTTATATTCATTTCCTGGCTCACGAAAATGCACTTGGCTATCAATAACTCCTGGTAAAATATGAAGCCCCGTACAATCAATGACCTCACTAGCCGATGCACATGTAAGGTCGCCTATTTCAGCAATACGACCATTTGTAATACCAATATCACGCTTGCTTCTTCCATCATGATTCACAAGTGTTGCACCTTTAAAAATTGTATCAAATGTTTTAAACATAACCACGCTCCTTACATATTGCTCACTTATCGATTATGTAACTTTGAGCAGAAAGGCAAGAACCATGATTGAAAAACAAAATGCCATTTGCTTAAAAAACCGCGGGCTTATTCAAATTACAGGTGAAGAAGCAACAGATTTTCTACAATCCCTGATCACGACAGATGTAAAAAAAATCAGTCCACAGGAACTTTTCCCTGGAGCCCTTTTATCCCCACAAGGAAAGGTTCTTGCTGATTTTCTTATCGGAAAAAAAGAAGATGGTTACTTGATTGATATCAGAATGCCTTTAGCTGATACGCTCCATAAGCGTCTGTTGCTCTATAAGCTGCGCAAAAAAGTAGAAATTACACAACCATTCCAAGAGCTTGTTACAGTTTCTTTGAATAATGAATCAGATGCTTTAAATTTTGATTCAAGTTTTGTTGATAAACGCTTCCCACAACAAGAAAAAATAATACGAATCTATGGCAAAAAACCTTTTTTGACTTCAGAATATCATGACACATGGAATCAATTGCGTATCCGTTATGCAATTGCGGAAAGTGATCAAGACTATGAAATTGGCAAAGTCTTTCCTCATGATATTAATTACGATCAAATCAATGGACTTGCATTCAATAAAGGATGTTATATTGGACAAGAAATTGTTTCACGAATGCACCACCGCCGTGCAGCACGTCGCCGTATTTTTATTGTAAAAGGCCAGTGTAAATTAACCCCTCAATCTAGCATTGAAGCAGGAACAAAAGTGCTTGGCTACTTGGGAACATGTGTAGAAAATGAGGCTCTTGCTTTAATGCGTATTGACCACGTCAAAGATGCTATGGATCATAACATCCCCTTTACTGTAAAAAACATTCCTGTCACTATAAGCATTGCTGAAAATATGAATTTTACCTTTCCTGAAAATACTATAGAAAACACTCATGGCTAAAGCTGAATTATTAAAAAATGGAGAAGCCCGCGCTTGGCAAAGAATGCTCTCTGGAAGGCGACTTGATCTTCTCAACCCTTCTCCTTTTGATGTTGAAATTGAAGATATTGCCCATGGACTTGCTCGCGTAGCACGTTGGAACGGTCAAACACGAGGAGAGCATGCCTATTCTGTTGCACAACATTCACTTTTGGTTGAACAAATATTTCAAAAACTTTTTCCACAATCGGGAAGCAATGAATGTCTTTATACCCTTCTTCATGATGCTCCAGAATATGTCATCGGCGATATGATTTCCCCTTTTAAAGCTGTCATAGGAAAACAATATGAACGCGTTGAAAAGCGCATCCAAGATGCTATCCACATGCGCTTTTCTCTTCCCGTTGATCTTTCTCAAAAACTTTTAAAAAAAATTAAACAAGCCGACCGTATTGCTGCCTATTATGAAGCGATTACGCTTGCTGGATTTAATACAGAAGAAGCCCTTCACTATTTTGGCTCTCCCAATAATATTCTACCCGATGATCTTAATTTATCCCCTTATTCTACACAACACATTGAAAACGCATTTTTAACGCGCTTTAATGACTTAGATGCCCAAAGATTATAGACTCTTCGCATTGTTGATTCCTTGTCATTACAGACTCATCACACTGACTTATAATAATAATTCATTGTTTTTTCATTTTGAATGAGAGCTCCTAATATCGTAAGCTTCACTCATTTCAAATCTGTTTATATTGAATCAATCAAAATCATTCTCTTGCACACCACAAGCGGGTGGCGTGTGGGTAAAATTTTTTAAAGAAAGAGTTAAAATGCTTCTTATGAACCATCTCAAGTGCTAAGCGCTGTCGCAGCATTGAAAATTGGCAAAGTGTGTGATGATGCCGGCTTGCTTTCTTATGAAGCGTAAAGACGGGAGTGCTCTATAAATTTTATACACTTCATAAGGGACTTACCACTATATTATTCACGAACGCCGTCGCGAAATAGGATTGGGTGCCTTAAGAAAGCTCTCTTTAAAAAAGCACGTGAATTAGCGACCCAATGGCGTTCTGTTTTGCATGAGAGGCGTGACTCCATTCAAGAAATGGAAAAAATCACAGCTCAAATTGTATACAAAATATATTAAATAATGCACATTTATTATCAAAACAACAAATGTTCTCTTGTCAAACCTTTCATCTTAAACTGAAGTTTATTTTAGTTTATAAACTTCATTATCCGCTGGGAAAGCACGAGATGTGACATCCTCTGCATAATTCTTTATTGCAGTTTCCATGGCTTGTTCAAGGTCTCCATAACGGCGTACAAATTTTGGCACATGAGAACCATAGCCCAACATATCTTCCATAACCAATACTTGTCCATCACATTGATTAGACGCCCCTATACCGATCGTAGGGATAGAAAGCTTATTTGTCAGTTTCACCGCTAAAGGTTCGACAATCCCTTCTAAAACAACAGCAAAAGCACCTGCCTCTTCAATCGCTGCTCCATCTGCTTCAATTCTTTGCCAATCATTCTCCTTGCGTCCTTGTGTTTTGAAGCCACCAAAACGATTCACCGCCTGGGGTGTAAGACCAATGTGCCCCATCACTGGAATGCCACGTTTACACAAAAAATCTATTGTTTCTGCTATATAAACACCCCCTTCAAGCTTAACTGCACCACACCCCGTTTGAGCAAGAATACGCGATGCATTAAAAAAAGCTTGTTCTGGACTTTCTTCATAAGAACCAAAAGGCATATCAATAACCACAAGAGCTTTTTGAGATCCACGCACCACGGCTTTCCCGTGTAAAATCATCATATCTAAATTAACAGGAAGCGTTGTCTCAAACCCATACACAACCATCCCAACGCTATCACCAACCAAAAGGATATCGCAATATGGATCAGCAATCCGCGCAGTATAAGCTTGATAAGCTGTTAAAGAAACAATTGGCTGTTGTCCCTTTCTTGCACGTATTTCGGAAGATGTTATACGCTTTACGGTTTTATGTACACTCATTTTCCACCCTTCTCTTGCAATATATATTGATCAATCAGCCTTACCTCACCAAAGCGGACAGTAAGAAGTAAAACTGCTGGTTTATTCAATGTTCCTCTAATCACGCATAAATTTTCCATATCCCGTAAATCTATCGCTTCAATGATTGCACGCGTTTCTTGTTGTAAAATATCATGAACAGTTTTGCATAATTTATCAACCGACCGTTCACCTTCATGGTAAAGCTTTTCAGCAGCTTTTCCACTTTCAGGAAGAATTTTGGCAGCTTTACGATCTTCTAATGTTAAAAGCTGATTGCGTGAAGAACAAGCTACACCATCTGACTCCCGTAGAATAGGAACTCCAACGATTTCAATAGGAAAAGCCAAATCTTCAACCATACGCCGAATAATTAAAATTTGTTGAAAATCTTTTTCCCCAAAAAAAGCCTTATCTGGTTGGACAATGTTAAAAAGTTTAGCAACAACGCTTGTTACACCACAAAAGTGCCCTGGACGTAATTTTCCCATCAAAATACGTGATAATTTTTTCACTTGTACAATTGTGTCATTTCCTGGTGGCCACATTTCATCTACAGAAGGAGCAAAAACACATTCAACACCTGCTTCTTTTAACAAAGCACAATCGCCCTTCAAATCTCTTGGATATTGAGAAAAATCTTCATGAGGTCCAAATTGCTTTGGATTGACAAAAATAGAAACTACTACGCGATCACACATTGCTCTTGCATACTGTACTAATGCAAGATGACCATCATGCAATGCCCCCATTGTTGGAACAAAACCAATCGAAAAACCTAAACGTCGTTCCTCTGAAGTATATTGGCGAACTTCAGCAATTGTCTTTAAAATTCTCATTTTCCCATTCAATTATCATCAGATCAACAAATTAATGCCTGTACACCAAATTGGCGCTCAAACAATTGTATCAAATTCATGCGCACTGATGGCTGCTTTATATCTCGTGGCTCCCAGACATGACGCATAAGAAAAAAACCCGTCAGTATAAAACCATTTATTATATCACTAAAATCAGCAGGACGAGTCATTCTTTGTACAAGAAACTGTGGTAGAATAAGAAGTTTTTTTTTCCAAGGTTCTCCTGCTTCTTCACAGACAGCCCGACCAGATTTTGGTGATACGTAATGAAGCCTTTCCTGACGACCTGTTGCAGCACAACAAGATAAATCAAGACCAAAACCAAGTTCTTCAAGAAGCCGCATTTCAAAACGTACAAGCAATTCTGCATTTACAAATGGTTCATCAAAATTCTGCATAAAAAGGTGTAAAATATCATATAAAATGGGGTGCGGATCACGTTCGGGAAGAAGCCGCAAATGAAAAGCTATCAATTGCAAAGCATAAAGTGCTTCTGGTAGACAGATTAATCGTGCCGCATGTAAATCAAGAGCTTCAAGCCGAAAAAGTCCCAAATGTTCGTCTAAACGAGCCCACCATTCAGCCTCCACAAAATTTCCAGGTTGAAGAAGAGCTGCCATGCGACGCGAGCGCCCCCCTTTTACCACTCCCATATAACGACCATGTTCACGTGTCATAATCTCAAGAATAACACTTGTTTCACCATATTGGCGCGTACCAAGTATAACGGCTTGTTCTTTCCACTTCATTTTACTTTAATTATTTTTAAAAATCTTATTTTAAAAAATCCAATCCCATTTCACGATAACGTTCTGGATCGGTATCCCAATTATCGCGCACTTTCACAAAGAGAAAAAGATGAACCTTTTGATCCATAATTTCCATGAGTTCTTTACGTGCTGCTTGACCAATCGCTTTAATTGTATCGCCTTTTGCTCCTAAGACAATTTTTTTCTGACTCTCACGCTCGACATAAATAACTTGATTAATTTTAACGGAACCATCTGAACGCTCTTCCCAGTTTTCTGTTTCAACCGTTGAGGAATAAGGAAGTTCATCATGAAGACGAAGAAAAAGTTTTTCACGCGTAATTTCAGCAGCAAGATGACGCATAGGCATATCAGAAATTTGATCTTCCGGATAATACCATGGTCCTTCCTGCATCATGTTACTCAACGCATGAAGTAAATCCTTGCAACCAGAACCGTTTAGAGCAGAAATCATAAATGTTTGCGCAAACTTTACACGTTCATTTATTTTAGTGGTTAACGCTAGAAGAGATGATTTAACAACTGTATCAACCTTATTAAGAACAAGAACTTTTTCTTGTTTCATATTGTTTACAATATCTAACATCATATCAACTTCATCCGAAAGACCACTTTGAGCGTCAATTAAAACAAGCAGAACATCAGCGCTCTTAGCCCCTCCCCAAGCAGCAGAGACCATGGCTCGTTCTAAGCGCTTATGGGGACGAAAAACACCCGGTGTATCGACCAACACAATTTGCACATCATCATGAATGACAATACCGCGGATTAAAGTTCGTGTTGTTTGTACCTTATGTGTTACAATTGAAACCTTTGTTCCAACCAATTGATTAACCAATGTCGATTTACCGGCATTAGGCATCCCAATAAGCACAACAAACCCAGAACGCGTTTTCATAACGTCACTCATGATTATTTTTTCCCACTGTTTTCCATACACCCTCTCGTCGCAAAATTTTTTCAGCTGCCATTCTTTCAGCATATCTTTTGGAGCTTCCCTGCCCAATCTCTGAAGCAAACCCAGAAATACTGACCTCTACCATAAAAACAGGATCGTGATCTGGACCTGAACGTTTTATAACCTGATAATGTGGTTGTGCATTGCCTTGGATATGCGCCCATTCCTGTAATTCTGTCTTGGCATCACGTCGACCAGCATCCATTTTCTTTGCCCTACTTTGCCAATATTTTTGAATAAAAGGGCGAACACTTTCCAATCCTCCATCGAGATATATTACGGCAATCAAAGCTTCCACGACATCTGCATGCATATTGATAAGTCGACGCCCCTCAAAATTTTTCATCTCAAAACCAACACGGATCATATCAGGAAGTCTCATTTCACGCGCAATATCAGCACATGTCTGTGCATTGACCAGATGATTTAAACGGACTGATAATTCACCTTCACTTGCCTGAGGAAAAAGTTGATACAGCATCTCTGCAATCAAAAGCCCTAAAACCCGATCCCCTAGAAACTCTAGTCGTTCATAATTCCCCTGTTCCGAATCTTGTACACTCGAGTGTGTTAATGCCTTCTTTAACCTCTCTTCATCTTTAAAACGATGCCCCGTCAGCTTGAAAAGCTGATCAATCATGAGACGTTTCATCGTTGTTTCCTTGCTTGATAAGCGGCAAATCATGAACCGTATTTATGAAAGAAAACAAACGTTTCCAACGCACATCAAATGGCCAACGCCAAATCTGCCAAGCACTTGAACCATTACTGATAGAAAAGAAAATCACGCTCGCGCGACCAATAAGATTTTCTTCTGGAACATAGCCTACATCTAAACGACTATCATCTGAATTGTCGCGGTTATCCCCCATCATAAAGTAATGTCCCTGAGGAACTTCAAAGACTTCTGTATCATCAACTTTCGGGATGAAAGCTAAATCAAGTGTATCATAACTGACACCGTTAGGCATTGTCTCGCGATAAACCTCAACAGGATAGTTCACTTCCGTTATATCAGAATTATCAATCTCCCCCATAAAGTGACGTGAAACAGCCTCATCATTAATATAAAGGACACTTTGACGGACTTGTATACGATCACCTGGTAGCCCAACGACGCGTTTTATATAATCAATCTTCGGATTACTTGGTAAGCGAAAAACGACCACATCTCCACGTTGAGGTTGAGATGCCCAAATCCGTCCAGAAAAAAGAGGAGGAGAAAAGGGGATGGAAAAACGAGAATACCCATATGCATACTTAGAAACAAACAGATAATCTCCCACCAACAAAGTAGGACGCATTGAACCGGAAGGAATACTAAACGGCTGGAAAAAAAGTGTCCGAATAAACGCTGCTAAAAGTAGAGCCTGTATTAAAACAGAAATAAATTCACGAAGCCCACCTTTTTTTTCTTTTTTATGCACTTTATCTTTTTGGATCATCACCAACTGCCTTCTCATCACAGATATAATTTTTTTCATCATAATATTCAAATAACAAAAGCACAATCTCTCACGCCATCTATCCACGTGGAAGTGCTTCGATAATAATAAATGCCTGTGCCCAAGGAAAATCATCTGTTATACTAAGATGAATAACTGCATCATGATGAGGAGGTAATAACTTTTGAAGTTGTATTTGCGCACGATTTGTTAATTGCATTATTGGTTTACCAGATGGCAAATTGACTACCCCCATGTCTTTCCAATTGATACCACAAGCGATTCCCGTTCCTAAGGCTTTAGCACATGCTTCTTTAGCAGCAAATCTTTTTGCATAGGAAGAGGAGCTTTTTTTGAGATTTTCAGATCTATTTCTTTCAATATCCGTAAAAATACGTTGGATAAAACGCTCACCATAACGAACCAACATTTTCTCAATACGTCGTATATCAACCAGATCATTTCCAAGACCAATAATCATAAGATATTACCCGATCTTTCTTACGATGAGCGCTTCTTTAAACGCCTTTTTTTATAATCTTTTGATATCGCTTTTGTTTAAAACGAACCGTTGCTCTGTAAACACCTATATAAGATAAACCACCAAAAACAATACCTAAAAGAGTTCCCCCTAAAATCATAGGACTCATAATTGTGTCCCATGCGCCTTTAAAGAGGAGAGAGAGATTTGACAATGTCAAACCATTAAATAGAGCACGAATTTGCGAAAGAGAAATCTCTTTGACATCGCTAAAAAGTGATAAACAAAAATACCCTACTTTATAATCAGCCATGACAATCAATAAAAATGTGAGTGGATTAGAAAAAATTGTCCCAATGATTGCGGCAGCAAAGTTTGCACGCAAAAGCCAAGAAAAAAATATTGCCAAAATAATATGCAGCCCAAAGAAAGGTGAACAAGCTAAAAAAACGCCAACAGCAACCCCTAATGCTACTTCATGCGGTGTTGCTGATATACGCAAAATACGTTTATGTATGTAGCAAAATGAGCGAGAAAATGAACGACGTGGCCATAACCAAAGTCGAATACGCGTTACAAAATCTATTGGTTTTCGACGACGAAAAAGCATATGACTCTCAATATACATCTTTTGATGATGAAATAATCTATATCATCCAAATTAATCTTTTTAAGCTTTTGCACAAAAAAAATAGAACGACAATTAAATATTTCGACTGCCTGGTTTAATCGCGGGAAGAACAGAAAGCTCTGCAGGAAGTGCATCACTAGCATAAGAGGTTATCTCGTATTCAGCAAGCGCAATCAATGGAACTCCAACATTGACCTTACCACCAGAACGATCAAGGATACATGCACTGGCCAATACCTCTGCTCCTGCTGCAACAAGCGCTTCAACAGTCTCACGAATGGAAAGACCCGTTGTTACAATATCTTCAACAATAACAACCCGTGCACCCTTCTTGATTTCAAAACGACGCAATTCAAAGATGCCATTTACACGCTCTACCCAAAGAGAAGGAACACCAAGGTGACGTGAAGTTTCATAGGAAGGAATAAGACCGCCAATTGCGGGACCAACAACATAGTCAATTTTTCCCTCAATAGATTTTTTGATTTTTTCAGCCAATCCACGACATAACTTTTCCGTCAAGTCAGCATGCATGAATACTTTCGCTTTTTGCATATAAGTCGCACTATGGCGCCCCGATGTTAAAATAAAATGCCCTTCTAGAATAGCATCTGCTTGTTTAAAAATATCAATGACATCTTGTGTATTCATTGCAAAATCTTTCTTTTTATCCATGAACCCGCCGTACTGTACTTACTGAACCTGCCTTTTTTAACTGAGAAAAAATACGATTCAAATGTTTTAAATCCCACACTTCCAAATCAATCATAATTTCTGTAAAATCTGGTGCTGTACGGATAAAAGATAAATTTTGGATATTGGCATCGTTAGCAGAAATTATTTGTGTAATTTCAGCCAAAGAACCAGGACTATTTACAACTAAAATATTCATCCGTGCAGGAAAACGTTCATTCATTTGGGCATCAATATCCCAGCGGACATCAATCCATCGTTCTGGTTGATCATCATACGCCATCAAAGCTGAAGACTGGATTGGATAAATAACGATCCCAGCTCCTGGCTGCATAATACCAACAATCCGATCTCCAGGTACTGCTCCTTCCGGTGAAAAACGTACGGGTATATCTCCACGGGTTCCTCTAATAGGCAAGGCTTTAGATTGATGATTCTCGACCATTCCATTCTTTTCATTTTCTGGAACTTTAAAAATCATACCTTGAGCATTTTCAATATTAAACCAACCTTCTTCCCCAGGCTTAAAAGATGACTTTTGTACCACACGGTGATCTTGATAATCAGGATAAACCGCTTTAATCACATCAGCGGAAAACAGCTCTCCACGCCCAACAGCAGCCAATACATCCTCTACATCTTTACGTGCTAAACGTGGCAAAACTTTCTTCAAAAGGTCTTTTGAAAATTGCTTTCCCATATATTCAAATGAACGCTCTAGAATACGATATCCTAAACCCGAATATTGTTTACGTACCGCTGCACGACTTGCTCGTCGAATAGCTGAACGTGCTTTACCCGTGACAACAAGAAATTCCCATGCTGCTGGCGGAATTTGAGCGTGTGAGCGAATAATATCAACCTCATCACCATTTTTTAATTTGGTCATTAAAGGCATAATACGACCATTGATTTTTACACCAACACAAGAATCACCGATATCTGTATGGACGGCATAAGCAAAATCAATAGGCGTAGCTCCTTTAGGAAAAGCAATTAATCGACCTTTCGGCGTAAAACAAAAAACTTGGTCTTGAAAAAGCTCAAGTTTTGTATGTTCTAAAAACTCTTCTGGATTATCTCCATCAGACAAAGATTGTATCGTTTGACGCAACCATGCATAGGCATTCGTTTCACTTGATAACTTCACAGTCGAATAATTGGAGCCGTGCTCTTTATATATGGAATGAGCAGCAACCCCATATTCAGCAACTTCATCCATAGCAGCCGTTCTAATTTGCAACTCAACACGTTGTCTTGAAGGACCAACAATTGTTGTATGAATAGAACGATAATCATTTTGCTTTGGTATAGAGATATAATCTTTAAAACGACCAGGAACCATTGGCCATGTCGTATGAATGACACCAAGAGCACGATAACAATCATTCACGGACTCAACAATCACACGAAATCCAAAAATATCCGATAATTGTTCAAAAGATAATGCTTTACTTTCCATTTTGCGAAAGACTGAATAAGATTTTTTCTGACGGCTTTTAACATCTGCTTTAATGCCATGCTCGAAAAAAAGTTTTGTCAATTCATTTTCAATTGTGGAAAGCAAATCACGGTTGTGTTTCAATAATTCAGAAAGTCGATTGGTAATCGTACGATAACCTTCTGGATTTAAATAAAAGAAAGAGAGATCCTCTAATTCCTCACGCATATCCTGCATACCCATACGACCTGCAAGTGGCGCATAGATATCCATCGTCTCCTCAGCAATTCGCCGACGTTTATCATCACGCATAACACCAAGGGTACGCATATTATGAAGACGATCAGCAAGTTTGACTAAAAGAACACGAACATCATCAGAAATAGCTATAAGAAGTTTACGAAGATTTTCTGCTTGTACGGCTTTCTTTGATACAAGATCAAGCTTATTAAGCTTTGTAAGCCCTTCAACCAACTTTCCAATTTCAGAACCAAAAAGCTGATCAATTTCTGCTCGTGTAGCGCTTGTATCTTCAATTGTATCATGCAAAAGAGCAACAGCAATCGTTGCCTCGTCCAACCGCATATCTGTCAAAATAGCAGCAACTTCTAAAGGATGAGAAAAATAAAGATCACCTGACGCACGCTTTTGATGTGCATGCTTTTTCATTGCATAATCATAGGCCCTGTTTAAAAGAGCCTCATCTACGTCAGACTTGTAACGTTGAACACGTCCAACAAGCTCACACTGACGCATCATACGAGCATATCCTTTATCTTTTCACACCCCTAATCTTTATTGAACACGTCCTATTAATAAAAGACACGAAAAATAATTGCTCCTCACATGACAAAGTATCTTTACCCCTTTAACATAAATTGCTGCAATTAATAATCGTCACTTTTTTCTGGAACAACCAAACCTTCAATACCCGCTAAAAGCTCTTCTTCTGACATATGATCAAATGAAGTACCTTCTTCTTGCGACGACGTATTAAAAACACTTTCAGCTTCACCTGAATGGGTAATAAATCCACTTGCCATTTCTGGCTCATCTACTTCCACATGCTTTTGCAGCGAATGAATAAGGTCTTCCTTTAAATCAGCAGGCGACAATGTTTCTTCTGCTATTTCACGCAAAGCAACAACTGGATTTTTATCATTATCACGATCAACCGTAATCTGCGCTCCTTGTGAAATCTGACGCGCCCGATGACCTGCTAAAAGTACCAATTCAAAGCGGTTGTCAACTTTATCAATACAATCTTCTACCGTTACGCGGGCCATTTATGCCTCTTTCTCAAATAAAAAAATAATAGCGGATAAAGGAGTATATACAATAATCAAAATAAAACACAAGAAAAACAACACAAACTTTTATATTTTTTGATTAAAGAACTTATTTAAAAAAATTCTTGGAAAATTTATAAAAATGTATAACCTATCCATGCTCGTTATCAAAATTTCTTTTAAAAGCATTCCAATAGATTGACTTCAAACAAAGGGAGGTCTTTCTTGACAAAATACTTGTCTGGAGTCCTTATCCTTTTAAAAGGAATACCTGCTGTTTAAACCCTTTGCAATAACAGCAGCCTTATACATACTTTTTATGATAATATCTTCATCTAAAGAGAGAACTTTTTTCTTTGAACGTCATGTGTATCGCACTCTTATTCATCGAATAAATTACTGAAAAATGACCTCTCTTTACACAATAATGAGCAATAAGTTTATATTAAACTTTCTTCTAAAAAAGTTTATTTATATTCATTATAGATTGTTTATCAAAACATAACCCGTCATATACGCTATAAAGACTCAAAAAATAGAAAAACGATTGATGCCTAACACCATGAATAGCCAATTAACATCACTGTGCCCAGAACCACCCAAAAATTGCAATTTATGTCCGAGGCTTCATCAATTTATCGCTGGCTGGCGTGCAAAAGAACCAAGTTGGTATAACGCACCGGTGCGCCCATTCTTTCCTTATAAAGGGCCAGATACAACACGCCTTCTTATTGTTGGGCTTGCTCCTGGATTACGCGGAGCAAATCGAACTGGACGTCCATTTACTGGTGATTATGCTGGGCACTTACTTTATTCAACTTTAAAAAAGTTTGGTTTTGCCCAAGGAACCTTTGAAGAAAGAGCAGACGATACTCTTGAACTTATTGATGCAGCAATTGTTAACTCTGTTCGTTGTGTTCCACCAGAAAATAAACCCACCGGTGCAGAAATTAACACGTGCCGCTATTTCTTCTCACCTCTTTTAACAAATCTTCCCAAACTTAAAGCCGTTATTACCTTAGGCACCATTGCGCACCATTCAACGATACGTGCCCTTAATGCAAAAGTTTTAGCTCACCCTTTTGGACACGGCGAAATCAATAACATCGGCAGATTACGCATCTTTTCGAGCTATCACTGTTCTCGTTATAATACAAATACTGGACGTTTGACAGACGCCATGTTTCATCAAATCTTTCAAGCAGCAAAAACATACTTAAATCAATGCTAAAACTGTTTTAAACAGTGCTATGAATAAAGAATATCTAGATCGCATCCATTAGCCATACCTTTTTAAAAGTCTTGCTTTTTCACGTCCCCAATCGCGTTTTTTTTCCGTTTCGCGCTTATCATGAAGCTTTTTCCCTCGCGCTAGAGCGATCTCCAACTTAACGCGCCCTCGTTCATTAAAATAAAGTTTGAGAGGAACAAGTGTCATTCCTTCACGAGACGTTGCATTAAAAAAACGTGCCATCTCACGTTTTGAAAGTAATAATTTGCGCAAACGTCGTGGTTCATGATTAAAACGATTAGCCTGCGTATATTCAGGAATATAGCTGTTTACTAACCATAATTCCCCATTCTCAAAACTCGCATAGCTTTCAGCAATATTGGCATGATTAGAACGTAAGGACTTCACTTCCGCTCCCTGAAGGACAAGACCAGCCTCGAGATTATTAAGGATTTCAAAATTAAAACGTGCTTTACGATTGTCAGCAATTATTTTCCGTACGGGCGCGTTCTTTTTTTTATTCATGGCTTTGTCAATATCATTTTATGCTTTTAAAAGACCAGCATGACTGAGGGCTGCATCAATAATCTTCTTTGTTCTTTCTGTTAATGGAACAATAGGAGAACGCACAGTATCACCACAAAATCCTAATTTTGCAGCAGCATATTTAATACCTGCTGGACTAGGTTCAATAAATACAGCACGATTAAGAGGCATCAAGCGATCATTTAATTCTCGTGCTGTTTTATAATCACCACGAAAACAAGCGGCTTGAAGCTCTGCACAAAGCTTTGGAGCAACATTAGAGGAAACTGAAATACACCCCATACCTCCATGTGCATTAAAACCTAACGCCGTACAATCATCACCGGAAAGCTGCACAAAATCTTTTCCACACTTTTCACCTTGTTCACTAACGCGCTCAATTCTGCTCGTTGCATCCTTAACACCAATGATATTGTTAAAATCTTGATAAAGGTCTTTCATCGTTTCTACAGCCATATCGATAATAGAACGACCAGGAATATTATAAATTATAATTGGAATAGAAACAGCTTTGGCAATGGAAGAAAAGTGCTTGTATAAACCAGATTGATTTGGTCTATTATAATAGGGAGTGACAACCAAAACTGCATCTGCACCAGCTTTTTGCGCGTATTGTGCAAGCTCTACGGCCTCACTTGTGCTATTTGATCCCGCTCCAGCAACAACAGGAACACGCTTTGCAACCTGCTCAACACACAATTCTATAATCCGCTTATGTTCTTCATGACTTAACGTTGCTGATTCACCTGTTGTCCCAACAGGGCTTACACCGTTAATCCCTTGTGTGATCTGCCATTCAACAAAATCACAAAACGCCTTCTCATCAATCGCGCCCTTGTTATCAAACGGTGTGATAAGCGCAGTTATAGCTCCCTTGAGCATGATAAACTCCCTATAATGTTTGCTTTTATTTTTTTTATAATCGCCTTTTATAAATTTTAAATAGAGCATAATCTTGCTCTATCATTGAAGCAAGATGAATTTCAAAAAAAGCCCCCATAAGATGAAAATGTCCCTCCTTAAATGTTAAACATTTCTTTAAAATAAGCCGTCTATATTAACGCGTTTTTCATGCTTGTGTTCTATAAATCCTTAAGTTTTTACAAAAAGCAAGGTCTCAAGGTCTTTTCTCTATGCGTGTATTTTCCACCTCTCTTTTCGTATCAACCTTTACTGCACTTATACTGGCAATAAGAATTTTATTTTCAAGTGCACTTGCACAAACACCGCTTTTACATGGGAAAGTACCAATCCCTTCGACACGTCCTACCCCCATTGCCATAAAACAAGAAGCTCAAGAACCTCTTCAACAGAGACACACGACATCGCACAATACTGCGACACTCAAACAACTAAAAGCTGGATTAGATGCACTAGCAAACAACAATATTGCAAAAACAATAAATCTTCGTAATTCAATGGAAAAACATAGCCTTGATCGTTATATTTTGACATGGGCGCTAGGACTATCAAAGCAAAATAATATACCAAGCTCTGAAATATCTAATGCAATTAACATGCTAAAAGGATGGCCTGGTATAGAAACGATGCAACGCAATGCTGAACGTGCTTTTCTTAACGAAACCAATATCACACACGCCATTATCCAAAAATTTTCTCATCATCCCCCCCTTACAGCACAAGGCATGGCTCTCTTTGCTAAAGCACTCATTGCAACGGGACAAATCACCCGTGCTCAACACATTATTGCACCATGGTGGCATAAAACACGGCTTAATGCACAAGAAGAAGTATTTGTTCTTAAAAATGCAAGTGCTGCCTTAAAACCTATTGATCATTTAAAACGCATGCAGTTTATGTTGTATGCACATCGTTTTGATTCAGCGGCACGCGTTGCAAAATTAGCCCATGCTCAATCTCTTTTTGATGCTTTTGTAGCCGTTGAAAAAAATGATCCTAGAGCTACACAAAAATTAAAAGCTGTAGAGAGATCATGGAAAAAAGATCCTCTCTTCCAGTTTGCTCGAATGCGCCATCTGCGGCGAACAGAACAATATGATGCAGCCGCAACACTCATGATGAAAACATCACAAGATGCATTCCATCTTATGAACCCTCAATCATTGTGGAAAGAGCAACGCGCCCTTTCTCGTGAAATGCTTGATTTAAACAAACCCCAAATAGCTTATCAACTCGTTGCAAGGCACACTGGTATGACATCTGCATTAGCCGTCGATGCTGAATTTCACGCAGGATGGTATGCACTACGGTTTCTTCATAACCCTAAGTTGGCAATGCAGCATTTTTCACGTATTCCTCAACTCTCTTCTTTACCTTTTTATGCATCACGTGGATATTACTGGATGGGACGAACAGCAGAAGCGCTAAAAGAACATCAAAATGCCCAGCAATACTTTCATCGCGCCGCTCATTTTGGCGCAACGTATTATGGTCAATTAGCCGCTGCGCGACTCAACCAAAAAAAATTTAATATCTCTTTTCCTAAACCAACAATCGCTGAGCGACAACATTTTAGTGCACGAAAAGCGATCAAAGCAATTCAACGTCTTGAAGAAGCTGGATATGCTGAGTTTGCTAAAGTTTTTTATAGAGAACTCGGAAAAAAAATAGAAAGCCCCGGTGAATTAGCTCTTCTGGCTGTTATGGCAGAAAAAAATGGTGACTATTATACCAGCCTCAGAATCGGAAAAATGGCTGCTTTCCTAGGAAAAAATGTCGGAGCACTCTCTCATCCTCTGGGAGCTATACCAGACTCTGCTCATATTTCTGTAGAAGAAAAATCGCTTATCTATGCCATTGCACACAAAGAAAGCGAATTTAATCCAACAGCCATATCACAAGCAGGTGCACAAGGGATACTCCAATTGCTTCCTACAACTGCAGAAGCACTAGCAAAAAAATACTCAATCGCATGGTCTCCTAAAAGATTTAGCAGTGATGCGCGTTATAATGTGACATTAGGCACCCATTTTCTCAATGAACAATTGGAACGTTTTAATGGATCCTATATACTAACTCTTATTGGCTATAATGCGGGTCCCCGTCGAGTCAATGAATGGATAAAACGTTATGGCGATCCTCGAGGTCAATCTCTCGATAACGTCATTGATTGGATTGAACGTATTCCTTATACAGAAACACGTAATTACGTGATGCGTGTCATGGAAAATTATGGTGTCTACAAAGCAAGACTCACTGGGAAAATAGATATAAAAACCGACTTGCTTTCTGGTCGACGGAAATAATATGCCTTAACTTCCCAAATAGCATTTGAAAGCGTTGATAAGAAGTGTTTTTATTCCTTTTTAAATAGTACCATACCCACTTTCTTAGGACGTATAAGAAAGTAATTTTAATTGATTCAGTATTAATAAATTCGAAATGATGAATTATCATTATAAATCAACAGGTAGTACAAATAATTCATTTCTTCTCAACATAGATGACAATATCATAGAGATTACAAATATAAGAGAAGAGTGAAACAAATAGCTCATCCTTTTACTGTTGCTTATTAGTCAATATTCAAATCTTGTGAAACAGCTTATTTTAAGACTATTTTTTCTGCTTACAATATTTCTATACCCAATAGGGGCGCATTATTGTGTATATCGTTTAGATTATCTCTGATAACAGAAAGAGAGACACATTGAGTTAGAAAGCCTTAAAGACAAACAATTCTCTTCTGCCCCTTCCCTTTTCATTCGGTTTTACGACTTTTAAATATGTCAATATCTTTTAATAATAAAGATGAATCTTTGCTTTTTTCTCATTTTTACATATAAGCTCACATCCTTTACACAAAACAGAGCATCCCCAAATAGTATGTTTTTCTTATTTATATTATTGTTTTATTTTAATGTTTCTAAGTCCATTTCACAACGGTGTATCTGAAAAGTACTTACGAAAATCCTCTCACGAATGGTATAAAAATCGATTAGACACGATTAACCTTTAATTAATAAAACCTATAGCTCTATCATCCCTTAACTCCCAATGTTGCAAAAGCCCTTTCATTTAGAGCACTCATAAGAAGTATATTCACTGCTTTTTAGAAGTTTTTTATTCATGCTCCTCCTCAACTTGTATCATAAGTAAGCAGATGGTTTTGATTGATTCAACATCAAAAAAATTCGAATAAATTATATTTGAACTTTCATCAAAATTATAAACAATCATTATAAATCAATATATTATAAGAAAAGCGCCCCGCATAAAAAATCAGCTAAATATTAGGGATACTCTAATTGTTTTATTCACTTTTGATGGTGGTGGTGGTGGAAAAGAACCAACGCGTTGAAGGGCTGCCATCGCTAATCGATCAAGTTCCGGATCACCAGCAGAGACTGCTACACGACTAGAAAAAATACTCCCCTGCTCATGCACCATAAATTCTAACTTCACCGTTCCTTTTGTACGATTGGTGCGCTGTCCCACAATATAATTTTTTTGCCTTTCTAATTGTGACTGTACCTTTGCTAACCACTCCATTAACAACATATCTTCAAGCCCTGCTGTACCACCGCCCTTGTTGATGGAAGAAGAACGTACCGCCTTTGCATTGGAGCGCTTTACTACAGCCTTTGGCATCGGTATTGTTTTTTTGATAAACGCTTTATGCTCCACTTTTTGAGGTAGGGGTTCTTCCAAAGGCTTTAAGTCATCTTGTTCTACTATATGCTGAGGTTCTTCCGATTGAACTTCATCCACGGATTCCAATCCTTCTGACTCCTGCTCTAGGAGATCAGACTGTAATACTTCTTGCTCTGTATTAATATCCGACTCTCTATGAATATCTGGCAAATCTGTATCAACATCCGGATATACAGTTTCTTGCACAAAATTCAGCATAATCTCCGACGAGAGCAAACCATTACTTATACCAGTACTTTGAAAATAAAACTGTGCTGCTAATAATACATGCAAAAAGAAAGCCCCAATAAATGCACCAATCCAAAGAGTTAATAATTGTTTCGTATTTGCAAAATTCATCGTTTCTTCTGCCACTATTTTAAGCTTAATATTGGTGTTCAATCTCATTAAAACAGGCTATTTTGAAATTGCAACTTTTTTCTTGACTGATTTTGTCATGTTTAATATGGTCTTCTAATGATTTTGTGCCGTTGTCAAAATCATTCCTACTTGGCTGGCAAGTTTTAATCAGTGAGTCCAGCCTTTTTGTATTAAAAAAATTTCAAAACAGAGAGGGGATGGTTAAAAGGGTTATGATGTGTTATGCAAATAAGACGAAAAAATATCTATAAAAGCTGTGTAATTTTAAGTGCATTATCGGTCTGTATACCTTCATTTGTTTTTGCACAAAATAAAGATGGAAGTGCTGTCACTGAACTTAAACCAATCCTTATTAAAGGAAAAAAAATAGAAGATGCTTCAAATTCAATAACCATTCTGACTGATCGTAAGACCAACAAGAATATTGATGAAAGACAAATAACTGATGTTTATGATGTGAGTCGTCTTAATCCTTCCGTATCCTATAACTCAGAAAATAACAGTTTCGTTATTCGGGGTTTAGATGCAAACCGTGTTCTTACGACAATGGATGGTATTTCTCTTCCATGGTTTAATGATATATTCCGTGGTGGAGGTGGAAACACAACTTTTGATTTCAATGCTCTTTCTACGTTTGATACTATTCAAGGATCAGATTCTAGTCTTTATGGTTCTGGCGCCTTAGGGGGAATCATTGCGTTGCGTACTCTTGATCCTGAAGACCTGATCGTGGAAGAAAAGAATTGGGGAAGCCTTATAAAAGGTGGTTATAATTCTGTTGATAACAGCTGGCGCATCGATCAAACTTTTGCTGTGCGTAATTACCGGACATTTTTACTTTTTCAAGGATCTTATGTAGAAGGTCATGAGCGCAAAAATATGGGAACAGTAGAAGGGTATGAAGAACGCACGCGCAAAAACCCTTCTCACTTTGATAAAAATAACTTGCTTTTTAAAATTCATCAATATTTGAGTGATAATCACCGCCTTGGTTTTACCGCAGAGCGTTTTGGTCATAATAGTAACACACATGAATTAAATTCGTCTAAAAGATACGCTCCAGGTTCCGTTTATGAGCAGGATAATAAACTTCGTGAGCGCTTTTCTCTTTCTTATAATTATAATGGTAATGGTGATGCAGTTCTTGATGTGTTTAATGGGCAGCTTTATTGGCAAAGGCAATCAAGTCGTTACGTTATGACAGGCGTTCGTGTTTCAGCACCCAAAGGGGATTATTTGAGAGATAATTTCTTGCGTAATATCAATTATGGTTTCAATGCTGATGCCCTTAAAAAAGTGGATTTTGGCACTATAAACCATACGTTAAAGTTTGTAATGAATGTTTCGTCATCTAAATTTCATCACTATTTGTTAGGTAAAGACAACTGTCATATAAAAGAATACGCTCGGGGATGTCTTTTTGTTCCTGCTAATCGATCAGATTCACCAGACACAAATGGTTACAATTTAGGTTTTGTTTTTGAAGATGAAATTGGGTTGGTTGATGATCGTTTTCGTGTAATACCGGGAATCCGGTATGATTGGTACAAATATGTTCCTCAGAAAACACCTTCTTATGAGAAAGCACTGATTTCTGATAAATTTCCTCCAGAAAGAAGTGGTTCACGCTTTTCTCCTAAATTACGCGTGGAGTGGGATGTTCGTAATCAAGTAACGCTCTATGCTCAGTGGGCACAGGCTTTTCGTGCACCACGTATTTCAGAACTTTACGTCTCTTATATCAAACCTTCTGCTTATTATGTGAAAGGGAATCCTGATCTTCAACCAGAAACAAGCAATGGGTATGATGTTGGTCTACGGTATGGAAATGTAAATTTCGGTGGTTCCTTCAATGCCTTTTTCAATCAATATAAGAATTTCATAGATACTGAGGATAGAGGGCCATCAGAGGAATTTAGATTTGCGCGTCGGCATTACATGAATCGTTTTCACGTGCAAATTTTTGGTGTTGAAACAAAAGCCCATTTAGTTCTTAAAAATGGTTTTCATAGCAATGTTGCTCTTGCTTATTCACAAGGAAAAGATCTTGATAAAAAGGAGTATCTTAACTCAATTCCTCCTTTGAAAGCAGTTATCGGATTAGGATATGCAAAAGAGGTTTGGGGAAGCGATATTATCCTTACTTTGGCAGCTAAACGTGACAAAGTAGCCGGAGAATCTGATTACCAAAAAATTCCAGGATATCATGTCGTTGATATGACAGGGTGGTGGAAACCATTCGGTGAAACGGGACCTATTCTAAGAGCCGGTGTTTATAATCTTTTCAATACAAAATATTGGAATGTATCTGAACTTCCTTCAGGTAAAAGTTCAACACCAAAAGATTATTATAGCCAGCCTGGTCGTAACTTTAAGGTGTCGTTTGTACAAAAGTTTTAGTCACTTCTGTTAATTATTCGGTCAATAAAATCGTATTGATAAAAGGATTAATTATTGTGTTTCTATTTTCAACATCTTTTAAATTACAAAGATTTGGTAGAAAAGTTTTAATTCTTTCTGTTTTATCGTTTTTTGATTGCTCAGCTGTTGGCGATAGAGTGTTATTTTGTGATAGATTGAACTCTTAAAAGAATTTAATTTATTGCCTTGGAATTGTAAAATTTGAAAGTTAGTTTTTGAGTTAAGTAACATAAGGTAAATTCATGGCACATACAGCTGAGATGATTCTTCGTTTGCGTGAAGAAAAAAAAGAAATGCGAAACCGCGATTTTGCGGTTTCGATTGGTATATCTGAAGCAGAGCTTATTGCGGCTTATTGTACCATTGGAAAAGCAAAAAGGCTACAAACTGATGTTGCTACTCTCTTAGAAAATGCACCTCGACTTGGAACCGTCATGGTCTTAACTCGCAATGAATATGCTGTTCACGAAATAACGGGACGCTTTGAAAAAATTGTTCAAAACGAACATATTCCTATCACACTTGGTGAAATTGATTTGCGTATTTTTACAAAACAATGGAAGTTCGGTTTTGAATATGATGTCGTTATTCTTGGAAAACCTACAAAAAGTCTGCAATTCTTTGATCAACATGGCGTTGCTATTTTAAAGGTCTATTCTAAAGATATGACAAATATGGAAGCGTGGAATAAACTTGTTGAAAAGCTCCTTCTTGAAGATCAGTCTCCTGTTCTTAACATTCTTCCCGTTTTTCTCCCAGCCCAATGTGACATAACAGAATTGGATATTGAGAGTTTTCGGGATCGTTGGCGGAAAATGACAGATGTACACCAACTTCACAAAATTATTTCCGAATTTAAAATTAATCGACATCATGCTGTAAAATATGTTGGTAATGAATTTGCCGATGAATTACAGGTAAATGCTGTTGAAATAATGCTTAACCAAGTCGCACAACAAGAACTGCCAATCATGTGTTTTGTTGGGAATAAAGGGTGTATTCAAATTTTTAGTGGGACTGTAAAAAATATTAAGCAAATGGGACCTTGGCTTAATGTTCTTGATCCAAGATTTGACCTTCATTTACTCACGTCCGGAATTGCTAGAGTATGGCATGTTCGCAAACCTACCCGTGATGGTTATGTCAGTTCACTTGAAGTTTTCGATAAAGATGATGAGATGGTTATTCAATTCTTTGGCGTACGCAAGGAGGGTCAAAAAGAACGTGAAGATTGGCGTTCTTTATTGAATAGTTTGCCATCATGCCAAGAAAACAGCAGTAACTAAGATAAGATAAGGTTAGACATGTTCATATCTCTTTTACATAGGTTATCAAACCTTTTTCTTATGTGTTTACTGCTCTCTCTTACTTGTTTTTCTAAACAAGTAATTGCTGAACCTGCAACGCGTTTTCCTGAAAATGCTCGAATTGTTTCTATCGGCGGAGCACTTACAGAAATTGTCTATGCATTGGGAGCCCAAGATCAACTTGTCGCCCGTGATAGTACAAGCGTCTACCCACAAGAAGCGCTCAAGCTTCCTGTGCTTGGATATATGCGTGCTCTTTCACCTGAGGGGGTTTTATCACTTGCTCCAGAGGGTATATTGCTTGTTGAAGGAAGTGGTCCCGCTTCAACAATTGATATTCTCAAAAAAACATCGATACCTCTGGTGATCATACCAGAAGACTACTCCCGTGAAAATGTGATAGAAAAGATTCGCCTCGTTGGTCAAGCCATTCATCGGGAAGTGCAAGCCGCGGCGTTAATTGAGAAATTGAAGCGTAATTTTTTAGACAACGATGCGCTTTTGGCGAAAGTAACAACACCAAAGCGTGTTCTTTTTGTTTTCTCTGTGCAAAATGGACGCGTCATGGCATCTGGAACAGGTACTGCAGCTGATAGTATGATCAAACTTTCAGGCGCTATCAATGCTATCACCGATTATAAAGGATATAAACTTCTCAACGGCGAAGCATTATTGAAATCAGATCCTGATGTTATTTTGCTTGTAAAACATGGTGCAAGATCAACCAGCATTGATAAGATTTTAGCCATACCGGCAGTTCAAGCAACAACTGCAGCGAAAAATCATGCCATAAAACAGATGGATGCTATGTATTTTTTGGGATTTGGTCCACGTACTGCAGACGCATCAAGAGAACTTATTGAGATACTTTATGGTGCACATCAAAACGGTAAGAGCTGATAAAAATGGTAGACGGTACATCCAGGATGCATTTACCTAAAGAAAAAGAAGGTAAAAAAATAAACCGTTCAAAACAGGGGAAGATTTTATTATTAAGCTTAATAATATTCCTTATTTTCAGTATTTTTGGTGGGCTCTTGAATGGTGCAGCAAAGGTTTCTTTCGTTGATCTCCTCCATGTGATGCTTACACAAGATTTTTCGGTAAGTAGTAAAACGCGTGATTACCTCGTGCTCATCGACATAAGGCTTCCCCGTGTTATCTTGGGATTATTGATTGGAGCAGCTTTAGCTGTCTCCGGTGTTCTTATGCAAGGGCTTTTTCGTAATCCTCTTGCAGATCCCGGAATTGTAGGTGTATCAGCAGGTGCTGGACTTGGAGCAGTCTTAGCAATTGTTGTCGGCATTGCTTTTCCTGTTTCTTTTGCACCTTTTCTAGAGCCTTATAAAGTTATCATAGGTGCTTTTTTTGGTGGACTTTTATCAACGATTATTCTCTACATAATAGCAACGCATAACAGCTTTACCTCTATTGCAACCATGCTGCTTGCTGGCATTGCTCTTGGTGCATTAAGCAGTGCTGTTGTCGGAACATTGATTTTTGTCGCAAATGACCAACAACTGCGTGATATCACTTTTTGGAGTCTGGGCTCTCTTGCGGGCGCTACATGGTTGAAAGTATGGCTCGTTCTCCCTTTTATCGTTATTGGTCTTCTTTTCTCTCCCTTTTTATCACGAGCACTTAATGCCCTTGCTCTTGGAGAAGCTGTTGCTGGCCATATTGGTTTCCATATTCAACGCGTCAAAAATATTGCTATTCCTCTTGTTGCTCTTATGTGCGGCAGTGCTGTTGCTGTCAGTGGTGGTATTGGTTTTATTGGTATTATTGTTCCTCATATTTTACGTCAGCTCATTGGTCCTGATCATCGCTATCTCATTCCTTGCTCTGCTCTCTTGGGAGCAGCATTACTTATTTTTGCTGATATGTTTGCACGCTTAATTGTTGCCCCCGCAGAATTGCCGATTGGGATTGTAACAGCACTTTTTGGTGCACCTTTCTTTCTATGGATCCTTATATGCAAACGAGGAACAGACTTTTCATGATTGAAGCGACAAATATTTGTGTTCAGCGCGGAAAGAAGCAGATTCTTAAACACATTAATCTTCAAGCTAAAAGTGGTGCTTTTACCATTATTATTGGTCCTAATGGATCAGGAAAAAGTACTTTTATCAAAGCTCTGAGTGGTGAAATTCCTTACAGTGGAAAAATAACCTTAAATGGTTATAATGTATGCCAAACAAAAACTCATGTAATGGCAAAAATGCGCGCTGTACTACCACAATCAACAACGCTCGTATTTCCATTCTTAGTCCATGAAGTTGTAGGGCTTGGCCTTTCTGTAAACCAATTTAGCATTGCCAAAGCCGAATTGCAAAATCTTATCCAGAAAGCTTTAGAGTGCGTTGACCTTTCTGATTATGGCAACCTGTATTATCACCAATTATCAGGCGGAGAACAAGCTAGAGTGCAACTTGCCCGTGTACTTTGCCAAGTCTGGAAACCTGTTCATAATGGGATTCCTCGCTGGATGATATTAGATGAACCTATTGCTAGCCTCGATATTCAACATCAAATCATCGTTATGGATATTGCTAAACAATTTGCTCATTCTGGTGGCGGTGTTCTTGCTGTTCTTCATGACCTCAATCTCGCGGCACATTATGCAGATAACATGATCTTGCTCAAGGAAGGTAAGATTTATTGCGAAGGAAATGCAACTAATGTTTTGACAACACAAAATCTCCGCAATGTTTATCATTGTTCTTTAAACGTTTCTGAATTACCTAAAGAAGATATCCCTTTTATACTCCCTCAAACGACATCCTCCTATGAAATTAGATCTCTAAGCTATCGGCTTCAATCTAAAAACTAAAGTCCATAGCAAAATAAAACACGCAAATATTCAAGAATCTTTTTTATTTTTATATGAATTCCTTTTTGTCATCTATCATAAAAAAAGAAGACCAATTACCCTAAAGATATTTTTTGAAAAAAATACCAGTTTAAAATCTTTCAAGATTTTACGTAACTAAAAACATGTGAAGTTTTGTTTTGTTATCAAATTTTTAGATAATACGAATTTATACAACATAAATATGCGTTTTCTCACTCTTTCTATCACTTTTATCTTTATAAAAATGATTCAAGAAATACATACAAATGCCTTTGTTATAATAACGGGTGTATTATTTATATCTTCTAAGGACTATATAGAAATCAAGTACCTTTCTTCCCTCCATAAAAGATTTATTTGTAGCTTTAATGGTAATGTTTTCTTTATAACACATATACTTTAGCTTTTTTTATAAATAAATATTGATTTACAATGATATTTTTACTTTTCTCTCTCTATTAAAAAATTGTTTATTGGCATATTATAAAGAATTAACCTATTGAATAAAAACTTTAAAATAAACTCAATAACGCTTCTTGTAAGCCCCCTAATGCAAAAACAATACGGAATATAGGGATGAGGAGAGAGTATAGAAATAGCGTTGCTCTGCTGCTTCACAAGCATAACGATGATTCCACTCAAAGGGGTACACTATCATTTACAGATAAAGCCTCCTACCATGGCAATGCAAAGAAATGAAATCGACAACAAGGTGAAAAATATCTTTATAAGATGAATTAACTCATACAGGGTTATGCTATTTTTGCACAAAAAACGCTAAAAATATTGTACTTTTTTATGCCTCAGGTTGAATAATTTTATTACCTTCCCCTATCAAAACACCTTATGAAAAAATATATCTCCAGATCTCTTCACGGCACAGTTTAAATGATTTTTACACATTTTCCCTATGTTATCGTACAATTATAAAAAAGTTATGATTTTCTTTTTTTTATAATAAATTATATCCTTAACTCTTTCTTTCAATCATTTTAAAATTGTTTTTTGACTCTCTCAAGTATCCTATTAACAATATAGATTTCCTTTTCATATGCATAGAAAATAACGCGGAATTGCTCCGCGTTAACAAAATTATCAAGGTGTATAGATTATTATTATTACTTAAACATACTCATGATTTTATAGCATAGACAACGGTTGTATTAACAGGGCGCGTTTCTGCCTCACCCGTATGGGAAAGAGTTACCTTGTGTGTATGTGCACCAGCAGAAGCTGTTCTCCCTTTCAGGGTCGCATTATAAGTATAATGATTCGGGAGTCTCCCAATATCACCAACGGGCCATCCTACCCCTTGATACTCAAAATTATGCGCATGCTCGCCTGCGTTTTCAATACTCCCAATATGCGTATGTGATTTTATGCTATCTTGTTGTTCATCTGCAAACTTTCTACCACCATCTAAACCCCGACCATTATCAAAGCCGCGTAAAAACATGCCTCTAAAATCAGGAACTTTAAAAGTTTTATTGCTGTCTTTTCCCCATTTATCACCTATTGCCTCGAATAACTGCGGATAATCTTCACGCTTATAGGCCTTACCATCACATAAAAGCCAACCATTTGGCACATTTTGCATAGCAAATGTTGCAATGAATCCAGAGGGGAAACTTTCTATCTTTGGTGGTGTAGGGTTTAATAAATACCAACCCTCATGCTCTTTTATTAAAACACCATTATTGTATACCATTTCATAAATGCCATCTGTTTGAAATTCTCCACCTTCTAATGGTATAATCCCCGCATCAGTGGCTTTATAGATAAGCTTTTCTCCTATATTATTAACAGTTATTGTTGTCACGCCAATATTTACACCACAAGCTTTAAAACGTATGACGATATCATTGTTGTATTTCTTTATAGGCGAAACTGTCTTTAAGGTAATTAATGTTGTTTTATCTTCCAAATTTACTATAAAGCTTGAATTAATAGATCCACCATTATCTGCAAGATATTCGCGCACGCGCTGCATCATCGCCCGTGCACTATCATTAACAGAACTAGGCGGCTGTCCTTCTGCCCAATTAATGATACTATCTGAATAAGCATTTTCATCAGCCTTTAGAGACCAATCGTAAATATTAGACATTTTAAATCCCCCATTATTTTCATAGTTTTTCTAACAACTTCTCGTTCTGTGCACTAAAATGTGCTGCCGCTGTTTATTGGTACATCATAACCACTGCACCATCCTTATTTACGCATTTTATCTCTCTTCACTCCTTCCAATTTTATAACCTAAATTCACCAGACGCTTTTCATAACATTAGTATTAATGCTTTCTCTTCTAATGTATAATGTAACCACCTCATCTGATGTTACTTAATATCTTGTTTTGTTGCTTTGCTGTTGTTATATAATTATTTTTCAAATCCTGCATCTTGTTGCAAAATTTATAAATACTATTCAAATTTTTCCTTATTATGGATTTCATATAACCATTACTGAATGTAATAACTTATCATCTACATAGAAAGTTTCTGACTTAAACATTATCTTTTTTTATTTTTTTCAATAGTTTAAATCTATCTCGTCGATATTTTATACCATATATTTTAAACAAAGAAATTCTATCTTTTGGCTATCATTTGTATTAAAACTTTAAAAATTAGCTTCAAATTTTTTGCATGCTTCATTATGTTTTTATTCACATGCAGATAGTTTGTTCTATTTTATTCAATTGATTTCTGAAATTGTGTCACAAGATTAGCACCAATGTTTTTTTTGAATAAGCTTTTGTTCAATCTAAATGTATCACAGAGAATATATTCAATATGGACATTTGCTCCACACTTTCATTAAACTGGAAATAAAATACTTTGAAATATTCAATATCACACACCTTCACAAAATTTGAAGGTTGTATCCGATCCGGAAAAAATTAAAAAGCATAACCTAGCCTCTCCCCCAATTTTTATGAACAATATCCTTGTTTTTTAAACGCCCCATAACCAACTTTTCCCCTCCCACAGTTAACACATCTACCTCTATATATTATTATATGTATATTTTTTTTGCAAGAACAATAAATCATTCTAAACAACATCTTGCAATTATTGGTGTTCTTCTTAATTCAAGACAATATTATTTTTAATAATAAAGATTAGGTATTGTTTCACGCTTTTGTTTATCGCATTCTTAATGGGAACATCCCCCTCATGAAGAATAGAATGCCCCAAACAAAATATAATGATATTGCATATTACGCACTTTTTAAGAAATATTGCTCAAAATATACTCCTTTCATTTTACGACAGCGCACGTCCATGATACAATAGCAAGCCATTATAGATCATCAGCTTTAAGATTTTGAAGATACAAGTGGAATCCATCATACATTTTGTTGTCCCCCACGTTTTGACAGCCTCACATCTTAGAATGTTCATTAAATGACATTTGGCTTCCTTTCTTCAAGTGCTTTGCCCCATACGCTCCCATTTATGACGTGCAAGGAAATGTTTTTATATGAAAAGATATATGATGAGAGGATCTTATGGTATTCTGAGTTATTATTTTAATATGAAAAAAATCTCAATCAGAGCCATAAACTATCTACTTTTCCTTGATAGTCCGTTTTTAACTTTATTCTGGTTTATAAAAGCTTCAATATCATAGTTTATCACTTCATAATATCTATTTTCACTCTTAAAAACAAACCAAAATTGTTTAAAATATATTTTTATGATTGACAATATAGATATTTAAGCCAACCATATTCGTATTAACAAAAATACTTCAAGTGGGAGGAGGCATGCAAATATTAGAATAGATATTGTTTTAGTTTTTCAAAATAATTTTTCTTGAGATGTATTGGGTTTTCTTTGCTATAAAGCAATACTATCCCTATTCTTCTGAATGCTCGTAATTGATAATTTGAATACATCTCCATTAACATCATAACTCCATTAACATCGCAACCTATTTTTGAACTCTGTGTCTATAAGGAAAAAGTTTGTGCAGAAAAATACTCCATCAATCAGTTGTAGCCCCTTTCCCGCTTCACGCAAAATTTATCAACAGAGCCTTCTCTTTTCTGATGTGCGCGTACCATTGCGTGAAATTTCACTGGCTGATGGCAGTGGTGAAAAACCTTTAAACGTCTACGATACTTCTGGCCCCTACACAGATAAAGATATGATCATTGATATTACAAAAGGCCTGCCAGCAATTAGCTTGCCTTGGCTCTCTAAGCGGGATGATACTGAAACTTATCCTGCACGATTAGTTAAACCTGAAGATAATGGATTGACTTCTGATAAAAACCTTACACCAGCCTTTAAGCAAAAACGTTCTATTTTACGAGCAAAAAATGGCAAAGCAATTACACAAATGGCTTACGCACGCGCAGGCATTATTACCGAAGAAATGGAATATGTGGCTATACGAGAAAATGAAGGATTAGCAGTAGAAGAACGGCAGAATGTACCATCAAATGAAACATTTGCTGGATCAATACCAGAAATTTATACTGCGGAATTTGTTCGCAATGAAATTGCTTGTGGACGCGCCATTATCCCACAAAACATTAATCATCCAGAATGCGAACCCATGATTATTGGACGTAATTTTCGTGTTAAAATTAATGCCAATATTGGCAATTCAGCAGTGACTTCATCTATGGAAGAAGAAGTTGATAAAATGGTTTGGGCCATTCGCTGGGGAGCAGATACAGTTATGGATCTCTCAACAGGTCGAAACATTCACAATATTCGTGAGTGGATTATTCGAAATGCCCCTGTTCCCATCGGGACTGTTCCTCTGTATCAAGCACTCGAAAAAGTACAGGGTATTGCCGAAAACTTAACATGGGACATTTTCCGTGATACCCTTATTGAGCAAGCAGAGCAAGGGGTTGATTATTTTACCATTCATGCGGGATTAAGACTACCTTTTATCCCTTTGACCGTTGATCGGGTAACAGGTATTGTTTCACGAGGTGGTTCTATTATGGCAAAATGGTGTTTGCATCATCATAAAGAAAGTTTTCTTTATGAACATTTTGATGAAATTTGTGATATTGCAAAAACGTATGACATCTCTCTTTCATTGGGGGATGGATTGCGTCCTGGCTCTATTGCCGATGCCAATGATGAAGCCCAATTTGCAGAGCTTAAAACCTTGGGAGAATTGACAAAAATTGCTTGGAAAAAAGATGTACAGGTTATGATTGAAGGCCCTGGGCATGTCCCAATGCACAAAATTAAAGAAAATATGGAGCAACAATTAGATCTTTGTCATGAGGCGCCTTTTTATACTTTGGGACCTCTTACAACAGACATTGCTCCTGGTTATGACCATATTACATCAGCAATTGGTGCCGCTATGATTGGATGGTTTGGAACTGCTATGTTGTGTTATGTAACACCTAAAGAACACCTAGGACTGCCCGATAGGAATGACGTAAAAACTGGTGTGATTACTTATAAAATTGCTGCTCATGCCGCAGACCTTGCCAAAGGTTTGCCTAGAGCACAATTGCGCGATAATGCTCTTTCGCGTGCACGATTTGATTTTAGATGGCATGATCAATTTAACCTTTCTCTTGATCCAGAAACAGCCTGTGCCTTTCATGATGAGACAATGCCTAAAGAAGCCCATAAATTGGTGCATTTTTGTTCCATGTGTGGACCAAAGTTCTGTTCTATGCGTATTTCCCATGATATTCGTGAGGCAGCCGCAATAAGAAAAACAAAAGGGGAAGGTATGATCGCCATGGCCGAAAAATATCAGAAAAATGGTGACCTTTATATGGAAATTGTTCCTCCTCAAAAAAAGAAAGTAAATAGTTGAAGAACATTCTTATCAAAGGTGCAGGTGTAGGCGGCTTAACAGCTGCCTTTATGTTAAAGCAAAAAGGTGCTTCTGTTACTGTATCAGCCCCCTCTCATTCACCTATAGGAAGTGCTAGTTGGTATGCAGGAGGAATGCTCGCACCTTACTGTGAAAGGGAAAGTGCAGAACAAATTGTTGAAGATCTTGGTGTACAAGCTATACAATGGTGGCGTAAAACGCTCCCCAACCTTGTCATACAAAAAGGCACTTTAGTGGTTGCACCTACA
This sequence comes from Bartonella sp. AP3QHHD, assembly GCF_042195765.1. NCBI lineage: Bacteria > Pseudomonadati > Pseudomonadota > Alphaproteobacteria > Hyphomicrobiales > Bartonellaceae > Bartonella > Bartonella sp. AP3QHHD. Next base: position 72,672 of record NZ_JBHIPC010000111.1, read on the forward strand.
CGAGATAGAGGAGAGCTTGAACGATTTTCTGTGCGTACGCATAATCACAAAACCATAGATAATACAGAAATAGCTCATCTTGAACCAGATCTTGCTGAACGTTTTAACTGTGCACTCTTTTATGAAAATGAAGCCCATATTGACCCTCGCAAAGCACTTATGGCTTTAAAAGAAAAGCTTCTCAACAATGGAGCCTGTTTTGTTGATGTAGAGAAGGCTGAAAAAAATTTTGATATTGTTATTGATGCGACAGGAATAGCACGTTTAGGAAAAGATAAAAATATACGGGGCGTACGCGGTGAAATGCTTCTCGTGCGCTGCACCGATATTAAAATTTCGCGTCCAATTCGTCTTCTTCACCCACGGTTTCCTCTTTACATTGTACCTCGACAAGATAATATTTTTATGATTGGTGCAACGATGATTGAAAGTGACTTTGATGGTGCAATCTCTGTAAGATCAATGATGGAACTGCTCAACGCGGCTTATACTTTACATCCTGCTTTTGCTGAAGCAGAAATTATTGAATCTGGCGTTGGTGTTCGTCCATGTTATCCTAATAACTTCCCTTCTGTGCATAAAGATGGTAACTTTATTTCTATTAATGGATTTTATAGACATGGTTTTCTGTTGTCTCCAGAAATGGCAAAACGAGCAATGAAATTGGCATTGGAATAAAGCATGCAAATATTTGTTAATGGTGAAACAGTCCAAACAGAAGTTATGACTCTCGGTCTCTTGCTTGAAGAATTGGGGTATGAAGGGAATTGGCTTGCAACTGCTGTTAACGCTGAAGTTGTTCCTATAGATGCACGAAGCCAATTTGTCTTGCATGAAGGAGATAAAATTGAAATTTTAAGCCCAATGCAAGGAGGCTAAAATTATGCTGAATCTTTATGGACGACAATTCTCTTCCCGTCTTCTATTAGGTACAGCGCAATATCCTTCACCAGCAATCCTTCGTGATGCTATTCATAAATCGAATACGGAAATTGTAACTGTTTCCTTGCGCCGTGAAACTGCAGGAGGAAAACAAGGCGGACAATTTTGGCAATTTCTTCAAGATCTTGGGGTAACAGTGCTTCCTAATACTGCTGGTTGTTATACTGTTAAAGAAGCCGTAACCACAGCGCAATTAGCAAGAGATCTTTTTAAAACAGCTTGGATTAAACTCGAAATTATCGGTAATTCAGACACCTTACAGCCAAATATTTTTTCCTTAATCGAAGCTGCTCAAATTTTAAACAATGAAGGTTTCAAAATTTTTGCCTATACAACGGATGATCTCATTGTTGCTGAAAAACTTTTCGACATTGGTTGCCGTGTTATTATGCCTTGGTGTGCTCCTATTGGTTCTGCCAAAGGACCTCATAATACTGATGGATTGCGTTCTATCCGTGCTTACCTTCCTGATGCTACTCTTGTTATTGATGCCGGCATTGGACGCCCATCACATGCCGCCATTGCGATGGAACTAGGTTATGATGCAGTACTGCTTAATACCGCAGTTGCTAAAGCAGCTGATCCTGTCTTAATGGCTGAAGCATTTTCTAAAGCTGTTCAAGCAGGACGTATGGGATATAAAGCTGGCATGATCGAAGCACGCAATGTAGCAGTCCCTTCAACACCAATCATTGGAAAAGCGGTATTTTCATGAAACTGGATCCATTTTACCTCATCGTTGATAACGCTGATTGGATTGAACGTTTGCTTCCTCTTGGTATCAAGCTCGTACAATTGCGTATGAAACATGAAAATCAACAAATAATCCGTCAACATATTAAGCGTGCAAAAAACATATGCAATAAATTGGGAGCACAATTAATTATTAATGATCATTGGGAAATAGCAATTGATGAAAAGTGTAATTTTATTCATCTGGGACAAGAAGACCTGAGCAATGCTGATCTTCACGCAATTCGTAAAAGTGGTATAAAAGTTGGTCTTAGTACACATGATGAATATGAATTGGATACCGCACTCTCTGCTAATCCTGAGTATATTGCACTTGGTCCTATTTATCCGACAATCTTAAAAAAAATGAAATGGATGCCGCAAGGACTAGAGAAAATCAAACAATGGAGAAAGCGGATTGGTGCTTTACCTTTGGTGGGTATTGGTGGTTTAACACCAGAACGCGCAGTTGGTGTTTTAAAAGCAGGAGCAAATAGTGCTGCTGTTGTGACTGATATTATCCTCCATAAAAAACCTGAAGAACGTGTACAGCAGTGGATAAAAGTGACACAAACATGGCGTTGATACCTTCCATTCTTATTGTTGCGGGCACTGATCCAACAGGAGGTGCTGGTATTGTTCGTGATATAGAAACCACTGCGCATTTTCAAATAAAAGCAAATTTAGCAATTACTTGTGTTAACGTACAAGATGATAATCGCGTTGTCGAAATCATTCCAATGCGTGGAGACCTCGTCGCTGCGCAAATGCGTGCTGCCCTAGAAGCAAATCCAATAAGCGCAATAAAAATCGGTATGACGGGGACAAAAGCAATTATAGCAGTAATCTGTAACGTACTCAAAGACTATCCCCATGTTCCAGTTATTTTGGACCCTGTACTTGTCGCTTCATCAGGAGGAAAACTAATAACGGAAACAATCATCGACACTATGATCGATAAACTGCTTCCTCATGTTGATCTTTTAACACCGAATAGAGAAGAACTCGCTCTTCTTAGCCAAAGTCCATTGGCATCTCATGATAAGCAAGCAATACAACAAGCAAAAAAACTTTTGTCATTGGGAGCTCGCTCTATTTTAGTAAAAGGGGGACATGCAGAAGGTCCTCTTGCAATTGATAGCTTCATTGACAAAACTGAAGTCATAAATATCTCTACTCCACGTTTAAAAGGAACAATGCGAGGAACAGGTTGCATTCTCTCAAGCGCTATTGCAGCGCATTTAGCATTAAATGAACCTCTCATTTCAGCTGTAAAAAAAGCAAAAGCATATATCCACACATTGCTTTTAACCCATTGTAAAAATAGTTTATAACGTCTTAGTATTTTCTTATATAAAAGTAATATTTATATATTTCAATTAATATATTTAATATTTTTAATAAAAGTTATTAAAAAATATAATAATATAAAATTTATACTTAATTTTATAAATAAAATACTACAAAATTCACTTTCATTAAGTATTGAATATAGAATATAATGATAAAAAATATTATCACACCACTTGCATTCAGTAAAAAATTCTTTTATTATGAGTGAGTTTAGTCTGTTTAAAAAGTTAAAATAGCGCAATTTAAACAAATTATACATTTAAAGATGCATATAATCGCGAACACTCGCATTTTACGATTTGCCTTTTTTGTGAAAAGAGAGAAGCCTATCAGCGTTCTTATACATTAATGGCTAGCGAATACATTTAATAAAACTTGAAGGATAATTTTGTTTGATCTATAATCGCTAGATCATTAGAAAAAGTAAAATGTTAAATCAAACGCCTTGCTCAATTTCCTATGAAGAACTCTTAAACTTTTATAAAGAAAGTGGTGCGGATGCCGTTCTGACAGATTTTCCTATTGATCGTTTTAAGCAGTCTGCTTGTTCAGAGAGAAAATTAACGCCTGTTGTTAACATTTCTCATAATCAACAAGCATCTCCCAAAACATCTCCAACCGTAAAATTAGATCATCATCAGCTGCATAACTCTAGGACTATACAAAATGAATCCACAGCTATAGAGAGTGCAAAAAGTGCAAAGACACTTGATGAATTAAAATCTGCTCTCCTTGCATTTAATGGCTGTTCATTAAAATTGACAGCAAAAAATACCTGTTTTTCAGATGGAACAGCAGGAAGCCCCCTGATGCTTATAGGCGAAGCACCAGGACGAGACGAGGATATACAAGGAATTCCTTTTGTGGGAAAAGCTGGGATGTTGCTTAATAAAATCCTCGCATCAATTGGCTTAACAAGAAATAATGTTTACATTGCCAACACTATTCCTTGGCGTCCACCAGGAAATCGTACACCAACACCAAGAGAAGTTGCCTTGTGCCGCCCTTTTATTGAACGGCACATTTATTTAGCGCGTCCTCGTGTTCTTATAGCACTGGGAGGCGTTGCTGCACAGTTTCTTACTGGATCTCAAAATGGGATTATCCGAACAAGAGGGAAATGGCATATCTATGAAAGCGAGGATAATATAAAAATACCTGTTATGCCAACTTTCCACCCAGCTTACCTTCTTAGAACCCCTAGTCAAAAGAAGCTTACATGGATAGACTTCTTAGAAGTAAAAAATCGCCTCGACAGCCTTTTGTAATTCTTTAATCCTATATTGCTTCTAAAATTAACACACCCTTCTTTAACTCTTAAAATACAAATGGGAAAAAACTATGAAACAGCCAATAACATCTATTTATCGTTTGGAAGACTACCAACCAACCCCTTACGTTATCCCTAAAACACAACTTTCTTTCCAATTAGCACCGACAAAAACCTATGTTACAGCCATATTGTCTATTGAATCCCGTCACGATACAAAAGAATTAGCACCTCTTGTTCTTTCTGGTGATGATCTTACTTTAATTTCTGTTTCTATTAATGATGAGATATTAGCCCCAAACACTTATAAAGTGACGCCTTCACGTTTAGAAATTACAACGCCACCAACGGCTCCTTTTACATTGAAATTGGTTACGGAACTGAATCCTGAAAGCAACCGCCAACTTATGGGGCTTTATCTTTCAAATGGTGTTTATTGCTCACAATGCGAATCGGAAGGTTTTCGTCGTATTACTTATTTTTACGACCGCCCAGATGTTCTTTCTACCTATAGAGTGAAAATTGAAGCAGATACCCAAACAATCCCAATCTTGCTTTCAAATGGTAATCTGGTGGAAACAGGAACTTTAGAGAATAATCGCCATTTTGCCATTTGGGAAGATCCTTATCCCAAACCATCTTATCTCTTTGCTTTAGTAGGTGGAGATCTTGATAAGTTAGAAGACCATTTTACAACTGTATCTGGACGACGTATCGAGCTTGGTATCTATGTAGAAAAAGGAAAAACCGAACGCGCAACCTATGCAATGGATGCTCTTAAACGTTCCATGCGTTGGGATGAACAATGTTTCGGACGCGAATATGATCTTGATGTTTTCAATATTGTTGCTGTGTCCGACTTTAACATGGGAGCAATGGAAAACAAAGGCCTTAACGTTTTTAATGATAAATATGTTCTTGTCGATCCTGAAACAGCAACCGATCAGGATTATAGAAATGTTGAACGTGTCATTGCACATGAATATTTCCATAATTGGAGCGGTAATCGTGTTACCTGTCGCGATTGGTTTCAACTCTGTTTAAAAGAAGGATTCACTGTTTATCGTGATCAGGAATTTTCATCAGATCAAAATGTACGCAGCCTACAGCGAATTGAAAATGTAAAAGCATTAAAAGCGACGCAATTTGCAGAAGACGCAGGACCTCTTGCGCATCCTGTACGTCCTCGTCAATATAGCCAAATTAATAATTTTTACACCACAACTGTTTATGAAAAAGGTGCTGAAGTTGTTCGCATGATACGAACTATTTTAGGTCCTACTCTGTTTCGTAAAGGCACTGATCTTTATTTTCAACGTCATGATGGACAAGCTTGTACAATTGAAGATTTTATTACCTGTTTTGCTGAAGTGTCTGGTCAAGACTTCTCCCAATTCATGCTATGGTATGAACAAGCAGGAACACCCAATGTAGAAATCGATAGTCATTATAGCGATGGTGTTTTAACAATTCATACAAAGCAACATATTCCCGCAACCCCACAACAAAATACAAAAAAGCCTATGCTTATCCCTATCGTATTTGGCTTGTTAGGATCTAACGGAGAAAACCTCACCTATGAAGCAGATACAGATATTCAATCAAATGTTATGCTTTTATCCAAGGAAAGCCAAACGTTTACATTAAAGGGACTGCATGAAAAACCCGTTTTATCACTGCTGCGAGACTTTTCAGCACCAATCATTCTACACACTCCATTCAATGAAAGAGAACTTATTTTTCTTGCACAACATGATGACAATCACATCAATCGCTGGCAATCTCTTAATCATTTAATGACGCAAGCTTTGATTCACAGCATTCAAGATAAAACACAAGAAAAAGCAACACTCCCTTCTGCTTTGCTAAAGCTGATTGAAACGATCATAACAGATGAAACCTTAGAGCCTGAATTTCGTGCCTTCTGTTTAAATTTACCTAGTGAAGTTGAGCTTGCTCATACAATCGGTAAAAATATTGATCCAGATCGTATTCATTATGTCCGCCATCAGTTTTTAGCTTCACTTGCACAAACTCATCAAGAGCTCTTAACAAAATTCTATGGACAAATGCAAACCCAAGAGCCCTATTCACCAAACACAGCACAAGCTGGAAAGCGAGCATTAAAGAATATCATACTGGATTACCTTTCCATTGCTGAAGCCAATCCAAATCGAGCTGCTATACAGTATGCAACAGCTGATAATATGACTGACCGTATGGCGAGTATCGCTGTTCTCGTGAAGCGTTTTAATGAAAGTGAGCAGGCACAAAATGCCTTAAATGATTTTGAAAACCGCTATCAGCATGACCCTTTGGTCATGGATAAATGGTTTTCTATTCAAGCAATGGTTGCTGGCACATCAACACTCGAGAATGTTCAAAAGCTCATGCAACATCCGCTTTTTTCACAAAATAATCCTAATCGTGTACGTTCCCTAATCGGTGTTTTTGCCTCTAACAATCTCACGGGCTTTAATAGGATGGATGGAGCGTCTTATCATTTTCTTTGCCAAGTCATTTTGGAAATTGACAAAAAAAATCCACAGCTTGCTTCACGATTATTAACAATGATGCGCTCTTGGCGACAATTAGAACCTATTCGACAACAAAAACTTGAAACTGAATTAAAAATGATTGCTGCTGCGCCAAAATTATCAAGCGATGTTGCTGATATCATCAACCGTCTGCTCACTTGAAACAAAAAAATATTTTAAATCAATATGCTATAATATTTTTTAAAATAAATTCTATAAACTATTCGATCATCATTAAATCTATAAACAGGCAATCTAAGCCTGTTTATAGATCACGTTTAAAGTACTTTTTTCTTTTCATATTCCAAAATCATAAAAGTAAAATTATTTTTTTTAAAAAAAAGACTGGACAGAAGACTCCTGTTTTGATTCATTGCACTCGATGGGGTTACTATGAATATCGAAGCAGTTTTTAAATCACATTATTCCAGAATTAAAGGAACGCGAGATGGCTAAATTGGACGCATATAATGCGCCAAGGGAGGTGTATGCTGATTCAAAATCAAGCGCTCAAAGTCGCAAGAAGCGGACAGAGCGTACCAATCTATTTTCTGGTTCTGCCTATAAAAAACTTCTTTTTATTGAACCTTGGCTGCGACGTTCACTCCCATTTGTAATTCTTGCATTTCTTGTTATACTAGCAGCAATCCGTTTCCTATCAATCTATGATTGGCGCAACACAATTGATAAAAACACGCATTCTACCATCACTCTCTTAGCTTCTCATATTACCAATACAATCGACCGTGACTTACTTGCCGCCACTCGACAAGGAAAAGCTGCTGCTCTTTCTCATAATCATTTACAAAATATCCTAACCAATTTTCGTAACAAAGGTTTTATAAAAACCAGCGCTGTTATTGCTATTGTCGATCAAAAAGGCAATGTCCTAGCTTCATCAAGTTCCGAGATTGTCTTAGGAAAACCCTTACAGGATTTTACCTCTGAAAGCATTACTTTACAAGCTCTAGGAAAACATGCTGGAATCATGAAAATTACAATAGGAAAAGATATTCCTGCTCTTGCTTCCTTTCAGCAAACAGAAAATGGACAATATGGGGTATTCATCAGTAAAAAAATGCAACATATTTACATGGAATGGCGGAAAGCTCTCTCGTTAAATATAACCATGTTCATTGGAACTAGTGGCGTTATCCTCGCTCTTCTTTATGCTTATTATAACCAAATTGTACGAGCACGCAAAACAGATCTTGTTTCAGAAAAAATTCAAAACCGTATTGATATGGCAATGATGCGTGGACGCTGTGGACTATGGGATTGGAATATGGCAAGTGGACGCGTCTACTGGTCACGAGCAATGTACGAAATGCTCGGCTATGTCCCTCAAGATGCATTGCTCTCAATTTCCCAAATTAGCGCCATTATCAATCCAAATGATGCGAATTTTTTTGACCTTGCTCAGGAATTAATGAGCGGTAAAAAAAAGCATATCGATATTAACGTTCCTATGCGTCATGCTGATGGTCATTATGTATGGATGCGCATTCGTGCCGAAGTGACTGAAGAAGAAGAACCCCATTTGGTTGGTATTTCCTTCGATATTAGTGAACAGCAACAATTGGCTGAACAAACGGCGCAAGCCGACCTTCGTATCCGTGATGCGATTGAAAACATTTCAGAATCTTTCGTCTTGTGGGATGCTGAAGGACGTTTAGTCATGTCCAACAGCAAATTTTGCGAATATGCCGCTATTCCTAAACAAATTCTACAATCAGGTATCCAACGTGCAACCGTCGAAGCCATGGCACGCCCTGCACTCAGTGAATATCCCCTTAAAGATGATGGTACTGGTAACTTAACCAGTATTCGCCAAACGGCAGATGGTTGTTGGCTCAAAATTAACGAACGACGAACCCAAGATGGAGGATTGGTTTGTATTGGTACTGATATTTCTGAGCTTAAACAACAACAGGAAAAATTTGAAGACAGTGAAAGGCGTCTTTTTTCTTTCATTCAAGAACTCAAGCGCGCGCGAGGGAGTGCTCAACAACGCGCAACAGAAGTTGAAAAACTTAATAAAAGTTTGAAAGCAGAAAAAGAACGCGCCGAAAGTGCTAATAAGGCTAAATCAGAATTTTTAGCCAATATGTCTCATGAATTGCGCACGCCTCTGAATGCTATTCTTGGTTTTTCAGACATCATGTTGCAATCAACTTTTGGTCCTCTTGGTTCACAACGCTATAAGGAATATATGCATGATATTTACAATTCAGGAACCCATCTTCTAACCCTTATCAATGACATCCTTGATATGTCAAAAATCGAAGCAGGAAGATTTACGCTTGATTGTAAAAATACCGATCTTGAGCCCATCATTAGTGAAGCAGTACGAACATTAACGCCTCAAGCTCAAGAAAAAAATATTGTTGTTACAACAAACATTACCCCAGAACTTCATGCTGAAGTTGATGGTCGTGCAATGAAACAGATTTTCCTTAATCTCATCTCTAATGCCGTTAAATTTACGCCTTCTGGTGGAAATATTGATGTCTGCGCTTTCAAGAAAAAAAATAATCTTATTTTTAAAATTACAGATACAGGTGTTGGTATTCCCCAATCAGCAATTAAAAAACTTGGGCAACCTTTTGAACAAGTTGAAAATCAGCTTACTAAATCTCATACGGGCTCAGGTCTTGGCTTAGCCATTTCACGCTCCTTGCTAGAACTCCACAAAGGAAAACTTGAAATTACTTCAAAAGAAATGAAAGGAACAACTGTAACGATTATAATGCCCATCACACAAAGTTAAATTTCTCCATTTTGTTCTCGTTGTAGTAAAATCTGTTTCCGTTTGTCCCCCCAACGATACCCTGAAATAAAACCATTTTTACGCACAACACGATGACAAGGAATGATAACAGCCAATTCGTTACGTGCACAGGCATTAGCAACGGCACGAAAAGCTTTCGGCATACCAATACGGCACGCTAAGATCTCATAGGAAATTGTTTCACCACATGGTATATCACATAATACTGCCCATACTTGTCGTTGAAAAACTGTACCATTTATATCTAAGGGAAAATTATATTTTTTTACCAGCTTAGGTGTTTCTATCATGGCTATAATATGGGCAACTTCTCTCTTAAATGTATTGTCACCTACAACTTGTTGTGCATCACCAAAGCGTATCGTAAACTCCTGTAATAATTGCTCTATAGTGTCTCCTAACGCTATATGACAAATCCCTTTTTGAGACCTAGCCACCAAAAGCTTTCCTATTGATACATCTTTCAAACAGAATACTCTTGTTTGGGAAATGTTCAGCATTTTAGCCTTCTTTATATTTTAAATAAGTCTTGAACATCATCAATAAAGTAAAAGGAGAGTATTCACTATCTTTTAAAAACAAACAAAATCATTCTGAAATTATATCCTTAGCCATTGTATTAAAATACACTCTCACCCTTTTATGAAATGGAAAGATACATAGATTGACTGTCTTCCTACCCTAAAACAGAAACTTCGACCAGAGCCGATCTATCAACAATCTTGCTTTTTATATAACAGATTCCAACTGAAACCATTTTATATGGTTTATTTCATAAGCTCTCTACAGACAAATCCTGTCCTGAATTCTATCATACACTCTAACAAAAAACACCTTAATGTGGTAAATTTTCATACCTTATATCACAGCTCTAAACGGCAGTATTTTACGGAAAAACACGATAAGCTTCCCATTTCATTTTACGAAATCCCATCGAACCATAAATAATGGCTTATGTTTTACAAGCAACAGAAAAAGCGCGTGCTCTCTTAAGCAAAAAACGTCATAAAACACAAAATATGCCGGCAATGGATTGGAAAGATGTTCTGGCTTTTTATGCTCCACGTATGCTTGAATATTCTAATTTGTTGGAGCACTGTTATTATTTTTTTATCAAAGGTCATACTTTTGATAGACTGATGAGATGACTCAACTCAAAAAAGAAATTTATCTTCAATTTTATGAAAAAAAGCATGGAAAAGGTATTTTAATGCTTACTTTCTTTGTCACTTAACTTATAAAATGATTGTAGCCTCAGAACTGAAATATTTTGCCCGCAACAATCGCACATAGATATTTGTCATAGGAAAAAGTCATGCCCAAACGCACAGATATAAAATCTATTCTTATCATCGGAGCAGGACCTATTATCATTGGTCAGGCATGTGAATTTGATTATTCAGGCACTCAAGCCTGTAAAGCATTAAAAGAAGAAGGTTACCGAATTATTTTGGTAAATTCTAATCCTGCCACGATTATGACAGATCCAGATCTAGCTGATGCAACTTATATAGAGCCCATTACTCCTGAAATAGTTGCCAAAATTATTGCCCACGAGCGTCCCGATGCCCTTTTACCCACTATGGGAGGACAAACAGCCCTCAATACTGCTTTATCATTAAAGCGTATGGGTATTTTAGACCGCTATCATGTTGAAATGATAGGAGCCAATGCTGATGCTATTGATAAAGCTGAAGATCGTGCTTTATTCCGCCAAGCGATGGCAAAAATCGGTTTGGAAACGCCACGCTCTATGTTAGCCAATGCAACAGAACTGAAAGAAGAAAATCGCCAACAACACGCAAAAACGTGTGCTGAACTTAAAGCCAAGCTTTCTGGTGCTGCGCTTGACAAAGCACTCGAAGAACTTGAGCGCAACTGGCGACATACCGAAGCTGATCGCAAACAACATTATATCGCCCATGCAACAGCAAAAGCAGTTCAAGCTCTTGATGTTGTCGGGCTTCCAGCTATTATTCGTCCTTCATTTACCCTTGGTGGAACTGGTGGTGGAATTGCTTATAACCGCTCTGAATTCTATGAAATTATTGAACGTGGGCTTGAAGCTTCACCAACAACAGAAGTATTAATTGAAGAAAGTGTTTTAGGGTGGAAAGAATATGAGATGGAAGTTGTTCGTGATAAGAACGACAATTGTATCATCGTTTGTTCTATTGAAAACATTGATCCGATGGGGATTCATACCGGTGATTCGATCACTGTAGCACCTGCTCTCACCTTAACCGATAAAGAATATCAATGTATGCGTAATGCTTCGATTGCTGTTTTGCGTGAAATTGGTGTTGAAACGGGGGGATCCAATGTACAGTTTGCTGTCAATCCTGAAAATGGGCGCCTCATTGTTATTGAAATGAATCCGCGTGTTTCTCGCTCTTCAGCGCTTGCCTCAAAAGCAACGGGGTTTCCCATTGCTAAAGTAGCGGCTAAACTGGCTGTTGGTTATACACTTGATGAATTAAAAAATGATATCACGGGTGGTGCAACACCAGCATCATTTGAGCCTTCTATTGACTATATTGTGACAAAAATTCCTCGTTTTGCGTTCGAAAAATTTCCCGGTTCATCACCTGTCCTCACAACTGCGATGAAATCTGTAGGAGAAGTCATGGCAATTGGACGCACTTTTCAAGAATCGTTACAAAAAGCACTCCGTGGACTTGAAACAGAGCTTACGGGGCTTGATGAAATTGTGATTCCAGAGCATGCTGAAGGGGATGAAAAAAGTTCTATACGCTCCGCCATTGCCATACCAAGCCCTGATCGTCTACGCTATATTGCTCAAGCCATGCGCACAGGCTTACCCTTAAATGAGATTCACCAAATTAGCAAAATTGATCCGTGGTTTTTAGAACAAATAGCCTCCATCATTGAAATGGAACAGCGTATCCGCATTCATGGATTACCCCAAGACGCAGATAACTTACGTATGTTAAAAGCTATGGGCTTTTCAGATGCGCGATTAGCCTCCCTTACAGGGAAAGAACCCGATTATATCGCAGCTTTACGCAAATCACTGAATGTTAAACACGTCTTCAAACGGATTGATACTTGTGCCGCTGAATTTTCTTCTCCTACAGCCTATATGTATTCAACATATGAAGTTCCCTTTGCAGGTGTAGAGCACTCGGAAGCACACGTTTCTGAACGCAAAAAAATTGCTATTTTAGGCGGTGGACCAAACCGCATTGGGCAAGGTATTGAATTTGATTACTGTTGCTGCCACGCTGCTTTTGCACTGCGTGATGCAGGATTTGAAGCGATTATGATTAACTGTAATCCTGAAACAGTTTCAACCGACTATGATACCTCTGATCGCCTTTACTTTGAATCTTTAACAACAGAAGACGTTATCGCTATTTTAGAAGCAGAACAGGAAAAAGGAGATTTGGTTGGAGTCATCGTCCAATTTGGCGGACAAACACCCTTGAAATTGGCAAGCGCTCTAGAAAAACACAACATCCCCATCCTAGGTACTTCACCTGACGCTATCGACTTAGCAGAAGATAGAGATCGCTTTCAAAAACTGTTATTTAAACTTAATTTAACACAACCTCAAAATGGTATTGCCCACTCCATTGAACAAGCACGCCTCATTGCCCACGAACTAGGCTTTCCCTTGGTTGTACGTCCCTCTTATGTTTTAGGAGGACGTGCTATGCAAATTATCCGTGATGAACGTAGCTTACAAAATTATTTACTTGAGAGTGTCCCCGAATTAATTTCAGAAGATATCAAAGTCCGTTATCCTAACGACACAACAGGACAAATCAATATATTGCTTGGTAAAAATCCGCTTCTCTTTGATACCTATTTAACAGAAGCAATTGAAGTAGATGTTGATTGTCTATGTGATGGCAAAGAAACACTAATCGTTGGTATTATGGAACATATTGAAGAAGCTGGTATCCACTCTGGTGATTCAGCATGTTCTCTACCAGTCCATACGCTCTCAAATAAAATAGTTACTGAATTAGAGCGCCAAACCAAAGCATTAGCACAAGCACTTCATGTTCGCGGCTTAATGAATGTACAATATGCTATAAAAGATGACACCATTTATGTCTTAGAAGTCAATCCCCGTGCTTCACGTACTGTCCCATTTGTTGCAAAAACGATTGGTCGCCCTATTGCTAAAATGGCTGCACGTATTATGGCAGGAGAAACGCTTCATGATGCTCTTCAAGCTTATGGTGGATTACCTTCTTTGCAGAAAAAACAACATATTGCTGTCAAGGAAGCAGTATTTCCTTTTGCTCGTTTTTCAGGTGTTGATACACTTCTTGGTCCAGAAATGCGCTCAACCGGTGAAGTTATGGGTCTTGACTATGAATTTTCGCTTGCTTTTGCTAAAGCCCAACTTGGAGCTGGTGTAAAACTCCCTAAAGAGGGAACTTTGTTCGTTTCTGTAAGGGATGAAGATAAAAAACGCATCTTAAATCCTGTAAAACGTTTAACTGAGCTTGGCTTTTCTGTTGTCGCCACAAGTGGAACACAAAAATTTCTCACCGAACACCACGTTGAAGCAAAAAAAATCAACAAAGTTCTAGAGGGACACCCCCATATTGAAGATGCTATTCGTAATCGCCAAATTCAATTGATTTTTAATACAACTAGCACTGCCAGTGCCATCTCAGACTCAAAATCATTACGTTATGCAGCACTCATGCAAAATGTTCCCTATTATACAACAATATCTGGAGCCGAAGCCGTCGTAGAAGCGATCAAAGCACTCAAAAAAAGGCACCTTGAGGTACGTTCACTACAAAGTTATTTTAGTTGAATTTTTTTCTACTTAGCAAAATGTACACTGTTTTCTTATTTTTTCTTTATATAAAAATTGATTAAGACTTGCTTTTTGTTCTAAAAACTTTTATAGAGGTTTCATCGAATTTTCGGTTACGTGACTTTCTTTCCTGTGCAATCTGCACTTTCGACGAAACTTCTCCCACCTAATTTCGATCTACAACCGTATTGAAGGAATAAAAGCTTCAATGCTCAATATAATTATATATTCTAAGGAGTTTCCTATGTCTACAGGAACAGTTAAGTGGTTTAATACAACAAAAGGTTTCGGATTCATTCAGCCTAGTGATGGTAGTGCAGATGTATTTGTACACATTTCTGCCGTCGAGCGTTCAGGTCTAAACAGTCTTAATGAAGGGCAAAAAATCTCTTATGATGTTCTTCAAGATCGTCGTTCAGGAAAATTTGCCGCTGGTAACCTTGCAGCACTTTAAAGTTTAAATTCTGCAATATTTTATTTAGAAATCTTCGTCTGTAGAGACGAAGATTTTTTATTTTGTATAAAGCATTATTTTACCTTGTTAAAATAAAAGACTGTTTATCTCCTTTGCACAATTCATCAAACCTCTTTTATACTTCCTCAAAAACTTTCATAAAATCTACGAAGAGATTATCTTGTAAAATATCTCAAAAAAGAAGAATATAAAGCCCGTGTAAGAGTATTTTGGAAGTTTTTTATTGCATACAATATAATCTCTTATAGAATATCCTTAAAGCAATAACCATTTGTTGATATAATATAAGGATTTAAAATTATGGCTTTTATTGCCGACAAACTGTCTCGTATCAAACCTTCTGCAACAATTGCTGCTTCTCAAAAGGCCCGTCATTTAAAAGCATTAGGGCGCAATGTTATTGCTTTAAGTGCTGGAGAGCCAGACTTTGATACCCCAGACAACATCAAAAACGCGGCTATTGAAGCTATTCGAAGGGGAAAAACAAAATACCCTCCCATATCTGGAATTCCAGAATTGCGCCAAGCAATTTCTGCAAAGTTTAAAAGAGAAAATAACCTTCTTTATCAACCAGAACAAATTATTGTTGGTACTGGTGGAAAACAAATTCTCTTTAATGCATTCATGGCAACTTTGAATAAAGGAGATGAGGTCATCATTCCATCCCCTTATTGGGTTAGTTATCCAGAAATGGTCGCACTCAACGATGGTACGCCTGTCTTTTTAGAAACAAAAGCCGAATTTTCTTATAAACTCCAACCACAAGAGCTAGAAGCTGCCATTACCCCCAAAACCAAATGGTTCATCTTTAACTCTCCTTCAAATCCATCAGGTGCCGCTTATACACATAATGAATTGAAAAAACTCACAGATGTTTTAGTAAAATATCCTCATGTTTATATCCTTTCCGATGATATATATGAACATCTCACATATGAGGGTTTTACCTTTGTGACTCCAGCTCAAGTAGAACCAGCGCTTTATGAGCGTACACTCACAATGAATGGTGTTTCTAAAGCCTATGCGATGACGGGATGGAGAATCGGTTATGCAGGCGGACCACAAGAATTAATTAAAGCCATGGATACCATTCAAGGACAGCAAACATCTGGAACAAGTGTCATTTCACAATGGGCTGCGGTTGAAGCACTCAACGGGCCACAAGACTTTATTGCTAAAAATAAAAATATTTTTCAAGCACGCCGTGATCTCGTTGTCTCCATGCTAAATCAAGCTCCTGGCATTCACTGTCCAACGCCTGAGGGTGCTTTTTATGTTTATCCTTCTTGCACCGGACTTATTGGAAAGAAAACACCCAATGGTCAACGTATTACGAATGATGAAGACTTTGCCATAGCGCTTCTAGAAACAGAAGCTGTTGCTGTCGTCCAAGGATCTGCTTTTGGACTTGGATCAGCTTTTCGTATTTCTTATGCAACATCAGAAGAATTACTTGAAAAAGCTTGTATACGTATACAGCGTTTTTGCAACAGTTTAATTTAAAATTTTTAATATCATCTCTTGTGATTGTTTTTTGCCGAATGTTAGTATATCCGAGAAAATATCTGAAACTGTGTCATGGTCTAAATCTATCGATTCAGCAAAAATATCTATGAATAAACACAAAAATAGATGCTGTAGATAAAGATCAAAAAAATTTAGCTATCAAATAAATGAATCGGTCTATTATCATAAGAGATGACAAGCCTATTCTACTTTCTCCATTCAATTTATAACTCTAAAAAAGACCGAGCACTTTTAAACACAATTGCCCTTATAATCAAAGGCCCTTACAATAAAATCTCTTCTATTTCTCAGCTTCTTCTTCGTCCTAAAACGAAGAAGAAGCCACCTCCCATCGTTGTGTAAACAATCCAGTTTCCTTTAAGTTCTATTTAATAACTACTTGATTTACTTCATAGGCTTTATGAACAAGACCTGCCTTAAATATTCACCTCACATTCTAATAAAAAGCACTTCATGTATAAGGTTTTAAATATTTTATATCACGCCCCTAAAAGACAGACTTTTACAGTACAATAGAATACCCCCTCTCAAACTCCTCATTGAATTTTAGTATTCTTAAAAAATTGTTGGATATCCACCAGTTTCGAAATTTTTTCTTTATCATCTTCCCATATATTGCAATTTCTAGGGACTCTTTCAAAAATTAAAAAAAAGCCGGACATATGTCCGGCAAATTTGGAAAATCCTCAGAGATAAAATCAATCTGATAGATCTTCGTAAGGGAACACTCAAGAAAACGAAACTGGGAGGCAACATAATCAAGAGATAATATTCTATGTCATTTTATAAGGAAAAGCACAACAAAGACTTAAGCGTATCTGCTATGCAATAAACACATAGCTTTAAATTTGTCTCCATCATGTACCACTCTCTTTAATTAAATAGTAAAAATGTTAACTACACCATCACACGATTGTCCATTTTTCAATATATAATAACCCTCATGGTTGCTAGTATTCATAAAAAACATTTATCCCTCTTTTCAAAAATATTTACCCGCACAGCTAATTATTCCTTATAAATTAAGATATTAATATTAAAAAGACCACTGGCGAGCTTTTAAAAAAATATAATCTCGAAAAGCATTTAACCTTGCCAAATTCTTTAAATTATAAGGATAACAAAAAAAAGTATCAAAAGAAGGAATATCAACCATATCAGGAAAAAGACGCACTAAATGCTCATCATTATTGACGATATAATCAGGAAGCACAGCAATCCCAAGATCACGCATAAGCGCATTCTTTATTGAGATGATATTGTTGATTTGTAAAACTGAAACGCGCAATGATCCATCACTTCTACCAGCCTTTTCCAACCAATTTAAACCAGACAAATAAGGTGGAACAGGTTCACCGAACGAAATAATACGATGCTCATCGAGATCAGACAATTTTTCCGGCTTTCCATAATTTGCAATATACTTTTCCGAAGCATAAACATGCATATGAATTGTAAAGAGTTTTCTTTGTATAAGATCAGGTTGTTTGGGTTGATGCAAGCGAACAGCACAGTCCGCATGACACATTGTCAAATCAAGCTCTTCATCGGAAAGCAAAAGCTGAACCTGCATATCAGGATAAAGACTAAGAAATTCTGGCATACGCTCTGCAATCCACCCTGCCCCCATTCCAAAGGTCGAGGTCACACGCAAGTGCCCCGTTGGTTTTGCATAGCTTTCACTTAATTGCAAACGCACACTTTCAAGCTTCATCAAAACATCATGAGCTGTACGATAAAGAGTTTCTCCCTGTTCTGTAAGAATCAAACCACGCGCATGACGTTGAAATAAGGATACCCCAACCTCTTGTTCTAAAGCCGAAACCTGTCGTGAAACGGCTGATTGAGATAAATGAAGTTTTTGAGCAGCATGCGTAAAAGATCCCGCTTCTGCTGCAGCGTGAAAAACCCTTAACTTATCCCAATCCAACGGTGGCGCCACAATTAATTCTACCTCTATATTCTCTATGTTCTCAATGAGTGACTAACGCTTGGGTATATCCAAAAACCGTTCTGCTTCCAACGCTGCCATACATCCTCTTCCCGCAGCTGTTACAGCTTGGCGGAATGTTTCATCTGTCACATCCCCAGCAGCAAAAACACCAGCAATGCTTGTTGCTGTTGAGTCCGGTGCTGTCCATAAATAGCCGCCTCGTTTTTGTTTCAGCTGTCCTTCAAACAGAGAAACAGTAGGATCATGCCCAATGGCAATAAATATGCCCTCTGCATTCACTTTCATCTCGTGACCTGTCTTAACATTTTTCAGACGTGCCCCTGTTACAACAGCGCCCATTGAATCTTGAGCTGGCAGCCCCACAATTTCTTCAACCACATGATCCCAAAGAACACGTACATTATTACAAGCCAGCAACCTATCTTGCAAAATTTTTTCTGCCCGAAACTGCCCCCGCCTGTGAACCACGCTTACACTTTTAGCCAAATGCGATAAATAAAGTGCTTCTTCAACAGCCGTATTTCCTCCTCCCACGACAATAACGTCCTTATCACGATAAAAAAAGCCATCACATGTAGCACAAGCAGAAACACCTCCGCCCATAAAGGTCTGTTCACTTTCTAAACCAAGCCAGCGCGCTTGAGCTCCTGTTGCAATAATCAGTGCATCACAAGAATATTGTGTTCCTGAATCCCCATATAAGACAAAAGGATACTTCAACAAATCAGCCTTTATAATTGTATCATAGACAATTTTTGTCCCCATATTCTCAGCTTGTTTCGCCATTTGTTCCATCAACCATGGTCCTTGAATGGGATCTGCAAAACCTGGATAATTCTCAACATCAGTTGTAATTGTCAATTGCCCCCCCTGCTGCAAGCCCGTCACCAAAACAGGCTTAAGCATTGCTCTTGCTGCATAGATCGCCGCTGTATAACCAGCCGGACCTGAGCCAATAATCAGCAGACGAATATGCGATTGTACCATTAAATCCCCTTCACTTTATTATAACTTAATTATTCTATAAATGATAACGGAATGCAGCCTTTTAAAAAAATATTTTTCAAGAGCCCTAATTATGTTATGTATACTTCTTTTCAAGTTTTATGAAAAGGTCTGATTACTAATTCATCAAGGCACGCTAATGTTAAGAATTAATCCTTATCCTATAAAGAGAAAAATGTAACTTCTTATGAGCACAAAACCATAATAAAAAGAGATACAAAGATAGGGAACGATCATTTTTCAATTTATTATCAATGTCTGTGCACGTTTTGCCTTAATCATGGGAGGAGCAATGCTTTTGCCAATTTTTGTGGATTTGCACGACAACAATCGTAATTGGATAAGCTTTCTCTATTCTTGTGCCATAACCACCATGTTAGCAACGCTGATTCTTCTAGCAACTAAGGGAGCTACTTGTCGTTTTTCAGCACGGCTTGGCTTTATGCTCACTGTTTGTCTTTGGCTTACAGGAAGCATCGTAGGTGCCTTACCTCTTTATCTTTCTCCTCTTCCCATTTCTCTAGCAGGAGCCATTTTTGAATCTGTTTCTGGAATTACAACAACAGGCTCCACAGTCCTTTCTGATCTTGATAATTTATCGCGAAGTATTTTATTATGGCGTTCTCTTATATGCTGGATTGGGGGCATTGGTTTTATCGGTTTAGCCCTCTTAATTTTGCCTTCACTGCGTGTGGGTGGCGTGCGGCTTTTTCATATGGAATCATCTGATAAATCTGAAAAAATATTGCCTCGCATCAACCAAATTGCTAACGGAATTATCATCGCTTATGTTGGGTTAACATTGGCTTGTATGCTTTCTTATTTTGCTGCAGGCATGAATTTATTTGATGCCATTAACCATGCAATGAGTACAGTAGCAACAGCTGGTTTTTCAACGCATGATGCTTCTTTTGGCTATTTTTCTGATACACCAGCCATCTTAATTATTTCAACAATCTTCATGTTGCTTTCTGCTCTACCCTTCGTACTTTATGTTAAATTAGTCCTTCCTGGACACTCCAAACGCTTCCTTGACCCACAAGTGATTGTTTTTCTCCATATCGTTCTCCTTTTCAGCTTTGCTTTAGCGGCATGGCTACGGTTTTATGATCATCGCGCGTTCTACTTGATTTTTCTTGATGTCATTTTTCACCTTTCATCCATTATTAGCACCACCGGTTACAGCGCTGAAGATTATCAACTTTGGGGAGCGTTTGCGCTTGGAATTTTCTTTATTGTTTCTTTTACAGGCGGATGTGCTGGTTCTACTTCTGGTGGCATGAAAATCAATCGCCTCATTATTCTTTGGCGTATTACACAAACAAATATAGAAAAACTTCTTTCTCCTAATGTCGTTGTAAAAGCGCGCTACGATCACTCAAATATATCAAATGATGTTGCTCAAGCCGTTTTGTTTTTTGTCTGTCTTTATATGTTTTGCCTTGTTATCGGCACTGCACTTTTGCTTACAACCGGTCTTGACTTTACCTCTGCCTTTACGGGGGTCTTAACCGCACTTTCAAATGTTGGTCCAGGCTTTGGAGATATTATTGGCCCTACTGGTAATTTCTCTACAATCAACGATCATGCTTTATGGATTTTAAGTTTTCTAATGTTAGCTGGACGCCTTGAAATCATAACAATATTCGTCCTTTTTATTCCCGCTTTCTGGCGTGAACAATTCTAATGTATAGAGTATTTTATGCTACCATGATAAAAAATTGACAAGATAAAAAGGCGAGAACAGTATGCGTCATAATATTCACTCCTCACCCAATCTACTGAAGATTTCCTAAAATTTCATACAAAACATCATATCAATGATATAAAAATAATTCAACAAAAACAATCAAATACCGATATTCTCAAAGCCATAACATATAAAACTTCACTTTATTGATCTTCTTTATCAAATAAAGTGGACGCATAGAACATTCTTTTTTACGAATAATCTCTCATGCAAAAATATGAACATTTGCTGATAAAAGTGTTTTTCTTTTTAATAGAGTTACACCCTTATAGAAAATAAAATGCTATTATATTACGAACTCACAAGCTTGTAAAAAACATCTCACAATACTCATCACCCCCATTTCACGACAGCCCTTATGAAAGATATAAAATGGGCACCATCATTTTTACTTAAATAATAATAAGGTGCAAGTCGCTACTACAAAATAAGATATAAATTAGTACCACCATATTATTTTCTTTCTGCTAATATCGTAACAGCCTGCATTTCAGACAATTTATAAGAAATCTCTTTACACCCTGTCTTCAATAGTTTTTATCCACCACATGCCTTCTTCCAATTGTGATGTGCAAGAAGATAGCTCTCATTAATTTAATATCAACAGATTTTACATGAGAAAATCTTACGGTACTCAAAGCTCTTATTCAAATTGAAAAGGTAATTTATCTATAAAAATCATATATATTGATCTTAAATCCATCTTATTATGAATTTATTGAAAATATGTACGACTATTTTATTCATGGAGATACCATCATTATCTTTTTAAGACAAGAAAACGTTTTTTTGCTATCTATTTAAGTCTTACAAAACGAACAATATCAGTACGACACCGTATAAGATAGTGCATAAATCCCCAGACTTGAGTTAAAGCATTATTTTCTTATTATAAAATATCAATGAATAAAAGTAGCTTCCCTCTCTCCTAGTATGCTTTATCATAAACTACATCGCTCTCAAGCGTATACATTTTTAATCTTTTATCCAAAATTTTGAGAACTTCTTATAGCATTCTACTAAAGACATATAAATTTTGTAAAATAACATTTATATCATTGAGCTGTTTTCTTGATGACTATGAAAAACCTTTAAGAAAAATACTTTTATCATCCCTCAAGAAGATTTTTGATATCATATCAAAGTGTTTTTTCTGCAAACAGTTCTTTGTAGACACGCCCAATCTCCGCTGTCTCCTTTTCCAAAGGAAAGTGCGTACGAACATGGGTTAAAGCTTTCTTTCCGGCTGCCAATGTTTTTTCTACATCAGCAAAATAAGGTTCAATTGCTGCCGTTAAAGCCGCTCCATCTCCTGCTTTTACAACTGTTCCTGTCGCTTCTACAACCAATTCTTTATAAGCTCCTGCATCACTCGTTACAACCGCAACCTGTGATGCCATTGCTTCTAATGGTGTTAAACCGAAACCTTCTGTACGAGAGGGTGCAACATAAAGTGTTAAACGACGGTACCATAAAGGGATGTCCAGAATCTCACCAAGAAAAATAATGCGATCATCCAGACCAGCCTTAGCAATCTTTTGGCGTAATTCTTTTTCAAAATGATAATATTGCTCTGTCGTACGACCAGCGATAAGTGCTGTCCATTCAGGATAGTCAGGCAATAATGCTATCATGGCATCAACAAATAAATCTGTTCCCTTTGAGTAGCGCAGACGCCCAAAACATCCTACCGCATATTTTCCTGGAAATCCTGTCGAAGAAAAGCAATCATCAAGAGTGTGTGGTGGAGTAAAACGCCTCACATCCACCCCATGCATAATAACCTTATGAGGCACTTCTAAATAGACGCCCGTACGTGTACTGGTAGCGATAACCCTATCCATACAGCGAATCAACCATTTGGTAAAAGGCTTATGATGACGTTGTGAAGCCGATGTGAAGATAAGTTTCAGCTTCATTCGCAAAACATCGCGCAAAAAAATCCCGCAAAGCATCTCAATATTGCGTCGTGCATGCCAAATACGAAATGGCTTCCCTTTCGGACTTTTCCAAAGTCCGAAAAGGTCCCTAAAGGCAAGAGTTGGCAAAGTTCGTGGTAAACCAAACCCCAAAGTGGATATACGCACACCTTGTTCGCGTTGCAGTGGAATAAGCTGAATAATCGTAGATGTTACTCCCGATAAACGCCTTTTCAAGTGAGGCGCAATAATCTCAGTTTCGTCCAAAGATACACGCATAATAATCCATATGTTATTTAGATGTACTGAACCTTAATGATCTCGTAATTATGCGCACCACCTGGTGCATTCACCTCAATCACATCACCTTCTTGCTTGCCAATAAGTGCACGTGCGATAGGCGAAGAAATAGAGATTTTACCAACCTTTACATCAGCTTCTTGATCTCCTACGATCTGATACACTTTTTTTTCTTCAGTGTCCTCATCCAAGAGTTTAATGGTTGCGCCAAATTTTATTTTGTCACCTGAAAGACGCGAGACATCTATAACTTCTGCTCGTGCGATATAATCTTCAAGCTCATTTATACGCCCCTCATTATGACTTTGCGCTTCTTTAGCTGCATGATACTCAGCATTTTCAGATAAATCACCATGCGCACGCGCCTCAGAAATTGCTTCAATAATTCGCGGACGCTCCTGTTGTTGACGCCAACGCAACTCTTCTTTAAGACTCTCAAAACCAGCTGTAGTCATCGGAACTTTTTCCATAATCCGTCCCTTTCTATTACACGGAAGGTTTAATAAAAATACAAAAAACGGCTTCCAAAATTACTTTTGGAATCCGAAAACTACGATCTTTTTTATTATATAGTACAGTATCGCTGTTTTCCATACAAAAATAAATAAAGGAAACAAAACATGCACAAATAGTGATTAAAACATCTCATTTTGGTGTTTAAAACGTTAAACTTCACTCTTCTCTTTAAAGTATCCTAAAGAAGAAAGAATTGTATTTTTTTCTGTTTTATCATAATCTAGTAAAAGAAATTATATGGAATATGAAGAGAGAAGGATAGAAAATCTCTAAAGAAATTCTTTACAGAAAAATGAAAAAAATCGTCATTTTTTTTATGTTTGGCTCTTTCTTTTTAGCCACAACAATATCAGAGGCAGCAGATGCTTTTGTTACGAGAAATCTTAATTTTAGAACAGGTCCCAGCACTCAGTATGCACTTTGCGGCTTAATCTCTGCTGGAGAATTAGTTTTTGTTAAAAACTGTGAAGGAAATTGGTGCCATATCCGATATAACACTCAAATAGGTTGGGTGTCATCTCGTTATCTTTCATTTAAAGATGGAAATGATCTTTATCACACATATACAATGTCTTTAATGCCCAAACGTACCGATTATTCTCCATAACAGCCATAATAACTTATGCCCTCTTGAATATCATTATGGTAAAAATGCAATAGTGTTCACGAACAACCACAAATATGCTCCCTCCAAAGAAATACTTCGAAGAAGTTGTCTCATAGAAAAAACTTGATCAATATCCTAATGAAGGCTCCAATAAACCAAAACAAATCTGTTCAATAACGTTTTGCTGTTGTCGTAATGAAATTGTAAAAATTAGTATTTTCTTTAAAATCACCAGCACTTTTCTATCAAAGGATACAACAATGAAAAATGGTGTTACTGCAACAGTAGAAGCTCTTTCTGCTCTTATTGCTTCAGGCAATCCTCTTTTTAAGAATGGTGCATTATGGACACCTCACCGCCCTATTCGTCCTGAAAAATCTGAAGGTGGCATTCCATTTCAACTCGAAACATCTTTTAAACCAGCGGGGGATCAACCTCAAGCCATTAAAACTCTGGTTGAGGGAATTCAAAAAAATGAACGTACACAAGTGCTTTTGGGTGTTACCGGCTCAGGAAAAACCTATACAATGGCCAATATCATTGAAAAAACACAGCGTCCAGCTTTAATATTAGCTCCCAATAAAACTCTAGCAGCGCAGCTTTATGGGGAATTTAAAAGTTTTTTTCCCCATAATGCCGTCGAATATTTTGTTTCCTATTATGACTATTATCAGCCAGAAGCCTACGTTGCACGCTCTGATACCTATATTGAAAAAGAATCCTCAATTAATGAACAAATCGACCGTATGCGCCATGCTGCAACACGTGCTGTCTTAGAGCGTGATGACGTCATTATTGTCGCATCTGTATCCTGTATCTACGGGATTGGTTCAGTAGAAACTTATACTGCTATGACCTTCCAAATAGCAAAAGGGGACAAACTCAATCAACGAAAACTCTTGGCTGATTTAGTCTCTCAACAGTATTATCGACAAGATATCAATTTCATTCGTGGTTCCTTTCGTGTTCGAGGGGATACAATCGAAATTTTCCCTGCCCACCTCGAAGATCGTGCTTGGCGTATTTCGCTCTTTGGTGATGAAGTGGAAACAATTACAGAATTTGATCCTCTAACGGGTCAAAAAACAGGCGATCTTCAATCGATTAAAATTTATGCCAACTCACACTACGTAACACCACGCCCAACACTTAACCAAGCGATGAAATCGATCAAAATGGAACTCGTTCAACGCCTCGATGAATTAAATGCGGCTGGACGTCTTTTAGAAGCACAACGTTTAGAACAACGTACAATTTTTGATTTAGAAATGTTGGAAACTACCGGCTCATGCTCTGGAATCGAGAATTATTCACGCTTTTTAACGGGACGAAAACCCGGAGAACCACCACCAACCTTGTTCGAATACATTCCAAATAATGCTCTTGTTTTTATCGATGAAAGCCACGTAACCATTCCCCAAATTGGTGGCATGTACCGAGGTGACTTTCGTAGAAAAGCAACCTTAGCAGAATATGGTTTTCGCCTCCCTTCTTGTATGGATAACCGTCCTTTACGCTTTGAAGAATGGGATGCTATGCGCCCACAAACGATTGCTGTCTCCGCAACACCTGGACGGTGGGAAATAGAACAATCTCACGGCACTTTTGCAGAACAAGTTATTCGCCCCACAGGGCTTGTTGACCCACCAACAGAGGTTCGTCCAGCCAAAAATCAAGTCGATGATGTTGTGAATGAAATTCGTAAAACAATTCAAAAAGGCTACCGTACATTGGTGACAGTTCTCACAAAGCGTATGGCCGAAGACTTAACTGAATATCTCCACGAACAAGACATTCGTGTACGCTATATGCATTCTGACATTGATACATTAGAGCGCATTGAAATTCTACGCGATCTTCGGCTTGGCACCTTTGATGTCCTCATCGGTATTAACTTGCTCCGAGAAGGCTTAGATATTCCAGAATGTGGTTTTGTTGCCATTCTAGATGCCGATAAAGAGGGCTTTTTGCGCTCTGAAACTTCCCTCATACAAACAATCGGACGTGCTGCACGTAACGTAGATGGCCGTGTTGTCCTCTATGCAGATACGATCACTGGTTCCATAGAACGAGCCTTACAGGAGACACAAAGACGTCGACAAAAACAAATAGCCTATAATGAAGAACACCATATCACACCGAAAAGTATCAAAAAAAATATCGGAGATATTCTTAATTCAGGCTATGAAACCAACCATATTCATACAAATATCCCTGATGTCATCGAGAAAAAAAATATGGTTGGCAACAATTTAGCATCTCATATTAAACACCTCGAAAAATTAATGCATGAAGCAGCTGCTGATCTTAATTTTGAAGAAGCAGCACACCTTCGCGATGAAATCAAACAATTACAAAAGATAGAACTAGAACTCGCGGAAAATCCCTTAACACATCATAGCGAACAATCCACCCATGAGCGCGTATTACAACCAAGTCTTTTCTCCAAACCAGACCTTGCACACATGGGACCAACCATGGACACTGGTATTTTGGAAAATCAAAAAGGAAAATCTCGTAAAAACACCCCTAATCAAGCAACAATAAAACGAAAAAAACGCAATCAATGAAGGAGCAAAAAATTTCAAACCGCATAAAATAATCTTCAGCTCTTCTAAAAAAAGACGAAAGCTCAAAAGCAAACAGCGTTATCCGAAAAATAGACAACCTCCAACATCAAGGGTGCTTCAATTTGTCTAAAACAACATGAGAGAGAACATTTTATAAAAAATTTCTAAAATATATTATCTTTATACAGTTATACTCTGATATCTAACTCAATATTATTTATCCTTACAAGAAAATATTCAAATAGGACACTGTCCTATAACACAAATAAAGTAAAATAAGACTTTCTCATAGAACCATAAGCCTATGATAAAAAATGATAACTTTTATTCATATCCCTATTGTTCAATTCATATTGTACCAAACAATAAAAAATTATCCCTAAATAAAGAGTTTATATCCCATAGTAAAAATCGGGTACTACAAATACAAACTTATTAATTAACCTCAAGCAGAGTACATTAATTGAAATCAAAATTCTGTTATGATTTCATTTTACTGTCTCCGCGATAGATTTAACTAAATAAATTTTTATTTTTTTGTCACAATAAAGCCCAAAATTGTTCAGGCTCTATTCAGTTTGAAACGTGTAGGATGTGAAAAATACGAATTTACACAAGGAGCATCATTATGAAAAAAGTGATCAGGTTAGCGGTATTATCAGCAATGTCAACTGTGACCGTTTTGATGCCGCTAAATGCAACGCTTGCGGATATGGCATGGAATCGTAGTGACTCTATCTCGAGAGAAATAGATGATATGATGAGGAAGATGCGTAAAGAAACAGATGATGCGATAAGGGAAATGAGGAAGAAAGCTGATATTCTGCCTTGCGGTTTTTCTCGCTCCCATTGTTCTGATAAAAAACGTGGCTTTTTTTCTGATGATTTCCAAAAGTTTGTTGATGATTTCCACAAGAGTTCTGATGACAACAAGAGAAGATTTAAAGCCAAACATGAAAGGTCTGTAGCCAAACAGAGTAAGACGGAACAACAACAACAACATCATCATCATCACCACCACCATTATCATCATGTTGAAAACAAAACATATCATTACGTCGAGCGCAAAAAGACAAAACACAGTAATATTCATATAGACAACTCAGGAGATGCTTTAGCGGTGGGTATTCTTGGTCTTGCAACAGGTACGATTCTTGGTACAATTTTAAAAAAACCAGAACAGCCACAAGTGGTTTATCAAATAGTACCACAAAATCAGGTAATTTATCAAAAAGTTCCGCAAAATCAAAGAGTTTATCAAGTGCAGCAAACGGTGGCATATGAGCCACTCCAGCAATCATTAGAATCTGATTGGCTTAACTATTGCAAGAAAAAATACCGTTCCTTTAACCCTAAAACAGGGACCTTTCGAGACCGTAATGGT
Source organism: Bartonella sp. AP3QHHD (assembly GCF_042195765.1). Classification (NCBI taxonomy): domain Bacteria; kingdom Pseudomonadati; phylum Pseudomonadota; class Alphaproteobacteria; order Hyphomicrobiales; family Bartonellaceae; genus Bartonella; species Bartonella sp. AP3QHHD. The sequence goes on from NZ_JBHIPC010000111.1 coordinate 101,108, forward strand.
TTGGAGCACATTTGTTATGCCCCAATAAATTAACTTCTGTTCCGTCCTACTAAAAAGTCTTAAATGGCAAAAAAAACGCTTCAAAGCGTTTTTTTTGTTTGCTCATATATTAAAATATTGAAGAAAAGGATTATTTGGCGCCCATAGCCTATACTACTTTTGGGATCATGCCCACAGATAAAGCAAACATCATCGCCTAAAGGTAAAACTTTTTCTCGAAGGGATTGCATCAATTTTTCATAAGAACAGAAGGGGAAGTCCGTACGTCCAATAGAACCACGAAAGAGAACATCACCCAAGAGGGCTAAGCGCTCTTTTTCATTGAAATAAAGAACATGACCAGGGGAATGCCCCAGTGTATGTAAAACCCTAAACTCATGTCCAGCAAAATACACACACTCACCATCTTCTAACTATATCGAACAACGCCCCATGATGCTTTCGGGTATAAGCCATGATTTAAGAACCATTCTCACCCGTTTTAAACTTCAGCAAGCGTTAGCAAATACTGACTTTGATATCAAGCCGCTTGAACAAGATGTGAGCGACATGCAAAATATGTTAGAAGATTACCTTGCTTTTGCCCGTAGTGAAGAAAGTGAGTATGTTAAAACTTTTGATTTAAATGCTCTTATGCAAAAATTCTCTACCGATGCGCATCTTCACAAACGTCAATTTTCCTACACCATTGAAAGCCCTACACAAATACAAGCACGCCCACGTGCCTTCACGCGTCTCATCAGCAATCTTGTGTCAAATGCATTTTGTCATGTCAATACTGTCAAACTAACAGCCATATCCCAACAAAAATGTTTCCCATATATCAAAAAAAGTTCCCGCAATATATTATATTTATACAGTTATAATATGATATCGAACTCAATATTTAGCCTCACAAGAGAGTAGTCAAACAGGACTGTATTCAATCACACAAATAAGGTTCTATCTTAGCACCATAAGCCTATAATAAAAAACGATAACTTTTGTTCATACACCTATTGTTCAATTCATATTGTATCAAGCAATAAAAAAGTACTCATCAATAAATAATTTATAACCAATAGTAAAAAATCTGGTGCTCTAAATACAAGCTGCTTAATTAACCTTAAAAAGAGTACATTAATTGAAATCAAAATTCTGTCATGATTTTATTTTATTGTATTGATAATAGTTTTAACTAAATGAATTTTTATTTTTTTGTCACAATAAAGTCCAAAATTGTTCAGGCTCTATTCAGTTTGACACGTGTAGGATGTGAAAAATACAAATTTACACAAGGAGCATCATTATGAAAAAAGTGATCAGATTAGCGGTATTATCAGCAATGTCTACTGTAACCGTTTTGATGCCATTAGATCCAACGCTTGCGGATATGGCATGGTATCATAACTATGACATGAGAAGGGAGGCTGGTTTACCGTCTCACAATTTTAGCTCCCATTTTTCTCATAGTGAACATCACTCTTTTGATAATCCCCACAAGCGTCATTATGTTAGCCATAAATGGGGAGCACAACAACACCATCATGTTGAACACAAGACATATCATTATGTCGAGCGCAAAAAGACAAAACACAGTAGTATTAATATAAATAACTCAGGAGAAGCTTTAGCAATGGGCATTCTTGCTCTTGCAGCAGGTGCACTTCTCGGCAAAATTTTTAAAAAATCAGAACAACCACAAGTTGTTTATCAAACCGCACCACAGCATCAAATTGTATATCAACAGGTTCCACAAGAACAGATAATTTATGAAGCTCCGCAAACGGTGGAATATGAGCCAGTACAACAATCATTAGAATCTGATTGGCTTCAATATTGCAAGAAAAAATACCGTTCTTTCAACCCTAAAACAGGGACCTTTCGAGACCGTAATGGTTTGGAACACATTTGTTATGCCCCAATAAATTAACTTCTGTTCCGTCCTACTAAAAAAGTTTTAAATGGCAAAAAAACGCTTCAAAGCGTTTTTTATTTGCTCATATATTAAAATCTTGAAGAAAAGGATTATTTTGTCGCTCATAGCCTATGCTACTTTTGGGACCATGCCCACAGATAAAACAAACATCATCGCCTAAAGGTAAAACTTTTTCTCGAAGGGATTGCATCAATTTTTCATGGGAACAGAAGGGGAAGTCCGTACGTCCAATAGAACCACGAAAGAGAACATCACCCAAGAGGGCTAAGCGCTCTTTTTCATTGAAATAAATAACATGACCAGGGGAATGTCCTGGGGTGTGAAAAACCTTAAACACATGTCCAGCAAAATGAACGCACTCACCATCTTCTAACCATTGGTCAGGAATACAGATGCAAGCATCAGTGATACCATAATTTTTTGCGCTTTCGCTCACGGCATCCATCACAGGCTTATCATCGCGATGTGAACCAATAATTTTTACATTAAGCGCTTCTTTCACTTGCATTGCTGCTCCTACATGATCAAAATGACCATGTGTTATCCAAATAGCCTCAACGATAACACCATTCTTTTCGATTACGTCTTGAATCCGCGGCCAATCACCACCAGGATCAACGAGAACCCCCGTTTTACATTCACTATCAAAAAGCAAAGTACAATTTTGTTGGAATGTTGTAACTGGAATAATATGTATATTAAGACTACCCATAATATCCTTTTCAAAAATAACTTTTTTAAATTTATAAATAAAACTTTCTCTCTTTTAAGGTAAAGGTGCTGCTCGACAGCTTTATACAACTTATGTAAACTTGCATTTTGTGTAAACTAAATTTTTATCAAGGTTTTTTTAAGAATGAGCAATCACGTTCAAGTTTTGTGTGACGATGCCCCTCACCTTCTTGTGATTGATGACGATACACGTATTCGCAATCTTTTATTTCAGTTTCTCATTAAAAATGGATTTCGTGTTTCAGTTTCAGCCAATGCGAATGAAGCAAGACGACTGTTGGCAAGTTTAGATTTTGATCTTCTTATTGTTGATGTCATGATGCCTGGCGAAAACGGTATTGATCTCACTCATTCACTCCGCCAAACAAAAGATGTCCCTATCTTCATGTTAACAGCTTTATCAGAAATAGACAATCGTATCCGTGGATTAGAAGCAGGGGCAGATGATTATCTGGCTAAGCCGTTTGACCCTCGTGAACTTCTCCTTCGCATCAACGCCATTTTACGACGTGGTTTTCCCCCTCACCAACCCAAAATTGAGCAAATAGTTTTTGGTCCTTATATATTTTCAATTTCACGACGCGAACTCAAAAAAGGAGGAGAAATTATTAAATTAACAGATAAAGAACAAGAAATGATGGTCATGTTTGCCGAAAATGCAGGCGATACAATTCCGCGCCATAAATTCGCGACCGATGACAGCAATATAAGTGAACGTGCCATTGATGTGCAGATCAACCGCCTTCGTCGTAAAATCGAAAAAAACCCAGCACTGCCTATATGGCTCCAAACCGTGCGAGGAATAGGGTATAAACTCTCTATTGAATAGGCACAAGAATGATCAAACCTTTAAGATTTTTTCTTCGATGGTTAACGAAAAAAATGCCTAAACGGCTTTATGCTCGCTCTTTGATCATTATCATCGCTCCCATGGTGCTTCTGCAAACGGTCATTGCTTATGTCTTTATGGAACGACATTGGCAAATGGTAACCGAGCGTCTTTCAACGGCTGTCGTGCATGATATTTCAGCCATTATTGATATTCTTGAAACATATCCCCAACAAGATAACTATGAAGATATCAAGCGTATTGCACAACAACGTATGGGATTAAATATTTCTATTCTATCTCCTACCTCCTTACCCCCTCCAGGACCTAAGCCATTTTTTGCAATTCTTGACTATTTTTTAAGTGAAGAAATCACCCGCCAAATTAACCGTCCCTTCTGGATTGATACCGTAGGAGATTCTGATCTTGTTGAAATCCGTATCCACCTTGGTCACAACATCTTACGCGTCTTTGCTCCACGCAGCCAAGCCTATGCTTCCAATACTGCTATTTTTTTAAGCTGGATGGTAGGAACAGCTCTTGTTTTATTGCTGATAGCAATTTACTTTTTACGCAATCAAATCAAACCGATTCAACAATTGGCTGAAGCAGCAGAAAGCTTTGGACGCGGTCGTCCTTTACCAAAAGGATTTCAACCACAAGGAGCTGATGAAGTCCGTCGTGCAGGCATCGCTTTTTTACGTATGCGAGAACGTATTGAACGCCAAATCGAACAACGCACCATGATGCTCTCAGGAGTAAGTCATGATTTAAGAACCATTCTTACACGTTTTAAACTTCAGCTAGCATTAGCAAATACTGGCTTTGATATTAAACCGCTTGAGCAAGATGTAAGTGACATGCAAAATATGTTAGAAGATTATCTTGCTTTTGCTCGTGGTAAAGGAAGTGAAAGTGTCAAGACTTTTGATTTAAATGCTCTTATGAAAAAATTCTCCGCCGATGCTCATCTTCACAAACGTCAATTTTCTTACACTATTGAAGGTCCTACAGAAATACAAGTACGTCCCCGTGCTTTTACACGCTTGGTCAGCAATCTTGTATCAAATGCATTTTGTTACGGCACGACCGTTAAACTAACCGCTAACTCTCAACAAGAATCTTTTATATTGATAATCGATGATAATGGACCTGGAATTCATAAAAATATGCGCACAGAAGTTTTTAAGCCATTCTTTCGACTTGATAAAGCGCGAAATCAAGATGCAAGTGGAACAGGGCTTGGTCTTTCTATTGCTCAAGACATAGCACGCAGCCATGGTGGCAATATACAATTAGATGAGAGCCCACTCGGGGGATTGCGCGCTATTCTTGATATCCCCCTATGAGCAATATTTCAGCAAACCGTCTGTAAAAATAACAAACTGTATATTTTAGGCATTCCCTACAGTTTCAAACAAAGTGTACTGCAGTGCCTTGTAAGCACTTTCTCCCGACAAAGCAACCATCTGAAATGCAACATAATGGCTTTCACAGGCTTTAAGTGCATGTATCAATAATGTTTCAACCTGTATATGAGATGGATGCATCCCACCAGCCAAAAGAAGACCTTGTCGATAAATAACTGAATTATTTCTTTGCCAGTAATCAAAATGTCCCAACAACAACTTTTCATTAATTGCTAGCAATAAGCGCTGTATTTCAGCTGTTCGAGCATTTTTAATAGAAAGATCAAACGAACAAGCTAAATGAAGTGCTTCATGCTCTTCCATCCATGAAAAAGCAAGACGATAGTTTGCGCGTTTTCCTTCCACACAAACGCTAATTTCATCTTCTGCATACCGCTCAAACGACCAATCATATTCACAGGCAATCTGTTCGATAAAGTCGACAGGGTGCTCTTTTCTTTCTGTGGCGCAAAATGCAAGCCTCATCACAATCCTCAATCATCTTAAAACATTGTCAACAGAATATAAACCGTCTAAACTGTAACAACATTTTGCTACAATCAGAACCTTTACACCAAACAAATACACATAAAAACATCGACAGTACACAAACACCCAGAACACAATCGCGCTGTTTAGGGCAACCTGATAGTCATAAAACGAATCATCAAGTCTTTTCAGTGTATTGATACAATTTCATAGCGCCAGCCCCCCTGATTCAAAAAAATGTATTTTACCCCCAAAAAAAATCAAAAATAAACAAATGCTCCGCTCTAACAGACTCAAGATTAAGCATTTTTTAGTTTCACGCATCATATTGAAAAATTGGGGATATTTTTTTGAAGATTCTTTTTTTTAAACTATTTTACTTTTTTGTGTCTGCGTTTTTTTAATCATCTTTTTTTAAATCATCAAGGCGTCTTTTCAAATCAGCGTTATCAGCATGGATTTTCAGCACCATCTCCTTAAAAGTCTCAAACTCTTCGCGAGAAACAAGATCAAGTTTGTTTGCTATCTTTTCAGCCTGCACACGAAAAGCTGTTCCAGCTTCACGTCGTATGCCTTGCGCAACGTCAGCAGCATCCGTTGCTAATTTTGCTAATTCATCAAGAATACGATTTGATCCATTACGCATAACCTTTTTCCTTAAATTTTAATTATTGACGCACGCATTATAGCGTATTCTCATAATAGCGTATTCTCATAACATTTAGATACTGTAATTTGTTCCTTTTACTCTATATTTTACATACTGTGCAAATTTTTCATAATGATTTTGTTTAAGATTTTTTAATATTCCTTTTATCACCATATTTTTTACCGCGATAAATCAGTGGAAATCTACCCCCCTTTCTGACTAGCCTCCCTACTGACTTGACCATTGTGTATTCATCTGTCATTTCTGATCATCAGAGTCACTTCATATTCATCTCGTATAATGTAAGATGCTTAACTCATGAACAATTTGTCTTGTCCAGCCATTGCTTTTCCGTCTTTTCTTGATCCTGTTATTATCCAGCTAGGTCCCATAACACTTCATTGGTATGGACTTGGTTACGTGCTGGGTATTCTTTTTGCTTGGTGGTATGCGCAAAAATTATTAAAAGAAACATCTCTATGGTATAGAAACTATCCTCCTATGGATAAAGAAAAGATCGGAGATTTTGTTGTCTGGTCTGCCATAAGTGTTGTTGTCGGAGGGCGTTTAGGACAAGTTCTTGTATGGGATCCCATTTACTATTTTAATCATCCAAGTGCTATTATTGCCGTATGGGATGGGGGAATGTCCTTTCATGGCGGACTTATTGGTATTATCATTGCTATGATCTGGTTTGCCCGTAAAAATCATATTAACATACGAGCCATGTTTGATATCATTGCTGCAGGTGCTCCTATTGGTATCGGCATTGTACGAATCTGCAACTTCATTAACCAAGAATTATGGGGTAATATTACTACACGTCCTTGGGCTGTTTGTTTTCCTCTCGATCCTTACTATTTACCGCGCCATCCAAGCCAGCTTTACGAAGCATTTATGGAAGGATTTCTTCTCTTCATCATCCTGTGTCTTCTTATTTTTGGGTTCAAAGCATTAAAACGTCCCGGTACTGTATCAGGAACATTTATTATAGGCTACGCAGTAACACGCAGCATTTCTGAAATTTACCGTGCGCCTCAAGAAGATCCAGAATGGTTTTCGACTCTTTTCCATTCTACTGGTTTTACCTATGGCATGGCTTTATCTCTTCCCATGCTTCTTGTAGGGTTTTATCTTCTTCTCCACGCCTTTAAATATAAACCGACAGAAAATGGCCAATCTCAAAGAAAAAATTAAAGAAATTATTGTCCTTAATGGACCAATCACTGTTAGCCAATATATGACGTTGGCACTTACAGATCCTCAATTTGGTTATTATCAAACACAAACACCTTTCGGACGTGCTGGTGATTTCATTACAGCACCTGAAATAAGCCAATTATTTGGAGAAATGATTGGCATTTGGACTCTTGCAAGCTGGAAAGCTCAAGGTTATCCTCATCCTTTTATCCTCGCTGAGATAGGTCCAGGACGTGGAACTTTGATGGATGACATTTTGCGAACTATCCAAAAGCTTTCTACAAGAGCATTTAATGCTGCTGAAATTTTTCTGATCGAAATAAGCAAAAAACTTGCAAAAGAACAAAAAAAGCGCCTTTGCTCTTATCAAAAACAAATCCATAGCATTGAAAATTTTAATCAAATTCCTTCAAAACCTCTCTTCCTCATTGCTAATGAATTTCTCGATACACTCCCTATCAACCAATATATTAAAATCAATGGAGAATGGAAAGAGCGCCGCATTACAGTCAATCAAAATGGAGATTTCATCTTTATTGCTGCCCCGCATAAACTTCCCTCTTCTTGTCTACAAACCTATTGTTCTAAAGTGCCTGACGGAACAATTTTTGAACATGCCCCCTTACGGCATCAATTCATGCAACAAATCAGCCACCATTTAGTGCAAGTGACGGGTTCTGCTTTACTTATCGACTATGGTGCTTGTGAACTTGCCTTTGGCGATACCTTGCAAGCACTCTCAAAACATAGATTTCGTGATGTTTTTGATGCCCCTGGTGAACATGATTTAACATCCCATGTTGATTTTTCTTTTTTAAAAAACATAGCTCTTGAACAGGGCTGTTTTGCTGAAATCTTAGAGCAAGGAGAATTTCTTTTTAAAATGGGGCTACTGGAGCGCGCAAACCAGCTTGGAGTTGGCAAAAGTGCTCCTTTGCAAGACAAAATCCGCCAAGACATCGAACGGCTCGCTGGTCCAGATCAGATGGGAAAATTATTTAAAGTTTTACATTTCAGTGATAAAAATATCTCCATACCTCCCCAATTTTAGTGATCGGCGCTTTTGTCAATAAACACATCATTATCTGAAATATTCATTGACAAATATGAACATCTCCATCCTCACTTTAAATAATCTCCATAAGGAACTTTTATGAAATCTATCCCTCATCCCATTCTTGCAAAAAATCTTTCTACTTTACACACCCATGGAATAAAACATGGATTTTTTACACGTCAAGGTGGTGTTTCAAAAAATCTTTATCATAGTCTTAATGTTGGGAAAGGTTCAAATGATCAACTTGAATATATTGTACAGAATCGTCTTTTGATTGCCAATTATTTTTCTATTGAAGCACAAAATTTAGTCACAGTTAATCAAATACATTCCTGTAACGTTGTCGTAGCTCATCAAGCAACTATCGGTGCACCTCCTCAAGCTGATGCTCTGGTTACAACCACCCCAGAACTCGTTATTGGGGTTCTTACAGCAGATTGCGGACCCATTCTGTTTGCTGATCCACAAGCTAGAGTCATCGCTGCAACTCATGCTGGCTGGCGTGGAAGCTTAAATGGAATTATCGAGAAAACAATTGCTGTTATGGAAAAACAAGGAGCCAAAAGACAATCAATAACAGCAGTCCTGGGACCTTGTATTGGCCCTTATCACTATGAAGTAACAAATGAATTTTACGACCAATTTATTGATTACCACAGCAAATACCAAAAATATTTTTTAAAAACAAACAAAATAAATCGCTTTTATTTTAATCTATGGGCATTTATTATAAATCAACTCAAAGAAGCAGGTGTTAATGCTTCTTGTGTAGAGCTTTGTACCTATCAAGATGAACAGCGTTTTTTCTCCTATCGCCGTGCAATACACCGCAACGAACCCGATTACGGACGGCAAATTTCTGCTATTATGCTGAAAAACAAAAGATGAGCCCCTTTTATGCTTGAGAACAATACCAAAACTGCAAAACTAAACTTTTTACCCAAATGGAAATTACCAAAATGGAAAAATAAACCCCATTGTACTTTGCTTTTTTCACGAAATTATCTACCAGCCCATAAAATATGATAGCCTTCGCTATGATCATTTTCAATGTTTGGTTATAATGATTGAAGGCAAGATGATACTTCTTTTTATTATTCCCCTTCATTCATCTTAAATATGAAACATTCCCCATATTGAAAGTATTTTTATAAAGTAATAACTAAAAAGCTTAATCAATATGTATTTCTTTGCCGCATGGAGAAAAAACTTTGCTCTAAAAGTAACAAACTTTTGGAAAAAGAGAAAACATACTGCATAGCTCTTTAATAATAATCAATAAAATTGTAAGGCTTTTGTAATTGTTCTCTTGCAATTTAATAAAAAGAAATTAAAAACCGTGTCGCATTCCCACCATGATGATTCAGAGGTTCTACTATGAAACTTTTCTGCGGAAATTCTAATCCACGCCTAGCTGAAGATGTTGCAAATTATTTGAACATCCCCTTAGGCAAAGCAACTGTAAAGCGCTTTGCTGATCAAGAAATTTTCGTAGAACTGCATGAAAATGTACGTGGACAAGATGTTTTTGTTTTGCAATCTACATCCTATCCCGCAAATGATCATTTGATGGAATTACTCATCATGATTGATGCCCTTCGTCGTTCTTCTGCGCGTCGTATTACAGCTGTTATCCCCTATTTTGGCTATGCCCGCCAAGATAGAAAACCAGGACCACGGACTCCTATTTCTGCAAAACTTGTTGCCAACCTAATTACGGAAGCAGGGGCCCATCGTGTTTTAACATTGGACCTTCATGCAGGACAAATTCAAGGTTTTTTTGATATCCCTACGGATAATCTCTATGCTGTTCCTGTCATTTCTCGCGATGTCAAAGTGCATTATTCTCTTGAAAATGTTATCGTTGTTTCACCTGATGTGGGTGGTGTGGTGCGTGCGCGCGCACTCGCCAAGCGCTTGAACAGTTTGCTCGCTATTGTGGATAAACGTCGCGAAAGCCCCGGTGAATCAGAAGTTATGAATATCATTGGAGATGTATCGGGAAAAGATTGCCTTTTGCTTGATGATATTGTTGATTCAGGTGGAACTTTATGCAATGCAGCAAGTGCTCTGCTTAAACATGGTGCCAATAGTGTCACGGCTTATATCACGCACGGTGTTCTTTCTGGTAATGCAATCGAGCGAATTGCCAATTCAGAGATGAAAGAATTGGTTATTACAGATTCAATTATGCCAACACAAGCTATTGAGAAAACCCATAATATTCGTGTTTTGCCCATTGCCGACCTTATGGGAGAAGCAATAGCAAGGACAGCAGCAGAACAATCGGTTTCCAGCTTATTTGGTTAAAGTGGTTCCTTGGGGTCTCCTGGTGCTGTTTCAACACCAAGATCAGGAAATGCAACAATACGTCGACCACTAAAATGCGTGTGAATAACAATAAGTCCACGCTCTTCAAAGTAGGTTAAAAGTCGGCGTACACGGCTTAAAGAATGAGTCCCATAAAGACGTGCTAAAAATGCATCAGATGGACATGATTTTCCCCCTAATGCGGCCTGTGCCACGTTCAAGAAGACTCCTTGAACATCTTCTTCCAAACTTTCTGATATCTGCAAAATATGTTTCCAATGTTCACTGACAGCCGTTTGTTCATCAACAAAAGCCTGAGCAATAGCCAATTTACGCCGAAATTGTGAAAGATTAAAAGGAACCTTTGACATACCATGGATACGGCAACGAACTGAAAAATCTTGATAAAGCACCGCTGTTGAACGATAAAAAGCCTCAGAATCCTCAAGAATCTCCCGAATAATATGTTCTGCTTGGCCGTCACGCTCAACATCAGAAAGTTCAGGAAATAAACTCGGGTTTTCTTCCAACAACTCTTGTTTTTTATGCACTACCTCCTCTAACATCTCGTGCATTGACTTTTCCCTCATCGGCTCTCGTGTTTGTTTAAATGGCGTTAAAATTTCCTCTGGTGAAGCAGTAAAAACGAGCTCTTGCACATCATCCCGCTCTGTTGGAAGTGGCATTAATTTAGGACTAGAAGAGCGTGCCAAAGTTTCAACAGAACCGATAATGATTGGTAAGGGACGTCGTGATAAAGCAGGTCCTAAAGCTATAAAATTTCCCCGTTCAAGATCTCTAAACATTTCCGCTTGGCGACGCTCCATTCCCAAGAGATCAGCAGCGCGCACCATATCAATATCTAAAAAAGTCCGCCCTATTAAAAAGTTTGAAGCTTCCGCAGCAACATTTTTGGCAAGCTTAGCCAAACGTTGTGTCGCAATAACACCAGCAAGACCACGTTTACGTCCTCGACACATAAGATTGGTCATAGCGCTCAAAGAAATTTTACGCGCTTCATCAGAAACTTCTCCTGCTGCAGTTGGAGCAAACAATTGTGCTTCATCGACAACGACAAGCATAGGATACCAATAATCACGTTCTACATCAAACAGTGCCCCAAGGAAAGCCCCTACAGCACGCATCTGTTGTTCAGTATCCAAGCCTTCAAGATTAAATACCACTGAAACTCGATGTTGTCGAATGCGATGGGCAATACGAGTCAATTCTAATTCACTACGTTGAGCCTCTACAATAACATGACCAAATTTATCTGCCAAAGTTACAAAATCGCCTTCTGGATCAATTACACAATGCTGCACCCACTTAGCACTTTGCTCCAAAAGACGGCGTAAAAGATGTGATTTTCCTGAACCGGAATTACCTTGTACAAGAAGACGTGTCGCCAATAATTCTTCCAAGTCAAGAAGTGCTGGCATCGATTTATGCAAAGCACGACTCTCTGACATCTCACCCAAGGCAATCTCAACCTTCATAACATCTCCAGTGTTTGATTTTGAACATATCAGCGCCAGCACATATTGGTTGATTCTCCATCCACACCGTAATTTGTAACATTTCCTCCTTTTTAACGGTAGAAATCATCGATTTTTCCCACAACTCTTGCATCTATGAATAGTTTGAACTATAGAACAAACTTCTGCGTAGACACCCTTGGAGGCAACGCAGAATGGAGTGATCGCTGTTGGTTAGCGCATATCTTCATATCCATGCAAAAACTATTACTGTTTTTGAAGGATCTCCAATCATGTAAAAAGGACTTAAATTATGAGCAAAAGCTACACTCTTAAGGCCGAAAAACGCGAGCGGGTTGGTAAGGGGTCCTCCCGTGAACTTCGCCGCAACGGTCTTATTCCTGCTGTCATTTATGGTGAAAAACAACCACCCTTGGCAATAACAGTTCCCTATAAAGAAATTTTCTACAAAATTCATGCCGGTGGCTTTCGTACCACCATTGCAACGATTATTCTTGACAAGCAAAAAATTATGGTTTTGCCAAAAGATTATCAATTAGATCCCGTGCGTGACTTTCCCCTCCATGTAGACTTTTTGCGCATCTCAGAAAAATCCGTTGTAGAAGTGAATATTCCTGTCCACTTCCTCAATGAAGATACGGCACCTGGACTTAAAAAAGGTGGTGTCCTCAATATTGTTCGGCACGAAATTGAATGTACAGCTCCAGCAAGTGCTATTCCTGAAGCTATTGAAATTGATCTCTCCAGCTACTCTATTGGTGATTCTATTCACATTTCAGCAGTGCAACTGCCAAAAGATGTGACTCCCATCATCCAAGATCGAGATTTTACCATTGCAACCATTGCAGCTCCTGCTGGCATGGATGTCAGCGATGAAACTTGTGAACAAGAAAATGATGAAGAAGACACGGAAACTTCATAAAACTCAAAAGGCGGGAATTTTTTCCGCCTTAATTTATGAGACATTACCCTTACTCATACTTTGACTGAAGATACACATGTGGCTTATTGCTGGTCTTGGCAATCCTGGTTTACAATATCAAAATAACCGCCATAATATCGGTTTTATGGCTGTTGATGCCATTTATCAGTCCTTCTCTTTTTCTCCATGGTCAAAGAAGTTTCAAGCAGAAATCTCCAATGGTTTCATAAATAATGAGAAAATTTTTCTTATAAAACCACAAACTTTCATGAATCTTTCTGGTCAAGCTATCGGTGAAGCTTTGCGATTTTATAAATTAGATTTAAAGAATTTGATCATCATTTATGATGAGCTAGACCTGTCACCGGGGAAAGTTCGTATAAAAATTGGTGGAGGAAATAATGGGCATAATGGCATTAAGTCTATTGATGCCCATTGTGGTACTGACTATTGTCGTATACGCATAGGAATTGGTCATCCTGGAAGCAAAGAACTTGTTCATCAGCATGTCCTGGGAAATTTTACCAAATCTGATCAAGAATGGTTATCCCCTCTCTTAGAGACAATCGCAAAAAATATCGCTCTCCTTATAAAAGATGATAAATCCCTCTTTATGAATGAAGTTTCACAAACGATAAAAAACAATCAGAACCATTGGCTTGCGTGTCCCAGTCGCGTGAAGAATATGAATAAGAACTCTTAAAAAAATCCTCTTATAAACTTAAGGCAAAATCTGTTGGCAACGTGAGAAGCTAGAAAATAGAACAGAATACAAGCTTGTATACACCTTTGAAAAAGAAAGGCTTATATTCTCTTTTATTCTCTTTTAAGAGAAAGAGAAGATTGAACAGCAAACCAAAATACTCAAACGGCTCTCTCCAATCTTCTCCCCTAAATTAAAAAAAATCATTTGGCTGAATGGTCGACTGTAGCGGATCGTAACCATTTGATTGTTGATTATAAACTGTAGGAATACTCCTATTGTTTTGCAATACCACAACACGCGAACCAACGGGAACACGATCATAAAGATCGATAATATCTTGATTAAGCAAACGGATACACCCACTTGAAATAGCACGCCCAATTGACCACGATTCATGTGAGCCATGAATACGGAAAAGTGTATCTTTCCCATTTTTGAACAAATAAAGTGCCCGCGCACCTAATGGATTATCGGGCCCTGGTGGCATTCCTTTCCCAAGATGACCATAACGTTCTGGTTCTCGAGCCATCATAGCTGCAGTAGGAGCCCAATTTGGCCACCGACGCTTGCGCTGTATAACCCCCTCACCTTCAAATGCTAGTCCTTCTTTACCGACACCAATCCCATAACGCAAAGCTTTTCCATTTTCACCAATAAGGTAAAGAAAACACTCTTGCGTATCGATAACCAATGTTCCAGGCGCATAAGATGTATAATAAATCACCTCTTGTCGCCAATATTTTGGATCAATTGTCGCAAGATCAACAGCAGGTAACGAATAGGTCTCATTCGTTACAGGACCATACAAAGCCTGTATTTCTGGTGGAATGTATCGAACTTGTTGAAAAGGTACCGATGACATATCTGACTGACGTGTAGCACATCCAGCCAAAGCCAAAAGTGCTGCAATTAAAAAGGCACAACGAGATAACACTCTTCTATTTTCTCCGATTAATTATTTATGCAGATTTGCATACCATGAAAAACTTAGCACAATATTAACATTAATTCGAAGTTTTCTTATCCTTGTAACTAAGGAGAACAATAAGGTAAGAAGAACTAAGGTAAAAAAGTAGATACCTACTACTTTAGACTTTTTTCTCACTTATCGCAAGACAAGGACTATAACTCTTCTGAAAATATGCTATAAAAAGGAAGCTTTATCTTGACCATAAAATCAATAGAAAAGAAAGACTCTCATGGGCTTTAAATGCGGTATTGTCGGATTACCTAATGTCGGGAAATCAACTCTTTTTAATGCATTAACAAAAACAGCCACTGCACAGGCTGCCAATTATCCTTTTTGTACCATTGAACCCAATACCGGTGAAGTTGCTGTTCCAGATTTACGAATGGAAAAAATTGCATCAATCGCTGGTTCAAAAGAAATGATTCCTACACGCATTAACTTCGTCGATATTGCGGGGCTTGTGCGAGGAGCTTCAAAAGGTGAAGGTTTAGGAAACAAGTTTTTAGCCAATATTCGCGAAGTCGATGCCATTGTCCACGTTTTACGCTGTTTTCAAAATGAAGATATTACCCATGTAGAGGGACGTATTGATCCTGTTTGTGATGCGACAACGGTTGAAACCGAACTCATGCTTGCGGATCTTGAAAGTCTTGAGAGACGAATCATACAAATCCGTAAACGAGCAACCGGAAAAGACAAAGAAGCTCTCACAATTTTACCTATTATGGAAAAAGCATTAAACATACTGCAACAGGGAAACCCTGTCCGGTTATTACTCAAAGATATTTCTTCCGATGAACACCACATTCTTAAGAGTTTGAATCTTTTAACCTCCAAGCCTGTACTTTATGTTTGTAATGTAAGCGAAAATGACACCGCTCATGGAAATAGCTTTACCCAAACAGTTGAAAAAATGGCAACAGAGCAAAATGCGCAAAGCATTATCATCTCTGCTTCTATCGAAGCGGAAATTACACAACTGAGTGATGCTGAAGCATCAGAATATCTCAATGCTCTAGGACTCTTTGAACCGAGTCTCAATCGCCTCATTCGCGCTGGTTACCATTTACTTGATCTCATTACTTACTTCACCTGTGGGCCTAAGGAAACACGAGCATGGACAATTACGCGTGGTACAAAAGCTCCCCAAGCAGCTGGTGTTATTCATTCAGATTTTGAGCGCGGTTTCATTCGTGCCCAAACCATCAGCTATAATGACTATATTGCTTTGGGTGGAGAAAGCGGTGCAAAGGAAGCAGGAAAAGCCCGCGATGAAGGAAAGGAATACATTGTGCAAGATGGCGATATCATGTTATTTAAACATAATACTTAAATCTTCACTCTGTCTTAATAGTTTATCTTGAAAACTTTGGTAATAGCTCCTTGGAATCTTGTCGCAAAAATTCTCAAGAGTTTTTAGAACAAAAAAACTGTTGCTAGCATATGATTGTGATAGCAACAGCTTGATCCATTAAAGAATAGAAATATAAAATTAGCGTGTCCAACGCCCTTCGTATTTAAATGTTGGAGCGTTCTTTAAAGAATCTTTTGTCACATTTGTAATGAGTTTCCATTTACCATAATCATTTGTCATCTGGATTGTTTCTGGAGAAACGACCACATAACTCTCGCCTATGCCAAGAAAACCACCAACAGCAATAACAAATCCTGCAATATTATTTTCACGTAAAATAATATCTTTTACTTCACCAATATTTTCATCTTCTATATTATATACATTGGCGCCTATAAGACTGGAAGCAACAAAATCCGTTGCTAAAGGTGTCACATAACGCACAGACTTATCTATCCCTACCTGTACAATACCCGTCGAAGAGATCATTTCAGGTTTTGAAGGCACTTCAAAAGACTGAGCATAAGTACTAGAAACCATCAAAATTGACATAAGAGTAGTACATGCAATTTTTTTCATTTTAACATCTCCATTTTTACTTTGCTTTTACTTTATAAAACCTCAATGCATCATAAAAAGATTTGTTCCTTATGCTCTTTATACTCTATACTCTTTTGAGCCTTGTCGCTTTACCTTTTTCTCTTTATTTCGTCTTTTATTTCTTTCTCTAATTCTTCTTCTAAACCACACCAAATACGATTTTTTAAAATATAAACAAACCCTGCAAAAATGATTAAAAATAAAATAACACGAAAACCGGTTTTTTTACGAATTTCCATATGAGGATCGGCAGCCCACATCAAAAAAGCAGAAACATCGCGCGCATAATGTTCAATGATTTCTGGGGTCCCATCTTCATAAGAAACCATACCATCACTCAAAGGAGGAGCCATAGTTAAAGAATTACCGGCAATAAAATAAGGATTATACCAATAACCATTCGCAATTTTTATCTCCTTCGGTGCCTTCTGATATCCTGTTAAAAGAGCCGTAATATAATCTGGACCAGCTGTATCATAATGAGTCAATACATCAGTAATTAAAGCAGGAAACGGCAAAGATACCCCACGTGCACGTGCCATCAATGTCAAATCTGGAGGATAAGCACTATTCAAAATAAATCTTGCTTCTTCTTCATGTGAAAAGGGAGAAGGAAAATAATCCGTTGCAATCCCAGCACGTTTAAAAAATTTTCCTTCTCGATTAGGACCATCGCGCACTTCATATTGCTCCGCCAAAGCTTTGATCTGTTCTTGATCATACCCAAGATCTTTTAAATTGTGAAAAGCCACATATTTTAGCCCATGGCAGCTGGAACAAACTTGTCTATAAACCTTTAATCCGCGCCTCAATTGCGCCTTATTATAAAGCCCAAATGGACCTGAAAAACTCCATTCTTGTTTTTTAGGAACCTGTAAAGGAAAAGAAATAAATCCCTCTTCCTGATCAGAGGCATCACTCGCTAAACTCTGAGCAGAAAAACTCATAGCAACAATAACAACCAGCCCGACAAAAACATTTACCATAGTCTCTTTTTTTTCTGTTTTAAATCTTGCATAATTGAAGAAGGAAGAGAACAATTTTTTTCAAACGCTGGCAAAATCGGCAAAATAACCAAAAAAAATATAAAATAATAAACCGTAGCCAATTGTGTCCATAAAAGAATTTTGTCACTTATTTCTCTTGACCCCAACCAACCAAGAAAAACGATATCAATAACCAACGCCCAAAAGAAAATTTTATAAACAGGTCGATATCTTGCTGAACATATTTTAGAGCGGTCTAACCATGGCACAAAAATTAAAATGCAAATCGAACTGACGAATAAAACAAAACCAACAAAGTTTGAAGAGAAAATACCAATATCAAAAGTTATAGCACGAAGCATCGCATAAAAAGGCAAAAAATACCATTCTGGAACCACACGAAGAGGTGCCTTTAAAGGATCTGCCACACTATAATTTTCAGCCTGCCCCATATAATCGGGCATATAAAACAAAAACCAGGCAAAGAAGATGAGAAAAACAGTAATAGCAAAAATATCTTTGATAAGCGCATAAGGCGAAAATGGAACTGTTTCCTTATCTGATTGTATAGCAAGACCTGTTGGATTGCCTTGCCCAACACAATGAATTGCCCAAATATGCAGCCCCACAAAAAGAAGCAAAATAAATGATAAAACATAATGGAAAACATAAAAACGATTCAACGTTGGTTGTCCTACGACATAACCACCCAGAAGTGTCTCATGCAACCATATCCCCACCAAAGGTATCGTTTTTAAAAGCCCTGCAATCACTGAAGCCGCTGAAATAGACATCATCCCCCAAACAAGCACAGAACCAAAAAATGCTATTGCCATCATGATGATATAAATAAAAATACCTGTAACCCATACCATTTCTCGCATATTTTTATAAGAACCATAATAAAGTCCACGTGCCAAATGGATATAAACAGCAATAAAAAAAAACGAAGAGCCTACACAATGCCATGGACGAAAAAGCCAACCAAACTGCCCTTCACGCCGAAATCGTTCACTAGTTTCAAAAGCCAAATGAATATCCGGAACATAATGCATAGCCAAGACAATACCAGTCAAGAGCTGTGATAAAAGCATAATGGTTAAAATACCGCCAAATGTGTAAAAGTAATTAAGATTACGTGGAACAGGAAAAATCACAAATGCATTATAAAAAAAACGAGGAAGAGGAAAACGCTTATCAAACCAACGGACAAGAGCACTTTTAGGACAATAAGGAGGAAACCTTATCATGACTTTATCCTATTTTGAGCAAAGTATCAGAAAGAAATTGGTAAGGTGGAATAGTCAAATTATAGTTAGCTGGACCTGACCGCACTCTTCCAGCAGTATCATAAACAGACCCATGACAGGGGCACAACCATCCTCCAAATTTACCCGATTGCCCAAGTGTTACACAGCCTAGATGCGTACAAAGATTAATAACAATAAGCCAATTTTCACGTCCTTTACCTGCTGAACGCGCAAAATCTGTTGCTTCCTTTTCACCTTCAAGATTAGGATTGCGCGCTTGACGATCTTTTAGAAGTCTCAATTCAGTAGCGCGCGCATCAGCAATTTCTTTTGCCGTACGATTTCGAATAACAACAGGCTGTCCTCGCCACTTTACCGTTACCGACATCCCCTCTTCAATACTAGACAGATCAACCTCAACAGAGGAAGATGCCAAAACAGCTTCATCTGGACGCAACTGACGGATAAAAGGCCACACAACCGCTCCCATTCCAACTGCTCCTGCAACAGCTGTTACCAAAAACAGAAAATCCCGCCTCGTTTGCTCACCCATGGACTTAACTTAAAGAGACACTTTGCTAAAACATCCTTTTACCATACCCTCTCCCATTGTACAATGCTTGATCACTCCGTTACCTCAACCATAAAAACATCCCTGTAAAAAACTCCTGCCATTTGTATGGTTTATACAAAAAACTGTTTTATAATGATAATTCATCGTTTTACAGAGTGAATGAAATCCCTAAACACCGTAAGGTTTTTTCATTTCAAACCTATTCATATTAATCAATCAAAATTACTCCCCCGCCCGTGAAAATCAGAGATAGCATGTAAATAAACACTTCTAAAGAAAGAAACATAGTCTTGTTATGACCATATCTCAGTAAACAAGTTGAGCTTATCGGTTATTTCTTTAACACATTTACAGCATCTCTCCCTCCCTCAATTCCAACTGGTTGCATGAGTATTTTTTTCGCTTCTGTTTTTGCATAAAAAGCATATTTTGTTGATTTTAATTAAAATTGATGATCTAACCTCATTAAATATCCCACTTTTCAACATAATGAGCCAATTCATTTCATGGATTGCTCAATAAAATGAAGCCCCTAATAGGGAGCTTCTCTCTGATCCCAAACAGACCTGTATACATAACTTTTTCCCTGAAATTTAAAGGGAATAAAAATGAACCGTAAAAAACATGTATTTCTCAAAGCATATTTTTCGAATAAATTGTGGTGCTTCTTTACAAAGTCGGTGGTGCTTCTTTACAAAGTCGAAAGAAAAATCATATTACAGAGAACATGACACTTCATATAGCTCTTTTCCAACCTGATATTGCTGGTAATACTGGAACGATTTTACGTCTTAGCGCTTGCTTTGGTTTACATGTGCACATTATTGAACCTGCAGGCTTTAATCTGTCGGATCGTAATCTCAAACGCGCAGGATTGGATTATCTCGAATATGCTTCCTTAGAACGACACATTGATTGGCAACATTTTATAAGCTCCATGAAACACTTTAAACGCCGCCTGTTGCTTTTAAGTACAAAAGCAAAAACATGCTATACGCAGATATGCTATCAAAGAAATGATGTTTTACTTTTTGGTCGTGAAACAGCTGGCGTTCCCGATTATGTTCATGAAGCGGCCGATTACACATTGAAAATTCCCATGCAACCACAGGCACGCTCTCTAAATCTCGCCATGAGCGTAGCCATAACAACAGGAGAAGCATTACGCCAAATTGGTTATCATGAAAGAAACTGTAACCTATAAAAACATAAATTATCACGAAAAACAATAATACAACATATAAAGAATAGTTAGAGCGTATAATGCCTATTATTTTCCAACAATTAAGTGCTGATAAAATAAACATTTTTTAGTGCCTAGCACATCCATTTCATATCACCTCATATCACCACCTATGAATGATTAAATACTCCTCATAGTAAAAATCCAGTGAACATCCCCCTCTTTATGGTCATACAAGGTGCAAACCGCTATCACTATTCTCTTTATTCGTTCTCATTTTCGAGAATCCTTATCTTTGAGATGATTCATAAGAGACATTTTTCCTCTCTGTAATCATTTTTCCTCACTTGTGGCGTGTAAGGCAATAACTTTGATTGGTGTAATATGAACAGGTTTGAAATAACCTTACAATATTGTGAACTCTTATTTCACATGAATAATGATTATTATAAATTAATATGTTGACTTAAAAAATATAAACAACAGTGAGTTTATAAACAGAAATATTATAAATCAATTTTTTCTAATAGTGCATGACGATCCATTAAAAATCCGCTTTCAATCCATATCATTTCTAGCTCTTTAAGCTTTTTTCCTAAAAGTACACCTTTCGTAAAACCTTTCTTTATTAAATCGTTACCATTAATAGGAAAAGTTGGAATTTGCCATTTTTTGGCAAATTGATAAAGCTTGACATAACCCTCTGCTTTTTGCAAAGCATCACTTTTTTCCAGATGATCAAGATGTGATGCAGCGACAGACAACGATAATTGATCTAAAACTGGCTGTCGTCCATGAAAATAAATCAGTTTTTGCACAAAATGATCAGAACAGTTTTGGTTTATTATTTCTAACTCTGCCCATTCTTTTAATCGCGTTGTTTCCTTAAGAGAAAAACGCAAGCGCTGTGCCATTTCATGAAGACGCATGGGATCAGGAGGAAGAAGGCTTTCTAGCCGTAACAATGGATCAACTTTCCAACCAAGAGCCTGTTCTGTCTTCACCAATGCGTGAATTGCATCAATACCCCATCGTTCTGTTTCAGGAAAAATGAGTGGCAAAATTCTGCTTTGTCGCATCCATAAAAGAGCACGCGTTGGATCAAACGCAGCAAGAAGCTTTTTCATTTCTGCCCAAATACGTTCAGAAGAAAGCTTTTTTAAACCGTGTTTTAAACGAACACATGCCTTCAATCCTTGCACATCAGGTCGCCCTGCTCCATACCACGCAAAAAAGCGAAAAAACCGTAAAATACGCAAATAATCTTCGCCAATACGATCTTCTGCAACCCCAATAAAACGAACTGTTCGGCTAGCAATATCACTCAAACCTCCCACATCATCATAAAGGTTGCCAGCAGCATCACAATAAAGCGCATTTATCGTAAAATCTCGCCGTTCAGCATCTTTTTTCCAATCACGACCAAATGCCACTTTTGCATGACGACCATCTGTTTCAATATCGCAGCGAAGCGTTGTAACCTCATAAGAACATGAATGAGCAACTACTGTTATTGTACCAAAAGCAATCCCTGTAGGAATAGCTTTAAATCCTGCTTCTTCTACACGTGCAATAACCTGTTGCGGCAAACAGGTTGTTGCAATATCAATATCACTAATAGGCTGCCCTAGCAGTTGATTGCGCACTGCTCCCCCTACAATACGCGCCTCTTCCCCCTCCACAGACAAAACACGAAGAAGTGTTTGGATATCACTTTGTTGTAACCACGCAACCTGTTTGAAGTTCTGTCTTATACTCACCCTTTAACCTTTCAAAAATTGTCTTCATTGCTTTAAAAAACTCTCTTCATAAAACAATTTTTTTAAGACATCCCTTATAAAGCACGTCTATTTCTTCCAAAGAAACTTTTCTCTTCTTATATACGAATATAAAAAAACGGCATATGATACTTCATTTCTTCTCATTTTCTGTTACAAACAATAAGATATCCATTATCATGCAGAGAAAATTACCATTTTTGCGACAAACGCCTTAAGGAAGAAATATGAGTCAACATGATCCATCATCCAATTCTATAAAAAAGGTCAATATCAATCATGAAGCTCAAGTCATTATTGATGATATTGATACGGCACACAAAGAATTGGATATTTTACAAAAAGAAATTGACAAAGTTATTTTTGGGCAAAATCAGGTAATCGAATATGCTTTAATCGCTATTTTCGCTGGTGGTCACGCCCTTCTTGTCGGTGCTCCAGGACTTGCAAAAACACGTCTTGTTGAAACATTGGGAACAGTCTTAGGGCTTGATGAAAAACGCATCCAATTCACTCCTGACTTAATGCCATCGGATATTATTGGTTCTGAAATTATGGATTCCGATAAAGACGGTAAACGTTCTTTTCGATACATTCAAGGTCCTATTTTCACGCAACTTCTCATGGCCGATGAAATCAATCGTGCTTCCCCACGGACACAGTCAGCCCTTTTACAAGCTATGCAAGAATATCATGTTACTGTTGCAGGTAACCGTTATGATTTGCCACAACCTTTTCATGTTCTTGCAACGCAAAATCCTCTCGAACAAGAAGGGACATATCCACTTCCTGAAGCACAACTGGATCGCTTTTTGATGCAAATCGATATTGACTATCCTGACCTTACAACAGAACGACGGATTATTTTAGAAACAACAAAAGAAAAAAAATCAAATGCAAAACCAATTTTATCCGGCAAAAAATTGCAAAAAATTCAAAATATCGTTCGCAAAATGCCTCTTTCAGAAAATGTGATTGAAGCTATTTTAAAAATTGTCCGCTCATCTCGCCCTCATAAAGACAATAGCCTTGCTAATACTTATGTTTCTTGGGGACCTGGTCCACGGGCATCACAAGCCCTTTCACTTTGTGTTCGCGCTCGTGCTCTTTATTATGGACGCTTAGCTCCTTCACTTGATGATGTTGAAGCATTGGCCTATCCCGTATTACAACACCGCATGGCTCTTAATTTTTCTGCCCGTGCTGAAGATATAACCGTAAAAGATATTATCAATAACCTTGTGAAAGATGCTCTTTGAATGGCTCTTGGCAAAAAAGTTTTACAAAAGCCTCCATTGTCGCTGGCAAATGAACTGCATAAGGATACTGGCAAAATGCCATATTTCCTTTTACAAGCGCGTCATATCGCTAATACATTGATCACCGGGTGGCATAGACAACGTAAAAGCGGTAATGGGGAAAACTTTTGGCAATTTCGTCCCTATATGGAAGGAGAATCCATTACCCGCATTGATTGGCGTCGCTCAGCGCGTGATGAAAATACGTATCTCCGTGAACACGAATGGCAAACGACACAAACCGTTTGGCTTTGTCCTGATCAGAGCGCATCAATGCATTACTGTTCGCGCTTTTCTAAAATCTCTAAAGGTAATCATGCCACTATTCTTACCCTTACCTTGGCATCCCTTCTTGCACGCAGTGGCGAACATATTGCTATTCCCAACTTAATGTCCCCCACAATGACATCCAATGTCGTAGAACGAATAGCCTTTGCTTTAGAAAATCATTCAGATGAAAATTTATTTCCGGATTTTTCAACGATTACACGCTTTTCACATGTCATTATAATGAGTGATTTTCTCGACTATCCTGAAAAAATCATCCAACATTTAACCGTTTTAACTACAAAACAGGTGACAGCTCATTTAATTGAAATTTCTGATCCCGCAGAAGAAAGCTTTCCCTACACAGGTCACACAGAATTTTTGGATCCTGAAACGAAAGAGAAACATGTTTCCACTAAAGCAGAAGATCTTCGTAAGAACTATTGTAAACTATATCACGCAAGGCGACAAGAATTGGTAAATTTTTGCGCACGCCAAGGATGGTCTTATCACGTTAGTACAACAGATCAACCTTTAACAGAGACCATTTTTCATCTTGCAAATACAATGAGCGACTCTCCATTGCAAAAAAGGAGGGCACTTTGAGTTTTGCTGCTCCCTTTCTGTTACTAGGGCTTTTGTTCCTACCGGTCATTTGGTGGCTGTTGCGGATAACTCCTCCATCTCCGCGTAAAGAGCTTTTTCCTCCTTTTCGCTTCTTACCCAAACCAACTCATCAACAAGAAACAGCAAAACATACACCTTGGTGGTTGCTCTTGTTGCGTTTAACCATAGCGGCACTTGTTATCATAGCTCTAGCACGCCCCACTTGGAATCAAAAACCAATAAGCTTTTCCGGGTCTCAACCCCTTGCACTCATTATTGATAATGGTTGGGTTTCTGTAAAAGAATGGAAACAGCGCATCTCTATCGCTGAAATGCTCCTTGCACAGGCAGAAAAACAGCAAAAAAATATTTATCTTGTTGCAACGGCTGAAAATAATATCTCCAATATAGAGCCCCAACCAGCCAAGATTATAAAACAGCATTTAATGCATTTGCAACCGCGTCCTTGGCCTGTCAACCGCGTGCATGCCTTCAAAAAACTCAGCAAAATAACCAAAGGAAAACCTCTTGATATTGCTTATTTAAGTGATGGATTACAAACAAATGAAGATGAGCAAGCTTTTGCTCTTCTTGAAGAATTAAAACCTAGAAACTTCTTGTGGTATTTGACTGATATTTCCGATTTAACCGGCATAACATCCATAGAAAATAACAATGGAAACATGGGCGCGCGTATTATCCGCTCAACAACACACAGTAACACTCCCGCTATACTCAGCCTCTACGATTCAAATAATCAACTTCTCGGACAATTTACGAACAATTTCTCTGAAGGAGAAACAACAGCACTTGTTCCTTTTAATGTACCACTTGAACTACGCAATGATATCGCTTGGATAAAAATAAACAATCAAAACCATGCTGCTGCAACCTTCTTGGTAGACAGCCATAACAGGATAAGCCGTGTTGCTCTTCTCTCACCCGATACCAATGAAATGGCACAGCCTTTACTTGCTCCATTTTATTACATTATCAAAGCCTTACAAGGTCATACACAGCTTATAACAGCCGGTGGAAGAGAACTTTCAACGGATATTGATCATTTGCTTAAACAAAATCCATCTGTTTTGATTATGGGTGACATTGTTAACATACCCCCAAAAGCAGAAAAAAAACTTTCTGATTTTGTGAATAAAGGGGGAACACTCATCCGCTTTGCAGGAGAAAAACTCAGTAGCGCAGAACATTACGATAACCTTCTTCCGATACCACTACGCCCAGGTCAACGTTCCCTTGGAAGTATTATGTCTTGGACAAAACCACAAAAGCTTGCCCCTTTTGCAAAAAATAGCTTTTTCTTTGGTCTTCCCTTTCCAGGAGATGTTACTGTCTCGCGCCAAATCCTCGCAGAACCAACCCCAGATCTTTTTGAAAAAACGTGGCTTAGCCTTTCGGATGGAACTCCTCTTATTACCGCAGCAAAACGTGGTAAAGGAACCCTCATTCTCATTCATGTTGCTCCTGACCCAACATGGTCTAACCTTCCTCTTTCTGGCTTTTTTGCACAAATGCTGCAAAAATTAATCACATTAGGTTCTAACGAAAACACAAACCTAACACACAGAGAAAAAAGAACAGTGGTACAAAACCCTTGGCGAACTATAGCCGTTGACGGACAATTACAAGTACCACCCTCTGATGTTGTTCCTTTGATCTTTGACTCTCAAAATCCACCCCATCCTTCCTACCATACTCCCCCAGGACTTTATGGTGTCAAAAACGATTTTTATGCACTCAATCTCTTAACTCATTCGTCGCACTTGATGAAACAATCATCATTGCCAACTTCTCTTAATAAAAAACCTTTATCTTACGATACAAAAGAAAAAAATCTTATCGGCCCACTTTTAGGATTAGCCATCTTATTATTCGCCTTTGACAATTTTCTCATTTTATGGATAGGAGATATTTTTTCTTTCATGAAACGGCGTAATATGTTTCTCCTCCCCTTTATAAGTCTTATTGCCTTGTTTTCATATGATCCAACTCTTCATGCACAAACGAAAGAAAATCAATATGATAGTGTACAAGCTGCTGGTGCAACACATCTTGCCTATGTTATAACCAATAATCATGAAATTGATACAACGAGTAAAAGTGGTCTAGAAGCATTAAGTCAATTTATCGCAGAGCGCACAATGCTTACCCTCGGCTCTGTTACAGCACTTGATCTCGATAAAGATGAACTCTCTTTTTATCCTCTTATTTACTGGCCAATTGATGTTAAGAGTCCTATACCAACCCCCAAAAGCCTTGAAAAAATAAATAACTTTATGAAACATGGGGGAACAATTTTATTTGACACGCGCGATCAGATAAAGAGCAATCTTAATCTTGAAGGAGATGCTACTCCAGAAACGCAAAGATTACGAGATATCTTAAAAGAGTTAAATATTCCATCCATTGAGCCAGCATCAACGGATCATGTTGTTGCACGTTCTTTTTATATTATGCCAGATTTTCCTGGTCTCTACCGTGGTTCACCTTTATGGATTGAATCCTCATCAACAAACAAAAAAAATAAAAATTCCCTTGCCAGCGGCGATAATGTAAGTTCTCTTCTCATTACTGCCAATAACTTTGCTGGTGCTTGGGCACTCGATAAAAAAGGGTCATGGAAATATCCCCTTGTTCCCAATGATCCAATGCAACGTCTATGGGCATTTCGTGCAGGTTTAAATATTGTCCTTTATGTTCTTACAGGAAACTATAAAGCGGATCAAGTTCATGTTCCAGCACTCTTGGAACGCTTTAAAAGAGAAAGAAGGCAATGATATCATTTTTCACTTTTCAGCCTTTTTTACCACTCATTTGGATTCTGTTCTTAAGTGGAATATCGATTCTTTTTGTCGTTGTTGGTCTTGTTACGCAACGGCAAGGTTCTTTATTTCGTCTGATGGCATTAAGCGCCCTCATCCTTGCTTTGCTCAATCCAATGATCATAAAAGAACAGCGTGAACCACTGAAAAGCACAGTAGGAATTGTTATTGACCGCAGCAAAAGCCAAACATTTGGAACACGTACAAACGACAGTGATGAAGCGCGCGCGCAATTAACTCAAGCATTGGCGCATTATCCACAATTTGAACCACGCTTTATTGAAGCTGGAAAACTTGCTGATAATCAGTATGCGCCCTCAACGAATTTGTTTGAGGCTTTAACACAAGCAGTATCTGATGTACCGCTCTCTCGTTATGCAGGAACCATTTTTATCACCGATGGACAAGTGCATGACATTCCTGACCTATCAGACCTTCATCATGAAGCACCTCTCAATGCCCTGATTACAGGGCACTCAGATGAATTTGATCGCCAAATCAAGTTTATTTCTCCTCCACGCTTTGCCCTTGTCAACAAACCACAAACGCTCTCCATTTTGGTAGAAGATAAAGGCCCCGCCAAAAAAACAATACCACAGAAAGCAAATATTACACTAAGCGTCAATGGACAAGACATTGGCCATTATTCTGTGACTCCTGGCGTGATTTTTCAAACTGAAATTAGCCTTCCTCATGCTGAAAAAAATATTATCCAAGTTATAACTGATCCACACAAAGGTGAACTAAGCTTTAAAAACAACCGCGCCATAACAATTATTGAAGGAATCAGAGAAAATTTACGCGTTCTTCTTATTTCAGGTGCTCCTTATAATGGAGAACGGACATGGCGAGACCTTTTGAAAGGTGACTCTAATATTGATCTTGTTCACTTTACTATTTTGCGTCCCCCCACCAAAGCAGATAATACGCCCTCAAGCCAATTATCCTTAGTGGTCTTTCCCACAAGAAAACTCTTTGTTGAAGAAATTAATAACTTTGATCTCATCATCCTTGATGGCTACCAGCACTCTACTGTTCTCCCCTTAATCTACTATGATTATATCGCCCAATATGTACAAAAGGGTGGTGCATTGCTGATGGTAACAGGACCTGAATTTACCCAAAAAAACTCACTTGCGAAAACACCTTTAATAAGCATTTTACCGGCATTGCCCAATGGAACTATTATTGAAAAACCTTTTCGCCCCACATTAACCAAAGAAGGTGAGCGCCATCCTGTCACAAGGGGTCTTGCAACACTTAACCTTCCCGCTTCTCAATGGGGGCAGTGGTTGCGACAAATTGCTATTCAAAACATAAATAACGGAATCGCCCTCATGAAAGGAGCCGATGAACAACCACTTTTACTTCTCTCGCATGTTGATAAAGGACGTGTAGGCATGTTGCTCTCTGATGAAAGTTGGCTTTGGGCACGAGGTTTCGAAGGCGGTGGTCCTTATGCTGCTCTTTATCGTCGTATTGCCCATTGGCTCATGAAAGAACCAGAACTTGAGGAAGAAAAATTAAGTGCGACCAGCAGCCATCATCATTTAACAATTCGCCGCCAAACTCTAAAAGACCATCCAGAACCCGCTGAAATAATCTTTCCCTCTGGAAAAAAAGAAAATATTACTCTGACCAAAGAGCAAGAAGGCCTTTTTACTGCAACTGTGACCACTGATGAGACAGGAATTTTTACCATTAAAAATGGCGGTTTAACAATACTTTCTTCTGTAGGGATGCTCGATAATCTTGAGTTGTTTGACTTGATTTCAACACAAGAAAAACTAGCCCCCATTATTAAGCACACTGGTGGCTACATCGGACGTTTACACCCTGAAGGAAAAGAAAACATTCATCTTCCTCCATTTAAGCTGATTCAATCAAAAACAAGTCCGTCCTCTTCCCCAGCACATTCAATTGTTCTGAAAGAAGCAACAGAAACCCGTTTAATCAATACCTTTTATTTTTCGATATTTTCTGGTTTTTTTGCACTGCTTGCTTACCTTTTACTGTTGAGCAGCATGTGGTATTATGAAGGCCGTTAAAAAGTCTGAGATTTCGTATAATAGTTTTAAAATTCAGCTTATCTTTTTACGTATCTACTTGTCTTTTGTAATTAGATAACGTATTGATTTATAACTCAAAATACAGTGGAATTCTCCTTATTTCTAATATCCTCATATTAAAACAATAAAAAACATTCTCTTGCGTATTATTAGAAGAGATGCTGTATGGATAGAAACCATTGAAGAAAAGAGTGAAATACCTCTTATGAATCCTCTTAAAGCAAAGCAAGGATTTTCATAAAATTGGGGGAAAATAGTATGATGTTTTTTATTTGCACCTTGTATAAGTGTAGAGATGGTAGTGTACAGTAAGCCCTATATAGTTCACAGAAGCTTTCCATTATAATATCGAGTACCGTCGTGAAGTTAGCTCAAACGCATTGAGAAATGTTTTTTTACAAATATGTGAATCTACAACACAATGATATTTTATTAGGGATATTCTATTTGGAACATTCCGCTTGAGACGTTCTTTTTTGCAAGCTAATTTTCATTTTACAATCTTTCTTGCCTTTAAGCACTAACTTATCTTATGTTTATTCTTTAAATCGTTTTTAATCCTCTACGAGCTTTTATGTTTTATCTTGCCCATATATCGGATGTACATCTTTCCCCTCTCCCGCAACCTTCCCTTTTTGAACTTTCTGGGAAGCGTCTTACCGGTTATCTGAACTGGCAAAAAAAACGTAAGAGTCAGATGGCAACAGATGTCCTAGAAACTGTAATAGATGCCTTGAACAAAAAAAAACCTGATCACCTTGTGATCTCTGGTGATCTTGTAAATCTTGCTCTCGATAAAGAATTTGTACAAGCTCATCGTTGGCTACTTAACCTAGGAAAACCTCAAGATATTTCTTTAACATTTGGAAATCACGATGCCTATGTCCGCGGCGCTTTACAAAAAGCATGCACTCTTTTTAAACCTTGGATTACAGGTGACATCCCTCAAAAAAGCGTCTTTCCTTATATGCGCATTCGCAAAGATGTTGCCATCATAGCAGCTTCTTCAGCCATTGCGACATTGCCTTTTCAAGCTTCTGGCTATTTTGGTAAAATGCAAGCGCAAACTTTACCGCTCTTTTTAAAGGAAGCAGCACAGCGCAACCTTTTTCGTGTCGTCATGATTCACCACCCCCCCTTTCCAAAGGCAACGTCTTGGCATAAAAAACTACGGGATATAAAACGTTTTCTAGACGTTATCAAATATCACGGTTGTGAGCTTATTCTTCACGGACATACTCATTTACCCACATTGAATTACATTGAAGGACCAATTAAAAAAATTCCTATTGTTGGTGTTCCTTCCGCATCACAAGCTTTTGGTGATAAAAAACCACCCGCAGGCTTTAATTTATTTTCCATTGAACGCTTACAAAATCAATGGCATTGCCAATTACAACGTTATAGCATTATCAATCTTCAAAACGAGATTGCATGTACTGAAACAATTAATCTTTAAACACCTTCATAGTTGCCAAAACAACAAAAAACGAAAATATTTTTATTTCATATTCCTTTGAAAATCATAATTCTTATTTCCCTTTTTCTCCTTAAAAGACAAAGTTTCACCTTCTCTGTCAATAGATCAATTTTTCTCAGACAGTTCCATCTGCTGCCCCACTTATGTGACTAGCTTTTTACAAACTTATCGGTTTTCTTCCTTCCCGCCCTAAAGAACGAAAATTCTACCACATCTGATTTATAAATAATCCGGATTCTTGTCTCACGGGTTCCAGCTGCTAATTGCGCATGTGATTTACTTCACAAAGCTCTACACATAAACCCTGCTTTGAATTTCATCATACACTCCTCCAAAAGCATCTAATGCGTAAAATCCTTATATTATTACAATGATGATATTTTATAGAATAATAGAGAAGCTCATTCAGCGTCTATATCTGAAAATCAATGCCTAAAAAAGCCAAATAATAACTAAAGTATATAATTTCAATAACCCAACCTACTTGTGATTCATAAACAAATGATGTTGATTGATTTATCGTAAATAGATTTGAAATGATCCATTACTATTTCACTCGACATTTATTATCGTACATTAAAAAAGTTATAAAAAATAGTAGATTATATTTCGATAACAGACATAGGTAATAATGTTTTTTATGTCTCAATAAATTCCTAATTTTCTCTCTATTTTTTCCTATAAATCACTTTATAATACTCTTTATAATTATTTTATTATTGAGTTACATTGCGGATGTAATTTTACGTGCTTTAGAATTTTTTTGCGATCTTTTTGTTATTAAATAAAATATTTTACGATACCGCAAAACAGAAAAGTTGATTGTATGAGAGATCTTTCAAATAAAATAAAATGCCATTAGCTTGCCAATTCACATGTTGGTTTTAAAAAGCATCTTTTAAAGCACCAAAACCCATTTCCCGACGGCACCTATGAATGATGTAATGATAAGTCCATTTAGCAACACCATCTTCACGTTTATGGAAAAGCAAGCTAGTATCAAATCTCATACTTTGCCACCCCCTAATGTAGCAACAGCCTTTAGCACTTAAGATAGTTCATAAGAAGCATTTTTATTCTTTCTTTAATGTTTTTTATCTCACGACTCCCCCTCTTTTTGACGTGCAAAAGACATGGTTTTGATTGGTTCAATATAGTATAGGTTTAAAATGAGAAAATCTTATGACACTCGGGTCTCTCACTCAACATGACAAAAAGTAATTTATATTTATAAATCAAAGTATTGTTCGAATAAAATAGTAGCCCTTTTGAGTAAAGGATATTTACTAGAACATACCTGAAAAATAAAAGCCTCATTCGAAAATGAGACTTTTGAAGTGTTTTATTCTGCAAAAAATTAAAATTTATAAGCTACACCCACGCGGAAATCATTTGTTTTGTAGCCCATTTCAAATTTATCCTGTATGAACTTCTTTTTGCCAAAATCTGAATAACGATATTCTGCACGCACAATGACATTATCAGTCATTGCAAAATCAATACCACCTCCAAGGGTATAACCAATCATGGTCTTTTTTTCATCATGCAACCAATCAGAAAAATCAACTTCTCCATTTTTGCTATCAGCTACTGCCGCAAAAATATTCTGAAGCTGCGTATAAGCAATCCCTCCGGAAATATAAGGCATCATACGCTCAATCGCAAAACCAACTCTCACCCGTGTAGCACCAGCCCATTTTTGTTTTAAAGTATGACGTACAGCTTTAATACGCCTTGTTGAATCATTCTCCTGCAAATCTCTTGTTAGACTTGTTTCTTCTATAGGTTTTGGTGTTTCTTCAGTTGGACTTTTTTTCGGTAGATTGACATCTTTAGAATCCTTTTTACCAGACCACATAATATCTGTATCAACACCTATAATAAAACTATTATCGATATCAATATTGGAACCCGCATAAACTCCCCCGATAAAACCAGAAAGTTTAGGTAAATTCTCCTTTCCAATTGGATTCCATATCCCTGTCTCATGTTTTAAATAACTTGCAGTTGTTTTACCTGAAAAGTTACCAATCTGTCCTCCAAGATAAAATCCTGTCCAAGACAAAGCAGGCGCTGGAATAACAGGAACAGGTTGTTCAGGAATAACGATATCCGACGCCTGTACTACAGAAATTGAAATTAAAGAAAATAGAGATGTTGAGGCTAAATACTTTGTAATCATAATTGCTCCCCTAAAAGCTAATGTGATACATAAATAATGGTAAATCGTTTCACAATTTTTTGAAAAAATCT
The DNA here is from genome assembly GCF_042195765.1 of Bartonella sp. AP3QHHD. Lineage (NCBI taxonomy): Bacteria > Pseudomonadati > Pseudomonadota > Alphaproteobacteria > Hyphomicrobiales > Bartonellaceae > Bartonella > Bartonella sp. AP3QHHD. Next base: position 134,333 of record NZ_JBHIPC010000111.1, read on the forward strand.
ATAGCAAAAATGACACAGTTAAAAAATTAAAATTAGTTTTAAATAAAGCTTAAATATTATTTATAATTTCCAGAAACTATTAATCTATAGCAGCTTTTATAGCTTCATATTGATCATCATTATATTCAATAATATAAATAATTATAATGTCAATTTTTTGAAAAAATGAGATAACGCTCATAAAAAATATGATTCACTAAATTAATCACTCATCGTTTTTTGTATAAAGAATGATACCTAGAATGGAGAATTTTTTCATCACACTTGAAAAACCAGTAGAGAACTTCACTCTAACCATCTCAAGCGTCTATGAAATGAAAGACAAAAAATTAATATATAAAAATGGAATTAATAATTTTTATTTATTCTTATAGAATTATTTTAATGTTTCATGATTTTTGAAAAAACTGAACAGACCAATTGCCCAGTTTCTGCAATTAATTTTTCAACACGAAGCAAATCAGGTTCCCCAACACTATTCAACAAAAGGTCACTTAATCCAGGTGGCATATCATTGGGATCAAGAGAATCATTTAAGCAAAGCCGTATAATTTGACTCAAATTTGTATAAAGACGATAGGCATAATGTAAATCAGCAATACATGACTGATTAAGAAAACTGTTTGGTAAGTGATCTAAAATATCCGCTGTCGTCGCTCCAATTTGAAACTCAATGACATGCGTAATAAGAGAAAATTGAGCAATAAACTCCAAATCCATAATGCCACCAGACATCGTTTTTAAATCCCATTGATTTTTTGGCGGCTTTTCTTTTGCAATCAAGGCACGCATTTCACATACTTCTTTTGCAACTTCCTTCTTATCACGAGAAATAGCAATAATTGCACACACTTCATTTTCTAGCTTTTGTAAAAAATCAGGGTCTCCTGCAATGCCTCGAGCCCTTGTTAAAGCAAGATATTCCCATATCCATGCTTCTTGGCGATAATACTTTTTAAAAAATGGAAAAGAAACAGCAATAGGTCCTTTATTGCCTAATGGCCGTAACCTTAAATCAACGACATAAAGAATACCTTGGCTTGTAAGAGTGGATAAAGCAGAAACGAGGCGCTGTGCTAAACGCGTATAATATTGAGAGATATAAAGAGGCTTTTCTCCATCAGATATTTCTGCATCATTATCGTGTTCATAAAGCAAAACAAGGTCAACATCGGAATCTGCTGTTAATTCGCGACTTCCAAGCTTCCCCATACCCAATATGCCAACACGCCCCCCTTTAATACGACCATGAAGACGAGAAAATTCCTCTTGAACGGTAGCAAATGTTTTTGTAATCATAAGATCAGCAAGCGCAGTAAAAGCAAAACCCGCTCTTTCTCCTGTAATTGTACCGTTTAAAATTCGAATACCAATCAAAAAACGTTGTTCATCTGCAAAAATCCTTAAATGGTCAAGAATTTTCTCATAAGAAAGAACATTTTCAAGAAAATATTCAAGCCGTTTTTCTAAGTACGTTTTGGTCGGTAATTCTGAAAGAATATTCGGATCTAACATTCCATCAAAAACATGGGACCTGCGTGCAATAATTTCTGCAAGACGTGGAGCAGCCCCCATAATAAGGACAAGCATATCCAAAAGAGAAGGATTAGACTGCAAAAGACTAAAAAGCTGAATTCCTGAAGGTAAGCCCTGTAAAAAACCATCAAAACGCAACATCGCCTCATCAGCTCGTTTTGTCCCACCAAAAGCTTTCAAAAGAGCTGGTGTTAATTCCGTTAATCTCTCGCGTGCTTCGGCTGATTGCGTTGCTTTATAACGACCAAAATGGAGCGTGCGCATAATACGACAAATATCACTTGCTCTTTCGAAACCTAAACGGCTTAACGTTATTAATGTCTCTGGATCATCTTCTTCACCTGTAAAAACTAAATTACCAATTTCTAAACCAAGTTCTTGCTCATTCTCAAAAAGTGCAGCATAATGTTTTTCAACAACCTGAAGTGTTTTTAATAAATCACGGATAAAACTGTTACTGTCTTGATAACCCATTAAATAGGCAACACTCGTGAATTGAGCAGTATCATTTGGAAGAAGATGTGTTTGTTCATCGAAAAGCATTTGAATACGATGTTCTACATTTCGAAGAATAGCATAACTTTTTATAAGGCTATTTCTCGTTTTCTCACTGATCCAACCAAGCGTGTGAAGTTCTGCTAACATTGCAACTGTCTGACGTCCACGTAATTGAGGAAAACGTCCACCAGCAATGAGCTGCTGTGTCTGAACAAAAAACTCAATCTCACGAATACCACCACGACCTAACTTTATATTATGCCCATAAGCTGCAATTTGACCATAATTTTTATGCGCATGAATTTGACGTTTGATCGAATGAATATCAGCAATAGCAGCGTAATCTAAATATTTCCGCCACACATAGGGAAAAAGCTCTTTGAGAAAGTTAAAACCTGCCCTCTTATCACCAGCAACTGGACGTGCTTTAATCATGGCTGCTCGTTCCCAATTTTGCCCACGCCCTTCGTAATAACGCAATGCAGTCCTTACTGGTAAGGCCAAAGGGGTTGATCCTGGATCTGGACGAAGACGAAAATCAAGACGAAAAACATATCCTTCCGCAGTGCGTTCTTGAATGATACGGATTAATCGGCGTACCATTTTAGAAAATATGTCAACACTTTCAGAAAGATTACCAATATGAGGTGATGTTTCATCAATGAAAACAATAAGATCAATATCAGAAGAATAATTAAGTTCCCCTGCTCCTAACTTTCCCATCCCTAAAATAATTAAACCACAGTCTTTTTCTGGATTCTCACGGCTTAATAAATTGATCTTACCATGATCATGCGCTTCTCTTAATAGAAAACGTAGTGCTACACTTAATGCTGCTTCACCCAAACGTGTCAACCAAGCACATGAAACTTCGTAAGTAAAAACACCACCCAAATCAGCTAAAGCAATAAGAACATGCGCTTCTCGTTTTTTGCGCCTTAAAGCAGCCATCAATGAAGTTTCATTTATAGCTTCATCCTTATCAATAGCTGTAATATCATCTATAATTTCGCTCAGCCTTGTTTCTATATCAACATTTAATAAAGCACTAAGATATGATGGGTTGGCAATTAAAACCTCACGCAAAAAAGGAGATAAGGTCATAACCGAACTGATAAAATCAATCTGCGTTCCACTCTCTGAAATGATGGAAACAAGCGATTCTAAACCTTCTTTCCTTGCTTGTTCTTCCATGTCTTTTAACCATTGGGAACCACTTTTATCGAGAGGACATAAAGGGAGAAGCTGTGTTTTAAAAAAAGCTTGTTTCGTCTGCGCTCCCTTGAAAAGCATTTTTCTTTCCTTTCTATTGCTTTATACTTTTAAAATAGTTGTTACGTATGAAAAGAGAAAAGTGAAGAAAAATATCTTTAAGGAAATAACAAAATAGCCCTAAGCCCTGGATTTGCATTTTCAAGTAACAATTCACCCCCATGAAGCTTCATAACCGCTTTTGCTATACTTAAACCAATCCCAAACCCAGGTTGTGTGCGGCTTTCTTCAAGACGAACAAATCGTTCTGTCACTTTTTCACGTTTATCCTCTGCTATTCCTGGTCCATTATCGCTCACAACAACTAATAAATGTTCATCACGATATTCCATTGATAAGCAAACCTTCGCTTGCCTTCCACCTTTAGGCGCATATTTAATTGCATTATCTATAAGATTAAAAATTGATTGTGCAACAAGCTCACGATTCAATTTTAGCTCTTTATCAAATATATCTCCCAACTGAAGTAAAACACCTGACTCCTCAGCAAAAGGTTCGTAAAGCTCAACAGCATCCTCAATGATCAATTTCATATTCATCATTTCAAGATGTTCAATTGCACTGCTGGCCTCAATACGTGAAATCATTAAAATCGCATTGAACGTACAAATAAGTTGATCTGACTCTGCAATAACCCTATCAAGGACCTGACGATATTCAAGCTTTGTCTTATTTCCTGAAAGTGCCTCTTCAGCGCGATTTCTAAGACGCGTTAACGGCGTTTTCAGATCATGAGCAATATTATCTGATACTTGACGTAAACCAATATTTAACTCTTCAATGCGGTCTAACATAACATTAAGATTGGTTGACAATCGATCAAACTCATCCCCTACTCCAGAAACAGGTAAACGCCCACTGAAATCACCATCCATCAAGCGCTGTGATGCAGCCGTTACATGATCAATCCTTTGTAAAGCTCTCCTGCCAACAAAAAACCATATGAGTAAAGCGCCTCCAACCATTGCAGCAAGTGCAATGATCACAGCTTTGCGAATAACAACAGCAAAACGTTCTGGCTCATCCAAATCACGTCCTATAAGAATCTTCATAGCATTAGGCAAATCAACAATAACCGCCAAAGCGCGATGTTCACTTGTTTTGCCATGTTCTCCAAAACGGGAATACAAAAAAGAGGTAGAAATAAAACCACTCTGATTCAAAAGACCTAATTCAATACGTGCTACATTTCCTGCTAAAATACGCCCCATAGAATCTGTAACAAGATAAAGAAATGCTCCTGGTTGTCTTGAACGATAATCAATAGTGCGCATTAATAAGGATAATCCCCCATAATTATAAGCATTTTCAATATACTTTAATTCTTCATGTAAAGCCTGTTCAGTTTGCTCTGTTAACAATGAAGCAGAAAATGCCGTCATATAAATAGAAAGTCCTGTTGCCACCAATCCAAACAATAAAATGTAAAGTGCTGAAAGCCTTAGCGCCGTCGTGCGCATTATATTAATCAAACGATTCATGCTTTGTTATCTGGTACTTTCAGCATATATCCAGCTCCACGCACTGTATGGAGAAGGGGAACATCAAAATCTTTTTCAATTTTGGCTCTCAAACGAGAGATATGGACATCAATGACATTCGTTTGTGGATCAAAATGGTAATTCCAAACGTTTTCCAAAAGCATAGTGCGTGTAACAACCTGCCCCGCATAACGCATCAAATATTCAAGTAAACGAAACTCTCGTGGTTGCAATAGAATGTTTCTATCACCTCGTTTTACCGTATGTGCTAACCGATCAAGCTCAAGATTACCTACACAGTAAACAGTTTCTGCTTCTTTAGGATTTTTCCGCCGTTGTAAAACTTCAACACGCGCAAGAAGTTCAGAAAAAGCATAAGGCTTTGTCAAATAATCATCTCCCCCTGCACGCAGCCCCGTTACACGATCATTAACTTGCCCTAAAGCAGACAGAATAAGAACCGGTGTTTCATTGCCTTTAGCGCGCAATTCAGCAATAATAGAAAGACCATCACGATGCAAAAGCATTCGGTCAACAACCATAACGTCATAATTTTCCGTGGTTGCTAAAGCATATCCCGTATCCCCATCATAAGCAACATCAACAGAATGCCCTACTTCCAAAAATGCTTTTTCGAGATAATGCCCCGTCTCATGATCATCTTCAATAACGAGTATCTTCATAAAACGTATCTCCATTATTTTATTATGTTGTAGGACAAATATTTAATAAACATTTGTCCTACAACTAAAGCCTTATTTTTTGAAAATTGGAAGAGCAACAAAACGATTTTGATCATTTGTTCGCACTTGTAAGAGTATAGCCTTTCGTCCTAACTGCTGAGCATTTTTGATTGTGTTAATAATATCAGAGACTCGTTTAACCGGTTTATTATTTACTGTCACAATGATATCACCAGGGCGTATCCCTTTATCTGCAGCATCTGAATCGGTATCGACATCCGTTACGACAACCCCTACACCATCATCAGAAGGCATAACAATCAAACCATAATCTTCCAATGTTTCATCTAAATCACTCTGTCCATTTGAATATTTTGAAGTCTCTTTCTTACTTTCATCTTCAGACATTGAAGCGAGTTTAACCTTTATACTCTCCTCCTTACCTGATCTCCAAATCCCTATGGTTACCATTTCTCCTGGTTTAATATTTGCAATACGTTTCGCCAACTCACGCGCATCAGCAACTTTTTCATTATTCACTGAAATAATTACATCACCCGCTTTAATACCAGCCTTTTCTGCCGGTCCTTTTAACGGATCAGTAACCAAAGCACCTTTGGCTTCTTTCAATCCTATTGAATCGGAAATCTCCTTTGTTACCGGCTGAATCTGAACACCTAACCAACCACGTTGAACTGAACCTTTTTCAATAAGTTGTTGTACAACCTGTTTTACAGTCGCTGCTGGAATAGCAAAAGCAATCCCAACATTTCCTCCAGAAGGAGAAAAAATTGCTGTATTAACCCCAACAACCTTTCCATTAAGATCAAACGTTGGACCACCAGAGTTTCCTCTATTAACAGCAGCATCAATCTGAATAAAATCATCGTATACACCAGTGCCAATATCACGTCCACGTGCAGAAACAATACCTGCTGTCACAGTTCCACCAAGACCAAAGGGATTCCCAATAGCAACAACCCAATCCCCAACACGAAGCTTTGAATCATCACCAAAATCAACATAAGAAAATTTTCTTTTATCATTCACTTTTAATACGGCAAGGTCGGTTTTTGGGTCTTTCCCAATGAGCTTTGCGTTCAATTCTGTACCATCATCAAGAACAACAGTATAACTTGTTCCGTCAGAAATCACATGATCATTGGTCACAATGTAACCATCAGACGAAATAAAAAAACCCGATCCAAAAGCAACAGGACGGAGTCTCTGCGATTGGTGCGGAAATTTATTTTTAGGTTTATCAAAATCATAAAACTCTTTAAAAAATCTTTTTAAAGGATGCTGATCTGGTAATTGATCAAGTCCTGGACCACTAAAAAAGTTGCTAAAGAACCTATCTTCTTTCTTTTTATTGCTCTTTACTTGTACTGCCACAACGGCTGGTTTCACTTGAGCAACAATATCGGCAAATCCCTGTTGTTGCATTAACGAAGTAAATACAGAACTTGCATGAGCCTTTGTCATCCACAAGCTTGATGTACATCCACTAAAAAACAGTGCACTTTCCAATATCGCAGAAAAACTCACTGCGACAAATGTTTTAAAGAAAGCCTTTTTAACCATTTATTCTATGCTCCTATTCAATCATACCTATATTTCAATTCCGATCACTTATAAAATACCAGACCTTACCGTTTTCTGTCTAAATTATTAAAGTTTTGTAAGGTTTCAGTATTCCCTAATATAATTACAATAAGATTGTCTGCTTATTGCAGATGATCTGATTTTTTTCTTTTATGTAACATTTTTTTTAATGCAATGACATTTTTGACTGTTCTTTTTCATTCACATAACGCATGATTATTCCGTTTGAAGTGGAAAAATATAATACTTACGCCAATGATAATAATGATCAAAGGCGAGAACCATAAAAACCAAGTTATTTTATTCAATGGTGGTTTCAAGAGAATAAATTCACCATATCGCTCAACAAGAAAGTCAGTGACTTGCTGATTACTATAGCCCATTTTTAGCCTTTCCCGAATTAAAAGCCGTAAATCACCTGCTAAAGCAGCATCTGAATCATCAATTGATTGATTTTGACAAACCGGACAACGTAAATGCGATGAAATATGGCGTGCTCGCGCTTCAAGAATCTTATCCTTTAAAATCTCATCCGGCTCTACTGCTATTGCTAATCGAAAAGGAAACGTTGCAATTAAAAAAAATACAATCCAAAGAATTTTTTTCATCTCAATGTCTTTTCCAAAAATTTAAAGCAAGCACTATCCTATTGTACATGCCAATGCGAAACCAATACCCCAAAAGAGAAAAACATCCCCCCATAGCCATCATGAATGCCCCTAACCAAATACATATTACATAAGGCTTCCACCATACGTGCACAACGAGACCCCGATTATCGATATGTCCCGGTACAATATATAGCTGCGATAAGCCATAATTTTTAAGACCAACTTCTGTTGTTGATGTATTTTGGCTTGAATAAAATCGCTTTGAGGCTGTTACATGACCCACAATGTTTTTATTTTCATATATTTTAAAATAAAATTCCATTGTCGAATAATTCGAACCAACACCATCATGCACTGCATCAAAATGAAGCGTTTTATCCGCTATCGTCACCCTATCCCCTACGTTCATGATTAAAATACGTTCTTGCCCAAAACTTACCACGCAAACAATACCAAATAATGTAATGCCTAATCCCATATGTGCTATTGCTGCACCAAAAGTAGACCATGGCAATCCAAGAAATCTCTTAACGCGTACTGAAAAAGCTCTCTTGCCATATCCACTCTTTCCCCATAGATCCGCTAAACTGCCTAAAAAAACAAACGCTGAAAGCCCAATCCCTAAAACTGCAAAAATATCACGCACAGATGCCGCATAGAATATTATAAAACAGACGATACCAACCAATACAAAAACAAACCACAACCGTTCAAAAACTGCAAGAAAATCACCGCGTTTCCATGCCATCATTGTCCCAAATGGAACAAACAACAACAGCAAAACCATTAGCGGTCCACAGGTAAGGTTAAAAAAAGCAGCCCCTACAGAAATTTTTTGCCCTGTTAATATCTCAATAAAATAAGGATAAAGCGTACCAATCAATACTGTTGCTGTTATTGTTGTCAGTAACAAGTTATTTAAAACAATAAACCCTTCACGTGAAATTGGTTGAAAAAATCTTTCTGTTTTTAAAATAGGGATACGCAAAGCAAAAAGAAGAAAAGCAGCTCCCGTAAAAAAAAATAAAAGAGCAAGAATTGCTTGCCCGCGTGCTGGATCAACAGCAAAACTATGAACAGAAACTAAAAGCCCAGAACGCACAAGAAAAGTTCCCATCAGAGAAAGGGAAAAAGTAAGCAGCGCTAAAAACAGAGTCCAACTTTTCAATATTTCTCGTTTTTCGAGAACAAGAGCAGAATGTAAAAGAGCCGTTCCTGAAAGCCAAGGCATAAACGAAACATTTTCAACAGGATCCCAAAACCAATAGCCTCCCCATCCTAGCTCATAATAAGCCCAATAAGAGCCAACCATAATACCCAATGTCAAAAAACACCAAGCAAGTAAAAGCCACGGACGAATCCCACGCGCCCAAATTCTATCAACATGTCCCATAATCAATGCCGCAACGGCAAAAGAAAAACAAAGTGAAAAACCGACATAACCTAAATAAAGTAGCGGTGGATGAATTGCTAATGCGATATCTTGTAAAAGAGGATTGAGACCATTTCCCTGCAATGCTGGTGGATTTACGCGTAAAAATGGATTGGATACAAAAAGAATAAATAAAAGAAAAGCAGTTGTAATCCAACTTTGGCAAATTAAAACAAGCGTCTTAAAATCTTCTGGCAAATGTTGGCTAAAAAAAGCCATCAATGCACTAAAAAAAGCAAGACTTAAAACCCACAACAACATAGAGCCTTCGTGGTTGCCCCAAACACCTGTAATTTTATAGAGCATCGGTTTTTCTGAATGAGAATTCTCAACAACGTTCAAAACAGAAAAATCAGATACAACATAAGCATAAATTATCACTAAAAAAGATAAAAGCAGTAATGTAAAAGTAATATATGTTAGAGGAACAACTGTTTGCATTAACAAACGCTCTCTCCACCAAAAACCTAAAGCAGGTAAAAATGCCCCTAATAAGCTTACTGAAAATGCTGCAGCTAAAAAAATATGACCCAGTTCGACAAGCACAATCGAATTATTTCTCCATAATGTAATGTTTTTTCAAACGATCAGCTGTTTCTTTAGGCATATAAGTTTCATCATGTTTTGCTAAAATACGCATCCCTATAAAAAATCCCTGTTTATCGAAATGCCCTTCTACGATCACCCCCTGACCTTCACGAAAAAGATCCGGTAAGGCACCATTGAAAACTACTTTTTCATGTTTTTTGTTATCCGTTACAAAAAAAACAACGCCTCTCTCTCCAACATATTGAACAGTTCCCTTTTCAACAAAGCCACCCAAACGCAAAGGGCGCTCCGTTAAAATATCTTCTCTTGTAATTTCAGAGGGCATTCTAAAAAAACTGACCGCATGACGCATTGCATACACTATGAGACTTGCTGCAATTGTTATAACCAAACAACATAATAATATGATCAGTAAGCGCTTTTTTTTTCGCTGCTCTAAAATAACCTTCCATGAGGTAGAATTCTTTAAAGATTGACTGTTCATAGACACTCTGCGAAAAAATTTTAAATACGTTATAACTAAGTATCAATATTTTATTTTTTAAGAGCTTTGCACATCTTCTACATAGGTGCAAGATTTCTTTTCTTTGTATGATCACTCGATAAATCACGTAACTGAATCATCATTTTTTTAACACGTGATTGTCCTGAAAAATTTTCAGGCATTGTATCAAGAAAGCTTTGTAAAAATTGCACTGCCTGCGCAGTTTTTCCTGCTTGATGCAATGCATCTGCCAACAATAAACGTGGATAAAAATCTGTTGGCGCTAAATCTGCTGCTTTTTGAAAAGCATTTTGCGCTTCTTGCGTTATCACTCCCCCTTCATAACCAACCAATGCTAAACCGTATCCTACAAGCCTTGGAGCTGTTTCTCCATTCAAACGAAGTGCATCTAAATAAGTATTCACTGCTTCTTGAAAAAGGCTTTCTTCGAGATACCCTACCGCTAACGCATCTGCTAGCTTGCCATCATGAGGTGCACGGAAAAAAAGCACTTGTAAACGAATAAGCTTTTCTTGCTTACTAAGAGTTTGAGGATTTTTATCCATTAATTCGCTAAAAAAATAACTTTTCACTTCTGGATTGCCTGTCAGCCCATAAATATTCCATGTCATAAGGAGAACAAACAAGATACTTAAAGCCTTAAGAATATTTCTTTTTTTATAATGCATATAAAGCTTGTTAAACTCAATCATACGCTTATGGCTTCTGTAACCATCCACGGTTTGAACTTTCCATTCTTTTTTTATCTCATCGTCAAAACGTAGTGAAAGAAAAAGAACACTTGCCAGAAAAATCAGAAAAAATGCTGCAGAAATTAATAAGAGCATATCGTTTTTTTCCAATACGAACAGAGAATAACTCGCTTACATTTTATCCTCTTCATGAGAAAAATGATGTGAATTAATAAAAATTCATTTTTTCATGGAGAATATTAATCTATTATATACATCAATTAAACAAAGAAACTAAAAACAATGTTTCCCTACTCTTTGATGTATTGTCTGAAAATACTGCTTTAAAAACTTTATAGACATTTCTTGCTTAAGGAGAAAATATGTTATTCTCCCATCTTAGGTAATAAAACTTTTGCATACAATCCACCCAAATCAGAACGTGATAAAAAGAGATTGCCACCATATTCACTGACCATATCTGAAACAATTGCTAACCCTAAGCCTGACCCTAGTTTATTTTCATTAAACCGCCGCCCTCTTTTTAATGCTTCATCAATTTTGTCTTCTGTTAAACCAGGACCATCATCTTCTACAAAGATACTAAAATATTCTGTTTCTTCAGCATTTTCTTCTAAACAACAAGAGATCAAAACCTTTGCGCGAGACCACTGAGTAGCATTTTCAATCAGATTCCCTATAATTTCTTCTAAATCTTCCTTCTCTCCAGAAAAAACAATATCATCAACATCCATAATAAATTGAATTTGTTTTTCAGGATTAAGCTTTTTCATAACCCGCACCAAGCGTTCAAGCACACTGCGAACAGACGTATGATAGACAACACTATCGCATTGTGCTGCAATCCGCGCACGCTGAAGATAATGATTGATTTGAGCTTGCATTATTTGCGTTTGCTCTCTCAACAAACTAGCCTTTTCTCCGCGCATCTTATCTGTCTCATTCATAATCACGGATAGAGGCGTCTTCAATGAATGCGCGAGATTACCAACCTGTGTGCGAAATCGCTCAATAATACGCTGATTATTATTAATGAGAGCATTCATCTCTTGTACAAGCGGCATCACTTCGCTTACTAAATCCGTATTCACATAATGAACTCTTCCTTCGCGAATATCATTCAATGCACGTCGAATAAGCTTCAACGGTTGAAAACTAAAGAAAATAATAGCAATATTAATAAGAACACTCCCGATACCGAAACTCCAAAGAAAAATTTGCAAAGTTCGCTTAAATTCCTTTACCTGGGCATGAGCTTCATCGATATTCCCAACAAGCCGAAAACGTGCAATATGATTTTTATTATCAAGAACAACATCACTCTCAATCACTTGTAGCTTTTGACCATTGTTCCCCGTTATCCGATAAGAGCGAAAGAATTTATTGTTAAAAGGTATATCAACATCACTTGGTGTAAATATCTCGCCTGTTCCCAATGAGGGGGATGTCAATCTTCCTTTTAAATTATGGGATATCGCAACAACTTCCCAATACCATCCTGTTGTTGGATCAGAATAACGAATATCATCAATCCCAGCCCCTCCTCTTAAAGTACCTTCTGATGACACCGTCACTGTTGCAATAAGACTGTAGAGTTGAGCAGAAAGGATACGCTCTAGGCTTTGTTCAGTCGAACGCTTATAAAATAAAATACTTACTGCAGAAATCGATAAAAGAGAAATAACAACCCATAATGTTGATAAGATCATAACACGTAAACTGAGAGATCGAGTAATTACAAAAAAGAACCTCCTATACCAATTATTCTCTTCAAAAACATTCATTAATCACCTCGCGTTCTCACGCGATATCCCATTCCTCGAATAGTTTCAATCAAATCCACTCCAAGCTTTTTCCGTAACCGACCTACAAAGACTTCCACTGTATTCGAGTCCTTATCAAAATCCTGATCATAAAGATGTTCAGTAAGCTCTGTTCTTGAAATGACTCTGTCACAATGATGCATGAGATACGAAAGCAGTCTGAATTCATAAGATGTTAGTTTAATCAATTGACCATCCACAAAAACACGAGATGTCTTTGTATCCAACAAAACATTTCCGCAACATAATGCACTCGTCGCATGTCCCGTAGTGCGACGAATTAATGCTCGCAAGCGCGCCATCACTTCCTCCAAATGAAATGGCTTCACAACATAATCGTCAGCTCCAGCATCAATACCGTGCACCTTATCAGACCAACGGTCTCGCGCTGTTAGCATTAAAACAGGCATGGAGATCCCTTCTTGACGCCACTTTTCAACAACACTAATACCATCAATCTGCGGTAAACCTATATCAAGTATCACCGCGTCGTAAGACTCTGTGCTACCTAAAAAATAAGCCTCTTCACCATCGAAAGCACTATCGGAAACATATCCTGCACGTCTTACAGCTTCTGCTAATTGATGGTGAAGATTCCGATCATCTTCAACGATTAAGATACGCATCACAACACCATCTGCTAAAGACTAATCAGCAGGAACAAAAAACTCAACACGACGTAACTTTTCACCATTACGGGCTGGTACAACAACCACAATTGCACACATGTCCTTTCCATCCTGAACAACCGGTTTTGAACGGACGAGAACCCCGCTCTCTTGCGCGGCAACCTTCTTACCTACTTCAGCACACCCAGAAGCTCGAACAGAATCTGCTCCTAAAAAAGCTGCTATTATTACAAACAAGAATTTTTTTTTCATCATAAATATTTCAATAACCCATCTCTTCTTTTCCTTGATAAAGGATAAAAGAAATAATGGTTTTTTTGGGTCGACTTAAAAATCACAAATGGAAATAATTTATCCTCTATCTTACAGAAGAACACATTAATATTATTCCAAATTTTTAAAAACTCAAAATAAAATATTTTTAATAATGAGAATAAAATTTATTCAATAAAATAATAAAATCTTAATACACTATCTTATGAAAAATGAATAATTCTAAAATAAACTCTTTCTCTGTTAGCACTATAGCAAAAAAATACTTCTACTCCATATAATTATTGTAGATTTGTTTGGTTGTATTTCTTTGCCATAGGCTCTCTTTAAATGTTTGATTTTTTTAAAAAAAAGAAAAGGCAACATCGTAAGCCATTTCACAGTCCTGCTCTCATTGAATTAGACGCACGATTAGACACAGCGCTTTATCACATTCGTTCTGCTAACAGTTTTTTCTGGAAAAAGGCAAAAATCGTCTCACAAAATTTTCATCTTCAAGGATGGAAACGTTTTATCGTTGAAGTTCTCGATGAAATACTAACATTAGGGTTGATGGGATTTACTCTTTTTACCATTTTTGGCATTTCTGTTTTTGAACTGACCAAAACAGATTGGTCTTCTCCTAAAAACTTTTCCATTCTTTTTCTAGATCGCTATGGAAATTCCATTGGGCACCGTGGTGCACTGCCGGCAATCTCTGTCCCCGTTGAAGAAATGCCTGACACTGTCATTAAAGCGGTTCTCGCTACAGAAGACCGTCGTTTTTTTGATCATTGGGGTATTGATTTTCAAGGACTTACACGGGCAATTTCACAAAATATGCAAGCTAAAGGTGTGGTGCAAGGTGGTTCAACTCTCACACAACAATTGGCTAAAAATTTATTCTTAACAAACGAGAGAACCATAACACGTAAAATCAAAGAAGCTTATCTTGCTCTTTGGCTAGAAGCAAATTTTAGCAAAAAGCAGATTTTACAACTTTATCTTGACCGAGCCTATATGGGAGGAAACAATTTTGGTATTGCCGCAGCGGCAAAATTTTATTTTGGAAAAAACATACGTCATGTATCTTTAAGTGAATCTGCTATGTTAGCAGGACTCTTTAAAGCTCCAACAAAATATGCTCCTCATAGTCATCTCTTTGCTGCTCAAACACGTGCCAATGTCGTCCTTTCTAATCTTGTTAATAGTGGCTTTATGACAAAGAGCCAAATTATCAATGCGCATCGCCACCCTGCTAAGGCACTTCCCCAAATAGAAAATAATCAGCCAGATTATTTTCTTGATTGGGCATTCGAGGAAGTCAAAAAAATGCGCAATCAACTTCCAAGCCATAGTTTAATTATTCAAACAACCCTTGATCCGAATATTCAAAAAGCAGCAGAAGAATCAATCGCATATCATTTACATCAATATGGTCAACAATATCGCGTAACCCAAGCTGCCACCGTTATACTCGATAATAACGGTGCCGTATGCGCAATTGTTGGAGGACTCGATTATAAAAAGAGCCAATTTAACAGAGCAACACAAGGCGGACGGCAAACTGGTTCTTCATTCAAACCTTATGTTTACGCAACCGCACTGGAACACGGACTGTCTCCCTCGACAATTGTTTTAGATGCTCCTATCAATTGGGGAGGTTGGACACCCAAAAATAATTCTGGTCGTTATTTGGGAAAAATTGATTTAGCAACAGCTTTAGCTTTTTCTATTAATACAGTCCCTGTGTATCTCACCTATCAATATCTTAACCGTGATACCCAACCCATCATAGATCTCATCAAGAATATGGGGATTAACGCGCATATTTTATCACACAAAACAATGGTTCTTGGCACTTCCAATATGACCCCCATGGATCAAGCTACAGGCTTTAATGTCTTTGCCAATGGAGGAATAGCGGGTAATCGTCATGGGTTTACGCAAATCAAAACAATTGATGGTCGTGTTGTGTGGGATTTCGAACATAACGGAAATAAGTTACACCGAGTTCTCAGCAGACAATCAACAGCTTATATGAACCAAATGATGGTGGGTGTCACGACACGAGGATCTGGTAAGCGTGCTGCTCTGCCCATGACTCTCGTCTCAGGGAAAACTGGAACATCACAATCTTATCGTGATGCTTGGTTTGTTGGCTTTACAGGCAATTATACGGGAGCCGTATGGATGGGAAATGATAACTTTTCACCGATGAATCGTGCTTTTGGGGGTGGCGTTCCTGCCATGATATGGCATCGCATCATGCTTGCTGCACATCAAAATATCATGCTCAAACAGCTCTATGGTGTTCAAGATTCTCTCCTTCCTCCTTATCAGCCCCCAGTACTTTCTTCCCATGCAGATTCTGAAGTTCCTCCTCCAATACCCTCTACGCTTTCTCCTGAAACATTGAATATTGTGCGATTGATTAACAAAGATCTGAAAAAACCATCTGCAATTTCTTTGAAGATGAAAACAACTGGAGATTCAACATTTTGAATTCAAGATATTCACTGATGTTTTTTAATATCACCATTTTCTTTTTTATCTTCGCTTTTTCCATTTTATGTGGAACACTGAGTGTCGATTATGTGCTCAATTCCTTTCCTCATTTTGAACGCTTTAGAATTGGAAAATGGAGTGCTTATCCAAAAATGGGAACCGCCAATATGGATCCTTATACCCGCGCCCGCACGACCAAACGAGGCATTGTTTCACTCGGACGAACTGAAGGTATTCAATTCCAGATTTGGCAAGATAACCAAGGGCGTCCACTTCATCATCACTGTCATTATTTACTCAAAGGCACCATCCCTGAAACCCGTCTTTTTACCCTTTATACAGCTGACAAATCCCTAAAACCCTATACTTCATCCAAAGAAATACCTTTTGAACTCCACACTGACAATATTATCTATGAGCATGATGGCTCATTGCGCATTAATATTTCACCCACACCGCAAACCGGCAATTGGCTTGCAACAGTTAGTCAAAAAGAATTCGGGCTTATTCTTACTTTATACGATACCCCAATCATCTCAGCAACGGCATTACAAACGCTTACAATGCCATCAATAGAACAAATCCCATCAGGACAAATAAATTGTGACTAGATTTATTTATATCGCACTTCTTGCAATCATTGGCGCTATTATTGTTCATATTTGCGTTCTCTTTCTGATCCCCACCTGGGCACAAGATAATATATGGACAGCACTAAAAAAATCTGGAACCTCTTATCAATTTGTCGATTTTACTCCCGATAATCCTATTCAACAATCTGCTGATCCCCTCTTTCTTCTTAAAGTCTGCAGATTTAACCTTGAAAATGGACCTGTTCATTTAAAAGCTTTGAAAACACGACAATTTTGGTCACTAGCAGCCTACACACACAACGGAATTATTTTCTATAGCCTTAATGACCGAACAGCCCCTGATGCGACACTCGATCTTATCATTGGAAAACCAATACAAATCATAGAACTCAAAAAATCAAAACCTAAAAAAAATACCAATTCAGTTTTGGTTGCTAAAAATTTGAATGAAGGGTTTGTTATTTTACGTACTTTTGTCCCTTCTTCCCTTGCGGGAAAAGAAAGTGAAGCTTTCCTTTCATCTGCGACCTGCCGTATATTTTATGAATAAAAACCGACTAACCTCTCATTTGTACAACACCTTACTTTCTATACAAAATACATGAAGCCTATCAAAATGGTTATCTTTTTTCTCTATTAATTGAATATTCAAATTTATCTGATTATAAATCCCTCAATTTTTTATTGAGATATAATGAAATCTCTATTGCACATCATCATATCCTATTTGATACGCATTATCTGACAGAAAAAACTCCCCGCAATCAGAAGAGAAAAATCAAGAGTAAAGCTCTAAAAAATATGCTGCTAACAATTGTAAAACTTGTTATTTGAGTTTATTTCTTTTTATTTACAAACATTCCCATAAAATTCGCATCAATAACATGATAAACTATAGAAGAAATACTGTTTACCTTCAATGAAGTGCCAAAACAATCGCTGGAAACTTATAAGACATTACGCATCCTTGACCTCAAAAATAAGTGCTTTATTTTTGTTTTATGAGCATAAGCTTTTTGTAAGATAGCACTCTGAAAAAACTTGGCTTATAGTTTACAATTGAGGGGAAAAACTTCATGAAGAAGAGATATGTTCGGTTCGTTTCAAGAGCAGCAGTATGGTCCCCTCGATTTGGTGGATTGTCGTTCTTTATTTTATTATTTTCAGTCATTTTACAACGTTTTTCCGTCATTAACATAAGCGACTTCATAATTTTGATAGGTATCTCTACTGGCTGTGTAATTATTTCTCTTTTTCTGGCTATTAAAGCACTTCATAGTTTATGGTTATATGGTGCTCTAGGGGGAATGAAAGCTTTAAAAGGGATCGTTTATTCACTCATAACTGCGACACCATTGATGCTCTTTTTTGGACTTTGGTTTACCTTACCGGCTCTTTACGATATTTCTACCGATACACAAAGCCCGCCGGCTTTTTTTCGCACAATACGTCCCAGCGATGCTTTACCGCTCAAAAGTGTTTTGACTGAACAAGCAGCAATACAGATGTCACAATGGCCAGAAATATCGGGGCGCCGTTATGATGGCTCACCTGACCGTATTCGCGAATCCGTTCTTAATGTTTTAGCTGCGTATGATTGGCCTGTTGTAGCACAACGAGAATTCAAAGGCGAAGAAAATGAAATTTATATCGAAACGAGAGCAAAAACTTTTTATCTTGGCTTTATTTTAGATATTGTTATTCGTTTAACTGATGAAGGGGATACAACTTTTGTTGATATGCGTTCTGCTTCTCGTTATTTGCCAAGAGATTTGGGGACAAATGCTGCTTTTATTATCGATTTTATGGATGCACTTGATACAGAAATCGCCTCACTTCCTCTTTCTGAAGATAATGAGTAGAGGTTAGAAGTATAGTAAGTTACATTTACTAAATTAGCTTATTTCAAAAATAAATTTTGAGACGTGCAGAAACGCACAAAACATTTATCGTCTCTCGACGGCCATAAGCATTACTGACAAGTTCTTTAAACACCCAAAAGCAACTTATAGACTCTTTTTAGCGCGTGACATATAGATAAAATATTTGAATTTGAATTCAAATTCTAAACTTAAATACTATAATTGATTTTACATATATTTTTTATGCTCAGAAATCTCATCATAAAAGTAGGAAAGAAGACTTCTCTAATAAGGAAATTAAGCATTTCTTACAGGCTTATTTTTCCAATGAAAATAGAAAAATATATCTTCATCAAGAAAGATGAAATACATTTATCATAAAATATGATGCATATGTAATATAGTTACAGAAAAAAATAAACAATAAAATACACATAAATTCATCTGTATTTTACAATAAATGATTATTTCAATTTTATAAAGAAATTTCATAATAATAAAAAAAATATATATTATTACAAATAATAGAAACTTATTTAAATGAAAATAATTTTTTATCAAAAATAACTTAAATATAAATACTAATATCTAATATATTTAAACGCAACATAAATAAAACAAAACGCCAAAAATAACAAAAAGAACCCACTAAATGTCTTAATTGCTTCCTTTATACTATTTTTCCAACTGTCACCACTGTATCTATAAATTAATGAAAATGAAAATATAAAAATAAATATTGAAAATAAAATATCAAAAACATTATTATATAAAGATAATAAATAATCATTTTTCATATAAATAACGTATACAAATAAAAACTGTTATAGAAAGTAATATAACAAATATAATGAACAAAAATGTGCTTAACAACATTTTTTTCACAATTTCTTTGTTACTATAACCTTTAAATTTATACCGTAAAAACATTGTATAGAAAAATATAAAGAAAGCACATGTAGAAGATAATAATTCTGCAATAATACGAATAATATCACTCATAAAAAAATCCAAATTAAATATATATAAAAACAATAAACATTAATATATATTATATCATACAAAAGTTAATAAAGTAAAATAATATAAAAATAAAATTTCCAAATTAATCTATAATTATAAATTAATAATGAATAATCATTGTTCATAGAAATAACGTATATAAATAAAAAATATTATAGAAAATAATATAACGAACAAAAATATTCTTAACAAAATTTTTTTCCAAACTTCCTTTTTACTATAACCTTTAGATTTATAATATGAAAACAATGTATAGAAAAATATAAATAAAGCACCTATAGAAAATAATAATTCTACAATAATACTAATAATCTCATTCATAAAAAAAATCCAAATTAAATATATAATTTTGTAAAATTATGCACCTAAACCTTCCTGTCAAGTTTGTAGACACATAATTATGCCTACAAGCTTGTTCATTTTAGAAATATCTGCTGATTTTTATATTAGCGATAACATCCATAGGCTGTATTTCCTATACCTGTGGCAAATCCTACTCCAGAGCCAACTCTTCCTCCTAACCATAAACCTTCCACAGCGCCTATTGGTCCTCCAGTTACCCCCCCCCATAACTCCACCAATTACCACTCCCATATCATGTCCCCTATGTCCCATTGAAAATCCTGCAGAGAGATAATCTCCAACAGTACACCCAGGTCGTGATCCACTGCTTGAAAAATTCATTGATGAAATATTTGACCACGTATTAGAAACATGAGACCAACCATTAGAAAAACTAGAACCAAATGAACGAAACATATAAAACCTCTTTAATTATTGTTAAAAATAACTGTATCACAAAGATACAATGGAAAATTCATTATTATTCATTTTAGCAAATATCAAATATAATTTGTATAAATAACAATAAAAATACTGTATAAATAAAATATACATTTTGTTTGTATTGCATACATACAAAATGTATATTTTGTATAAATATAATACTATTTACAATACTGTTTAAATATGCGACATCCATCGCTCTTTCTCTTAAACAAAATCATAAATTCAAATGAGTCATTCACAAGAAAAACCTGTATCATTCTCTTGGTTTACAAGAACAACAAAGAAATATATTTATTATGTCATCGAACTCAGTTGCGTTGCTGTTGTTTTGCGCTTACTTGGCTTGGTGAGTCCTTTTATTTTTCAAGCGATTATCGACCGTATTCTCCCTTTTCAACGTATTGAAAGTCTCTATGCTATCGTTGTCTTGATGGTTGCTATTATGCTGTTTAGCACGGCTCTTAGCACTCTATCAGGTTACCTAGGCGCTTATTTAGCCAATCGGCTTACATTAGAATTTGGGCGGCGCATTTACAGCCATCTGTTAAGTCTTTCCTTGCCTGTCTTACGCACTTGGCAAGTGGGAGAACTATTCACGCGAATCGGAGAGGTTGATACAATTCGCGGTTTTCTAACAGGAACCATCGCCACAACTGTGCTAAATGTTCTGTTCGCAATCATTTATCTTGCGGCACTCTTTTCCATTAGTCCGAAACTGACCTTCATTGTCCTTATCATTTTACCTTTACAAATGGGTTCTTTAGCGTTGGTCGGTCCCTTCTTGCGCCGCCAATTACGCCGTTCTTTCACTCTGCAAGCTGTCCATAAATCGCGCCTTATTGAAAGTTTTACCAATCTTGAAGCCATTAAAGCACATGTAAAAGAATCTGCTCATACGATACGCATGCAAGAAACTTTAGCTCGTAGTTTAGATCAAAGCCTTACAACCAGTAAATTGCATCTTCTCAATGGAGCCATGAGCCATATTTTTGGTGATCTTTTCACTATTTTTATTATCTTTTTTGGTGCTCAGGCAGTTCTTCAAAACCAGATTACGCTAGGGCAACTTATTGCCTTTCATCTCCTCGCTGGAAATGTTTCTGGTCCTATCTTAAGCCTTGCATCCCTATGGGAAGAATGGCAGCATTTGAAAATCTCTCGTCTTCGTTTGGGCGATATTCTTAACTCCCCTTCAGAATGGGAAGAAGAAAAGCCGCCTCTTCAACTCAGCGCTCCTCCTCATCTTGAAACCAACGATCTCTGTTTTTCTTATGGAGATAAGTCCATTATCAATCATCTTGATGTCTGTTTACAACCTGGGCAACCGATTATGTTACTTGGTCCTTCAGGGTGCGGAAAAACAACCTTGGCGAAGCTCCTTTGTGGACTCTACCCCCCAACAAGCGGAAAGATATTGATTAACGCCCAACCTTTACAGAATTTTGATGTCCGTAGCGTGCGTAAAACAATCGCGTATTTTCCTCAAAATCCTTGCCTTTTTTCCGGAACTATTCTTGAGAATATGCTTCTTGCTAAACCAGATGCCACTAAAGATGAAATCGACTCTGCACTATATGTTAGTGCTTGCCATGATTTGATTGCTCAGTTGCCTTTAGGACTCAATACTCAAGTAGGAGAGCAAGGTGGTTTTTTATCAGGTGGTCAGCGCCAACGCTTGGCTTTGGCTTGTTTCTTTCTGATAAACCCAAGCCTGCTTATTTTGGATGAACCTACTTCCGCATTGGATGACGCTGTCAGTGCACAAATTGTTGAGCATTTATATAAACTTTCACAAGATCGTATTGTTCTTGTTATTACCCACAAAAGTGACCTCTTTCCTCGGCATGCAACCGTCTTAAACTTTACTGATTTGGAGGCAAAAAATGGCAGATAAAGCTCCCTATTTGCGCCCTTTGTCACCAACGCTTCATATGGTTGTTGCTGTTTTGGTCACCTTATTTCTCTTTATTGTAATCGGCAGCTTTATCGCAAAAACAGAGATTGTTGCACGGGGGCAAGGAAGTGTTATTCCCACCGCTTACGTTCAGCTGGTCCAAGCGCAAAATACAGGACGCATTGAGAAAATTCTTGTAAAAGAAGGGCAATTTGTTCATCAAGGCGATCTCCTTATTCAATTAGATCCTCGTGAAGCCCTCAATGAGTGCGCACGTGTTCAAGCAGATATCGCGCAACAAACTCTTCAAGCACAAATCGCAACAGCTATTTTAACAGCTTTACATGAAAGTGATCCTTTGGATAAAGATTTTGTGACCAAAGGGATTGCCTATCTGCCAGTTCCTCCTTCTGGCAACACGACTGCAAGAATAGAAGGGGAAAAACTCATTAGCGCTACCCTTCAATCTCTCCAAGATAAATTAAGAGCGCTAAAAGCACAGGCGGACCGCGTCGAGCGCAGCGGTGCAACACAACATGCGCAATTAGATAGGTTGGAAGATGATCGTCAATTAAGCCAAGGGAAATTAAAGGCTGCAAAAAGCCTAATGGAAACAAAAGTCATTAGCCAAGCAGTTTATTTAGAGCGTTTACATGACTTTAAAAATGTCGAGCATGAAATTTTAACCAATCAAAGACGTTTGGAAGAAAATGCCGCCGAAATAAACACCCTCCGCCAACAACGGAAAAGTCTCATTTCCGATGAAATCGCCCGCTATCGGCAACTTTCGCGTGAAACAGAACTGAATCTTCAAGGATTAAAAGCAAAGCTTGATAGCACTCAATACCATCTTGACCACTTATCACTTTATGCACCTGTTGATGGACGTATCGATGATTTAAGTATCCATACTTTGGGCGGCTTTGTAGAGGCTGGTAAAACTCTCATGCGCATTGTCCCTGGTGCCGGCGGACTCATTGTCGAAGCGTTTTTTGATAATCGAGATATTGGTTTTTTAGAAAAGTGTCAACGTGCTTACATCAAGTTTTCTGCCTTTCCACCTGAACGTTTCGGTGTTATCCACGGTACAGTCGTTAATGTAGGCGCTACAGCGCGCTATAATAAAGAAATTAATGGTGTCTACGCTGTTTTAATCAAAATTGACCAAGATCATATCACTTTGAATAACAAACATCTTAAATTTATCCCTGGCATGACTGTGACAACGGATGTCATTACCTCAAAACGACGTCTCATTTCTTATTTCTTTGAACCTATCACCAAAATTTTAGAACAATCTCTAAAGGAAAGATAAAGATTAATGTGTGTGCATGAAAATCCTTCATCATCATTCATAGACCCTCTTACAGCGTTAGGAGCTATGATGGTTTTAATGCTTACATCTCCCTTATACCGCCGCTGGCGAATTTGGGATATCGAACGCAACATAGGACCCGCCTTACAGACTGGGCAATATAAACTCTATAAAAATGAACGTGGAGAATTTTGTGCCTTTATCACTTGGGCTTTTTTAGATGAGAAAAATCATCAATCTATGCTTAAAAAGGGAGAATTTTTACCCGATGTCAATTGGCAGAATGGAAAATACGTATGGTTTATTGATTGTGTAGCACCCTATGGCCATACTGCTCATATTGTACGCGATATGCAACGAAATATATTTCCTGATCAGCGTTATTGTTATGCTGTACGACGTAATGAAGATGGTGGAATACGAAAAATTGCACGCTGGTGTTGCTATAGAGCGCAAAATCCAGCCAAATAGTTTTTCTAAAGCAAGTGCGCATAAATCATTTATTCCCCTCTTATAAAAAATAAGCTTTTAAAAGAGTTCTTTAAGCGATAGCTATATTAAAAGAAAACTTTACCATTATTTAGAGCTGCCCCGCTACAAATAGATGTTTTTCAACTTACCAGACTTTCCATGAATAGCAATAGATGGTTAAGGGGGCTAATTCACTCTCAAGCTGAACTTTGATTAACTAATTTCACTAAAATTGGCTGGGGTACCTGGATTCGAACCAGGGAATGCCGGTACCAAAAACCGGTGCCTTACCGCTTGGCTATACCCCAAAAAAAACACGCTTTATAGCAACTCTTGCACTTTATAGCGATTCCTGTGATTGGACGCAATATCTGAAAATCAAAGACTTTACTTTTTTATCATAAAATTTCTGAGTTTTGTATGGCATTGCCATCGATACAAATTCGTAGCAGAAACTGATATACAGTTGTGATTTTAACATAAGAAAAAACCATTTATCCATCAATTATTTTGCTCTTTGTATTGATTTTCTAGGAACAGAAGAAAATCTTGCAGTTTACTCATGTATCTAATAAATTTGCATATGATTTACTTTTCTTGATATATTAAAATCCCATCTTGCTCAATTTAAGAAAAAAGCTGTCACCACATTGGCAATCGGTAAGTGTATAATAGTGCTGCTGTGCTCTGTCAACACATTGATTTATAATAATAAATCATCCTTTTTCAACTTGAATCATAACTCCGAATATAGTAAGATTTTCTCATCACAAACCCTCTCAGATTGAATCAATTAATATCACTTGCTTGCACGTCAAAAGCGGGGCTAGTGTGTGGGTAAAAATTGTACAAGAAAGGAGTAAAAATGGTTCTTATGAATCGTCTTAATGCAAGGGCTGTCGCAACATTGGGGCTGGCAAATATAATGATGGTGCCGGCTTGCTTCTTCATAAGCGTAAAGATGGTGGTGCTCAATGGCTTTATCGTTATACCATTCATGGTCGGCGCCGCGAAATGGGCTTGGGTGCATTAAGACATGTTTCTTTAAAAAAAGCCCGTGAATTAGCAAATCAATGGCGTTCTGTTTTGCATGAGGGGCGTGATCCCATTAAAGAACGTGAGAAACAAAAGCGTGAGGCAATAAGTAATCTCCATTACCTAAAAGACATTGCCTTAGATGCTTTTGAAAGTCGTAAAGCTGAATTAAAAGGAGATGGCAAGGCTGGGAATTGGTTTCTACCTTTACAACTTTATATTCTCCCCAAATTAGGCTGTATTCCTATTTCAGAAATTACACAAACAGAGATACGCAATGTTCTTGCTCCCATCTGGCATGCAAAAGCTGCAACCGCAGAGAAAGCAATAAATCGTCTTAATATTTGTCTCAAACATGCTGCTGCTTTGGGGCTGGATGTTGATTTACAAGCAACGATAAAAGCACGGGCTCTCTTAGGGAAACAACGCCATAAAGCACAAAATTTACCAGCAATGGACTGGAAAGATGTTCCTGCCTTTTATCAGTCACTCTGCAAAACAACAACAATGACACAACTGGCTTTGCGTTTGCTTATTCTTGCATTAAGCATAAAGATGGTAATGTCCACTAATTTTTACATTATATTATTCATGGGTAGCACCATAAAATAAAATCAAGCACATTGAAAAATATTTCCTAAAAAATAACACTTAATATTCTGTTGAAAACATTATGATACACCAATAAACTGGAAGAGTTTTGCAAAAATTAAAAACATTTTATATGGTATTTGAAAAAATAGAGATACAAAAACAAGGAATAATAACTATTTCCATTTACTTTTTATTCAAAAGATAATGATATTTATTACCCACTCATAGATGTAAAAAAATCTTCAGAAGCAATCTTTATGTAGACCAATACCCTTTTTGATTGATGAATATACATTTCCTAAAAGCTTCTTTTACAAAAAGAGAAACATTAAAACTATTTCATACAAACTAGGTATTCAACATTTGCTTTTAAATGCGGTAAATGGCAAATTAGACTTATGAAATAAGCTTAACAATTAGAATCGAGGAGATTTTTAAATGGCTTTTGAATTGCCCCCGTTGCCTTATGATTACGATGCCCTTTCGCCTTATATGTCACGCGAAACGCTTGAATATCATCATGATAAGCATCACCTTGCTTATCTTACCAACACCAATAATTTTGTGAAAGAGTTAGGCTTAGAAAATGAAAGCCTTGAAGATATTGTTAAAAAAAGTTTTGGAAAAAATATTGGTTTGTTTAATAATGCAGCGCAGTATTACAATCATAACCACTTTTGGCTTTGGATGAAAAAAAATGGTGGTGGCCAAAGACTTCCTGAAAAGTTAGCAAAAGCTATTGACGCTGATCTAGGTGGTTACGACAAATTCCGCGCTGATTTTATTGCTGCTGCTAGTGCCCAATTTGGTTCTGGATGGACGTGGGTTGCTGTTAAAGATGGCAAGCTTGAAATTATGAAAACGCCTAATGGTGAAAATCCCTTAGTGCACAATGCTCGCCCTATTTTGGGTGTCGATGTGTGGGAACATTCCTATTACATTGATTATCGCAATGCTCGACCGAAGTACCTCGAATCCTTTGTAGACCATTTAATTAATTGGGACTATGTTTTGGAACTTTATGAAGAATGTGAATTTTAAACTATCTAGATAACTTTTTAGTGTATGAAAGTCTCTATAATCCAATAAATTATCGGAGACTTTCATACAGAAGTATTATGGATTAGCAAAAGTCTTTTCCTGCTATCTTTAGAATATATGCATAGATATAGGCAACTTCTTCTAGCTTTGAAAAACGTCCAGCTGCACCAGCGTGCCCTGAATCCATATTAATACGTAATAAAACTGCATTATCGTCTGTTTTTAGGTCTCGTAATTTTGCCACCCATTTTGCAGGCTCCCAGTAAGTTACACGAGGATCTGTTAATCCTGCCATCACAAGTATAGGGGGATAGTTTTGAGCTTTGACATTATCGTAAGGGGAATAGGAAGCAATAAGCTTATAATCTTCTTCTGATTCAAGAGGATTCCCCCATTCGGCCCATTCTGGAGGTGTGAGTGGCAATGAAGCATCTAACATTGTCGCTAAGACATCAACAAAAGGCACATTCGCTACGATCCCAGCAAAATCCTGGGGAGCTATATTGGCAATGGCTCCCATCAACATCCCCCCTGCTGAACCACCATGAGCAATCAGCCGGTCGTGAGAAGTGAATTTATTGTTTACAAGGTAACGCCCACAAGCAATAAAATCTGTAAATGTATTGTGCTTAAAGAGATGCTTTCCTTTCTCATACCACTCTACTCCCTTTTCTTTTCCTCCGCGAATATGAGCAATCGCGTAAATAAAACCTCTGTTTACTAGAGAAAGTACATTACTATTGAAACTGGCAGGAATAGAGATCCCATAAGCACCATAACCGTAAAGCAGACAAGGCGCACCACCATCAAGGAGAGTGTTTTTGTGGTAAAAAAGTGAAATAGGAATCTTCTCACCATCGTCTGCTATTGCTGTAATCCGTCGTGTTACATATGCATCTTTATTATGCCCAGAGGGAATTATTTGCGTTTTTAAAAGCATTCGTTTACAATTTTTCATCTCATAATCAAACACTTGATCAGGTGTTGTCATAGATGAATAGGAAAAACGAATAGTTGGACTGTTATATTCTGCAACTCCTTGCAAACTTAAAGAATAAGCCTCTTCAGTAAAAGCAATGGAATTCACTTGTTTAGTGGTACGTTCCATCACTTTTATACGTGGAAGCCCCTCAAAACGTTCGATCCAGACAAGAAAATCTTGATAAGCATCATGGGATAATATTAGGCACCCAAGCTGATGTGGGACAAACTCAGACCAATTTTCTGATTGTGGAGATGTATATGGCGCTACCATAATTTTGAAATCTTTTGCATTATCTAAATTGGTCAGAATATAAAAGACATCACCACCCTCTGTAAGTGAATATTCAATACCTTTTTGTCGTTTCCGTACACATTGGGGAACAGTAAAAGGCGCCTCAGCAGGAATTAACCAGATCTCGGATGTTTCATGATCATGAATATTAATATAAATAACATCATTAAGCTTAGAACCGCTTACATCTAAGAAAAAACCTGGATTGTCTTCACGAAAAATAAGCTTATCTTGTGATTGATCTGTGTTTAATTGGTGATAATAGAGCTCTGAAGGTCGGTGGTTTTTATCCATCTTAGTATAAAAAAAACCTTCAGACCTAGCATCCCATACAATTTGACCAGATGTATCAGTAATTGTGTCCGTACAGTCAGACAATGTCTCAAAATTACGAATTTTAGCTGTATAGAATTCTGATCCTTTGTCATCATAGGTCCATACCACATGTGTATGGTCAGGAGATTCTTGAACTGAACCAAATTTGAAATATTCTTTGCCTTCTGCCAAGACATCACCATTAAGGTACACGTTTTTTTCTCCGCCATTCCTTGGTGTCTGAAAATAATGTGGTTGTTGGCCTCCGGTAACATAAGAGAATCCGTAAGCAAAAGGACCATGTTTTATAGGAACAGAACTATCATTCTCTTGGATCCTGTTTTTCATTTCGGTAAAAAGCAAATCTCGTAATGGTTTTGTATCAGCCATTTGAGCTGATTGATAAGCATTTTCTTTTTCAAGATAATGTCGAATATTGGGATCAAGACAGTTAGGATCTTTAAAAACATCTTGCCAGTTAGACGCACGTAGCCAATGATAGGGATCATCACGAAAAATACCATGATATATTTCCTTATGAGTGATTCTAGATGCTTTGGGAGGAATTGCAAAAGTGCGAGTCATACACAATCCTATATTAAAATATGTTAATAGCTTCGTTTATATGTTAGAATCACAGTGATTGATGCAAGTGTAAAAGTCTATAAGTTCTATTCACTTGCAAAAATAGCACCATGATAATTTTTAAAACTAATACCTTTCTGTTCATTACATATCACAGCTATTGTTTTCTAGGGATATAACACCACTTTTATAATGAAAGTGACTGGTAAAACAATTAAACTATTAGAAAAAGAATTGATTTTTTTTGAAACAGTATAATCGCATAATTTTACAGAGAGGAATAAATATATCTAAAATATTATTATTACTGTATAAAAAATAAAAATGTCCTATCTCCTTTTAATGAATAATTTTATATTATAAATAATACTATTATGTCATATTTATAATACATCATGTTTTTTATTATTAAATTTTATAAATATAAACAATAAAAATGAATTTAAAACTTATTAAACATAAACTTACTAAACTATAAGTATTCAAAAAAAATATAATAATTTATATATTATATTTTTATAATTAGTAATTTTATTTTTACGTTCTCAAAAAAAATAAATAAATTTTATCATATATTTTTTTATATTTGTGATGTATTATATATTATGTATGATATGTTATAGGATAAAAATATATTTTAGCATGTAATAATTTCGTTTTTCTTATTGTATATTATGACAAAAAATGGGTATTTATTTGATTTTTTTGTGTTTTGGCAATTTTATAGAATAATTGAATTGACAAAAAAGATTTTTGTACAATATGAAGCTCATGTGCATGAGATCTTTATATCATGAGTATATGCACTATATCTCGATTTTGAATTACTCAATTTTAAATTAAAGGAAACAAGAATGGAACATCGTGCAGTCTTAGAGACTGAAAGCAATTTAGTTATTACATTGGTTGCTGATATTGTTGCTGCCTACGTGAGTAATAATTCTATTCGACCGACTGAAGTGCCAAGTTTAATTGCTGATGTCCATGCTGCTTTTCGTAAAGCAGGGAATCTAGAGTTAACAGAAGTCGAAGTTGAAAAACAAAGGCCTGCCGTTAATCCGAAGCGTTCAGTATTTCCTGATTATCTCATTTGCCTTGAAGATGGAAAGAAGTTTAAATCTCTAAAGCGTCATCTCATGACACATTATGGAATGTTGCCAGAGGAATATCGTGAAAAATGGCAGTTAGATAGTTCTTATCCTATGGTGGCGCCTAATTATGCAAAAACACGATCGGCTTTGGCCAAAGAAATGGGGCTTGGACGCAAAAGCAAACGGAAAAAAACTAAATAATCTTATTTTGCGAAAAAATGGTTTCATGTATAAAGTTGATTTTAGTATACATGTTTTGTGTGAAGCTTTTGTATATATAGCAATTTCTACCAAGGGGATTACATATAGCTTTCGTTACGAATCCGTTTAATCATTGATTTCAGACCATTTGATCGTTGTGGTGTAAGATTTTCATTTAAACCAAGTTTTTCAAAGAGCTCTTGAGCATCAGAATTGCGAATTTCAGAAGCTTTTTTGCCTGAATAAAAAGCAAGAAGTATGTAAATGAGTCCACGCACAATATGAGCATCGGAATCACCTTGAAACGTCAATATTGGATCTTTTGAGTTATTACGTGAAGATAAAAGCCACACTTGGCTAACACAACCAGGAACTTTGTGAGCATCGTTTCGAGCGCTTTCTGGAAAAGGTGGCAATTCATAGCCAAGCTCGATGACATAACGATAACGATCTTCCCAATTATCCAAAAGCGAAAAGTTTTCTATAATATTACCGATTGTTTCCGCCATTATTTTAGTCCTGTTTCGTTTGAATAATCATTCTTGAATACACTTATAAAAAATAAATATTTATTCTTCCTAACATAAATAACACGAAGAACGTTAAAAATCCTTATTTCAAGATAACATTGCATGGTTTTGTAAGAACTCTTGTATTTCGATTTTGTAAGAAACATTAGGGGAAGTCTCTGATATCATTTTTGTTTCCTAATATGTTCCCTAAATATTCATAAGCAGCTCTTGCACCGTAATATGCGCGCTCGCCAAGTGAACTTAAAAAGGATTTTCCTACTTTGCAGGTTTTTATATTACGGTCACAAAATGCGCCTAAGTCATTTAAGGCTTCCTTAAAAGCAATAATCACATCGCTCGTTGTTGTCTCATTATTTTGGGGGCTAGAAGAATGGTTACTGCTTGGATCTGCTACAAAAAATGAAATAATGACAAAAATAAAAAATAAAAAAAATGATAATTTGATTAAAAAACGTATCATGGATAATCAATGTACCGCAGTGGTAAATACAATAAAAGAAACATTTTATACACTGTTGCTTTATAAACAATTTATAAAATGTGCTTTTTATAAAATTGAGTATTCATGTATTGGATCTATATCATTGGCTTTTTTATAAATATGGCACAATTCCGCTGTATAAAATGGGATACATTGTCTATTCAGTAAAAAATTAACATCAAAATTATACACTTACAAGCTGGTCATGTTAATGAACATACTATGATAAAAAATGAGAGAGATAATCATGTTGTGTACATAATTATTTTAAATAATAGTCCACCATATTAGCTTAGTTGAAAAGGCTAAAAAGAGTAAAATTCTGTTATTCTGACTCTAGTGTCGATAAAATATTTATATTATCTATAAAATTTTTACTGGAATGTTATGAAAATGGTCAACATGTCGATAAAAACATCAAAAAAATAACTGCATCTCTTATGATTACATCTCAAGCCAGTTTTTTTTCTATAACATTGTAAACATCAATTTAATTGATACTTATGAAAATTATTTAATAGAAGGAATTTATACCAAAATATAATAATATTAAGAGATAATTATTCTTACCAAACCGTTTATGGATCAGTAACCATCTATATGTAAATTATAAAGAATAGATAACGATTGTCATCTTTTTAGCGTTATAGGCAAATATTTTCAATTTTATTTTAAATAATAGGCAAACATATGCCACAAAATGAAGAATAACGTGGCATTATTGTTTAGATAATTATATGTGATAATGCAGTTTGCAAACACCAAAATGATCTTGAATGCTAATCATTTGGTACTCTCTTTATACACATTAAAGATTTGTAAAAAAATGAAATGAATAAAAGTTGGTAAGAACTCTTGTTGATTTATCAACTTATAAATTGATATAATGAAGCTGCTCATTCTAGGAGTTTGAAAGGAAAAATCAATAATGTCAATGCACTTCTCTCTGGCTGGAAGTAAGAACTGATTCATATTCGTTTCCTAATTTATATTTGTTTCTTTGTAAAAAATAAACGCAACTGAAAATAAAAGTAATGGCAACAAAACGAAAGACATACCGAAAAAAAACTGTAAAACACCGTAAATACTACAGTAGTATTGTTATAACACTTCTTCTTATAACTTTTCATTTTATTTTTTGGAGTGCAAAAACTCTTTATTTCTATACACGAAAAAATACTTTATTTTTTGTTGGATTTCTTCTTTTTAGCATTAGTTTTTTATTTATTTCATTTAATGCTTTATTTTCGCAAATGACAACGCATCAAAATATTTTAACTCAAATGAAATTTTCCTCTGTTCAAAGTATAGGTAAGAGCTCTAATTTATCGGAAAAAGAAGAAAAATCACAAGAACTCTCCCGTGTAGCTTCTGTACATTCTCAAAGTCATAACCACACAAATTCACCTTTACCCTCTCAATCAGCAAGCATGCTGGAAAAGCAAAAAGAACTAGCAAAATTAGGATTTTATGATGGTCCATTAGATGGACTGGAAGGACCTAAAACACGCCGAGCCATCACTTTATGGAAACAGCAAACTGCTCAGAGAATGCAAAAGAATGTTCTATCTAATCCCGCAGCAGATGAAATCGCGATATTAATTAAGCAAAGCGAAATAGAAACAAACAATACAAAAAATATGACACACTTAAAAGAAGCTATTTTAGAGCCTTCTGTTGAAGATATTATACAAGTGCAAAAAGCTTTACATATTTTTGGGAATGAGGAGGTTATTGTCACAGGAATAGAAGATCAAAAGACGATAGAAGCCTTAAAACAGTTTCAAAAAATATTTGATCTTCCTGTAACAGGTAAAATTAATCACACAATTTTAATGAAAATGCGTGAAATTGGTTTATTAAATTGAAGCTAATCATAATAATCTCTTAATTTATAATGATAATTCATCTTTCGTTTGTTTAATGCTCCCCTCAAACATTCCTTCATCTCAAGCCCTCTTATATTCAATCAATCAGAATGGTTTTCTTACACATTACATATTGAGCCGTATAATTTGCTTCAAAAAAACCACAACCGATTGCAGAAAAAAGAATATTGCAAAATAGCAAACGCGCTTGTTCTAGCATTTTTATTGCCTCTGATGATAAAAGGACACGAAATTTTTGTAGTATCACGTAAACCTTTCATATTATCGAACCACGAATTGTCCATATATTATCGTCAATTTGATCTTTATAAATATGATGCAAAGAATTTGTGCAAACACCTGTAAGGATAAGTAGACATAAAGCTAGTTGTGTTATGGTTGTTGTTTTGCAAAGTGTCTGATAAAAAACCGGCACTTCTCTCTAATCTACTGCTGGAAAGTTATGTGTTTTATGACATTGTCTTCTTAAGAGAGCGTGTGCGTTTAGTATTGCCTATAAATCAACATCCAAACCTAACGCAGCAGTATGTTTGAAACAAATGTTAAGACAGTTTAGTACTTCTCTCAGCTGTTATAGCTTTTGTATGCCAAATGGAAGCAAGAATATTGCGCATCTCTGTTTGTATAATCTCTTAAAACAGGAAAACAGCCTAATTTGGGAAGAATATGAAAATTTAAGGTAAAAACCAGTTTTCATCTTTGCCATTTCCTTTTAATTCAGCTTTACGCCTTTCAAATACATCTAAAGCAATATCTTTAAAATAACGGAGATTACCTATTGCCTCATGCTCTTATTTATCACATGTCTTTTTAGTCTCACTCCCCCTCACCTAAAACAAAATGTCCCAAACGGAATATACTTGGATTGCCATTCACGGGCTTTCTTAAAAAACATCTCTAAAGCACCCAAAACCACTTCGCAACAACGCCCGTGAATAATAATAGCAGCCCCCCCCACAACAACTGCGCGACAGCGCACATCATCTTTACGCTTATGAAGAAGCAAGCCGGCACCATTACACACTGTACCTACCTTCAATTTGTGATAGCTCTCACTTGAGATGATTCATAAGAGGCATATCCTTGCTTTATTTTTTTATCCACAGACGCTCATCCGGCCTGTAACATACAAAAAACATGGTTTTGATTGATTCATTATAAAAGAAGTCGAAATAAGAAGATCTTATGATATTTACAGCTTTCATTCAATATGAGAAATAAAAAATTATCTTTATAAATCAATAGATTGTGTAACTTTGATATTCCTTTATAAATGTAAAGATGGGAGTGCATAATGGAGTTTATAAATTTTGGGAAGATTTTTATAAACTTACGGGGAGTTTTACATAATCCCCATTCCACGAATATCAATGTGAAATGGAGCATCCACTGAGAAATGTCTATCTCAAACAGCATGATGTGCAAAAAAAAATGCATTTGTTTGGAGCATTCTATTTTGCGTGAGGAGCTCATTCCCCTATAAAAAAGCAAACGCATAAATTGACTGCACAATAACACGTTTCTCTCTATCAAGAGGTTCGCCAATAGAAAGTAGTATTAATAATACATCTTTGTCTATCCTGCTTTATATTTTCTCTCATAAACCTCTAAAAAAAACACTTTCTCGCGTAACACAACTTATCGTGCATTTTAGAAGCATTTTTATTCCCTTTATTAAAGAAAATAAAAGAATATATAAAAATTTATTTCAGTAATAACGATACAACAAAAAATATTAACCCATTACATCCTTTTTGCTATTGCGGCCTGAGCTGCTGCTAAACGAGCAATTGGCACTCGAAAAGGAGAACACGAAACATAATCTAGGTTATTTTCTTCGCATAAAGCAATAGAGGCAGGATCGCCTCCATGTTCACCGCAAATTCCCAATTTTATTTTTGCACACTTTGAGCGTCCACGCTGTGCAGCAATGGTAATAAGTTCCCCTACTCCATCACGGTCAATAGACACAAAAGGATCTTGCTCTAAAAGACCTTTTTGAAAATAGGTTGCCAAAAAAGGAGCTGCATCATCACGGGAAATCCCAAAAGTAGTTTGTGTCAAATCGTTTGTTCCAAATGAAAAAAATTCAGCAGTTTCAGCAATTTCATCTGCTCGAAGCGCCGCTCTTGGAAGTTCAATCATCGTCCCAACCATATATTGAATAGTGCTTCCCTTTTCTTTCATCACTTCCTCAGCAACCTGATCAATACGCGCTTTCACAAAATCGAGTTCAGATTTAAGCGCAACCAGTGGCACCATAATTTCAAGCATAACAGGAGATCCAGATTTTTGGGCAGCTTCTGCTGCTGCTTCAAAAATCGCCCGCGCTTGCATTTCTGCAATTTCAGGATAAGTAATAGCTAAACGGCATCCTCGTAATCCAAGCATAGGATTAAATTCGTGCAACTGCTGAGTGCGTTCAGCAAGCACTTCAGCAGAAACCCCCATAGCTGTTGCAACATCAAGAATTTCTGCTTTCGTTTTAGGCAAAAATTCATGTAATGGTGGATCTAGCAAGCGGATAGTAACAGGTAAACCACACATAATTTCAAATAATTCACTAAAATCTGAACGCTGCATTGGCAAAAGCTTATCTAGTGCTTTACGACGACCACTTTCATCATGACTTAAAATCATTTCACGCATGGCAACGATACGTTCATCAGAAAAAAACATATGCTCCGTACGGCAAAGACCTATACCTTCAGCCCCAAAAGAGCGTCCCATACGGGCATCAGATGGTGTATCAGCATTAGCGCGAACTCTTATACGTCGCATCCCATCAGCCCATTCCATTAATTTTGCAAAGTCTCCGCAAAGCTGAGGCTGCAACATTGCAACTTTCCCTTTGAAAATTTCTCCACTTCCACCATCAATTGTGATAACATCACCTTTTTTTAGGCTTTCTCCTGAGGCAAACAACGTATTTGTGTTATAATCAATCCGCACACTGCCAGCACCAGAAATACATGGTTTTCCCATCCCCCGCGCAACAACAGCAGCGTGACTTGTCATACCGCCACGCGTTGTTAAAATTCCTTCTGCAGCATGCATACCATGAATATCTTCTGGGCTTGTTTCTACCCGGACCAAAATAACTTTGCGACCTTCCGCCGACACAGTTTCTGCCTCTTCTGAAGTAAAAACAATTTCACCAGTTGCGGCTCCAGGAGAAGCAGGTAAACCACGTCCTATAACAAAACGTTCTGCTTTGGGATCAAGTGTTGGATGCAAAAGTTGGTCAAGCGACTTTGCATCAATACGCATCACAGCCTCTTCACGGTTTATTAACCCCTCCTCAACCATTTCAATTGCCATCTTGAGAGCCGCACGAGCCGTGCGTTTTCCTGAACGAGTCTGAAGCATCCATAATTTACCTTTTTCAATGGTAAATTCGAGATCTTGCATATCCCGATAATGCTGCTCAAGATTCTGCGCAATCTGACATAATTTCAAAAAAGCCTCAGGCATAATTTTTTCTAACGACGGTCTATTTGAACCAGAAACAATACGCGCATTTTCTGTAATATTTTGAGGCGTTCGAATGCCCGCCACAACATCTTCCCCTTGCGCATTAACTAAAAACTCACCATAAAGTTCTTTTTTCCCTGTCGATGGATTGCGTGTAAAAGCAACGCCCGTTGCCGAATCTTCTCCCATGTTACCAAAAACCATAGCTTGCACATTAACTGCCGTTCCCCAACTTTCAGGAATGCTATGTAAACGGCGATAAGTAACTGCACGTGCTGTCATCCAACTTGAAAAAACGGCTCCAATCGCCCCCCATAACTGTTGTTCAGGATCTTGTGGAAAAGGGGTTCCTAATTTTTCTTCAACATAGGCTTTATAAGAAATAATAACATTCTTCCAATCATCTGCTGTCATTTCTGTATCAATAGTGTAACCATTGCATGCTTTTACTTCATCAAGAATCTCTTCAAAATACGAATGGTCTAGCCCCAAAACAACGTTAGAATACATTTGGATAAAACGCCGATAACTATCATAAGCAAAACGTTCATTATTGGCTTGTAAAGCAATTGCTTTTACAGTTTTATCATTCATGCCAAGGTTCAGCACTGTATCCATCATCCCTGGCATAGAAGCCCTAGCCCCTGAACGAACAGACAGCAAAAGTGGTCTTTGTTCATTCCCAAATTCACGTCCTGTTTGTTCAGCAACGTATCTTAGTGCTTGCTTAACAGATTCCTGTAGCTCTTCTGGATATGATTTGTCATGGGCATAATAAAAATTACAAACTTCTGTTGTCAGCGTAAATCCGGGTGGTACGGGCAAACCAAGATTACTCATTTCTGCCAAATTAGCCCCTTTACCTCCGAGAAGGTTACGCTCACTTGCACTTCCTTCTGCCTTTCCATCTCCAAAACTATAAACCCATTTTTTCACTGTACAAATCCTCCCATATCAGCTTCAAAACATCATTCAACCCAGGCTCACTTAAAAGCAATGATTTGATTCAAAATTGGCTCAACGATATCGCTTCATAAATGCATAATATTAATCCTTCTAAAAGAGATAATGACCAAAAATCACTATCCATCTTCTGGAAGATTAAGATTCAGTTTTTTAGAAAACTATCAATCACCGAAAAAAATTCTTCTACTTTCATGGCACCTTCATATTTACTACCATTAATAAAGAAAGTAGGTGTTGCTGTGACACCAAGCTCTTTACCGCGTTCAAAAGATGCATTTACTTCATCTAAAATGGACTGATTTTTCAAACACGCAGTAAAACTTTCATCTGTAAAACCAGCCATTAAGCCAATTTTCTTCAATGGTGTTAGAGCATTTTTTCCGAAAGCCCATTCATTTTGTTTTTGAAATAAAACTTCTATCAAAGGAAAATAGCGATCTTCCGGTGCACACCGTGCCAACATAAAACCTGCTGTTGCCCGAGGATCAAAAGCATATTCTCGGAAAATAAGTTTTACTTTTCCTGTTTTGATATATTTTTTACGAATTTGGGGAAGTATATCATTATAAAAATGCGCACAATGGGTACATGTCAACGAAGCATACTCAACAATGACGACTGGTGCATCCGCCTCTCCCTCAAAGCGATCCTTTACTTTACCCGATTGAAGAAGCTCTGCCATATCAACAGTTGCCACTGATTTGGGATCACGCGCTAAAGCAACTGTTACACTGTTTTGTACAATCGTTATGAAGAGAAAAATTATCCCGAAAGATAAAAAAGAACGATATTTTACCATAAATAATACTTTTCTGTTGTTATTAACGAATAGGAATCCAATGCTTTCTCATATATTAAAGAAAAATATATAAAATATCTTTCTATTTATTATTTTTTTCCAAAAAAATGCAACAGCCAAGTTGATAAAGTGCTTGGTGCAAACTTTTATCTTCAATTCCTTCAAGCATTTTTTCCACGCATTTTTTGTCTTGTTCACTCAAAGGCGGTTTTAGAGGCAAGTGATTCATAAAAACCGACATACTCCTTTGCTCAATCTTGATGCGATCAATAGCAATATAGCCAAAAAATCCGTTAATTCTATGAAGTAATTCCTCTGTTTCATGCATCAATTTTAACGCAGCAAATCCTTCACATGCGACAACAAGTGTTGCTGGCTGAAAAACTTCATCTTGATCTGCACGACGTTTCCAAATAATTTTAAGCGGCATTGTATGTTCACTGATATCATAGCCCGCAATTTGTGGCCAATGTTCTATAAGCGCTACATTAAGCCCTGTCCGTTTGCGTAAAACTGGATCAAGTATTTTGTATACCGTCTCAGAAAGAGAATAAAAGATACGTTTTTTAAGTTGTTTTCTCATTTTTAGATCATTGTTCAACCGCTTACTAAATTAAAATCATTTGTTTCATCTAAAAATTGTTGCCTCCTCAATTTATGAAATATCAACAAAATAAATAATTTTTTCTTTTGCATTTTATATCTCCCTATGCTTGAAAGCAATCATGTATGAAATTTCTTCGCACCTCCTTGCTTGGTACGATCAAAATCACAGACATCTTCCGTGGCGGATTACCCCAGAAAAGCAAAAACAAGGTATCCGTCCTGATCCTTATCAAGTTTGGCTTTCTGAAATCATGCTTCAACAAACAACCGTTGAAACAGTTAAGCCTTATTTTAAAAAGTTTCTAAAACTATGGCCTGATCTTTCCTCTTTAGCAAAAGCCTCACAAGATGATATCATGAAAGCATGGGCTGGACTTGGTTATTATTCACGCGCACGTAATCTTAAAAAATGTGCGCGACAGCTTGTTGAAAACTACGCGGGACAATTTCCACAATCTGTAAAAGAATTGCGAACTCTAGCCGGTATTGGAGATTATACTGCCGCAGCCATTGCTGCGATTGCTTTTAACCACCCTGTAGCAGTGGTTGATGGTAATGTCGAACGTGTGGTAGCGCGACTTTTTGCTATCACTTCAATATTGCAAAAAGCAAAAGTTGAAATTAAAGAAAAAACACAAAAAATTACTGCTTTAAATCGTCCTGGTGACTTTGCTCAAGCAATGATGGATTTGGGAGCAACAATTTGTACTCCACGCAAACCATCTTGTTATACCTGCCCTCTTCAATGTTTATGCAAAGCAGAAAAGATACAACAAACGGAGTCTTTTCCAGTTAAAGCCCCTAAAAAAGAACGCCCTTCAAAAACAGGTATTGCTTTTGTGGTCCTTAATAAAAAGAAACAAATTTATTTGGAAAAACGACAGACGCAAAAGCTCCTTGGTGGAATGACCCAAATTCCTAACAATATTGGCATAAACAACGAAAATGGGCTCCAAAATGCACCCTTTACTGCCAATTGGCAATTCAAAGGACAAATTACGCATGTTTTTACTCACTTTTCTCTAAAACTCGATGTTTACTATACTGAGAATGTTCATGAAATGAATTATGAAAATGGTTGGTGGTGTAACATTCAACATCTTGCCGAAGAAGCACTACCTACTGTTATGAAAAAAGCCATTTCCGTAGCACTTCCCAATTCTTTCAGATTTAAATAACCTTCCCTATTCATAAAAATGTTTTCTAATGGAGACTTTTGTATCTCTAGCGATCATTTATTAATCTGTAAAAGAAAAATTTTAAAAAATGAAATAACCAATTTTTTCTACAGACAAAAATTAAGGAGGGATAGAAACGCTTAGAAGCTTTAGATTTAAATTTCAGGATCTATCCTTTTTTGCTTATGAAGGAGCAAGTCAGCACCATCATTATATTTACCAGCCTCCTACAACAACCCTTGGCACTTGAAACGGTTCATAAAAGGTACTTTTTAATTCTTTCTTTAATAATTTTATTCACACGCCACCCCCGCTTATGACATGCAAGCAAGTAAATTTTATTGATTCAATATGAAACAGGTCTGAAATAAGAAAATTTGACGATATTCGGGGAGGACGTCAATATGAATAACGCTAAATTAGCTTGATAAACCAATACATCTTACGCACTTTACAGATGTACGTATTCAAAAACGCACTTAATTTTGAACTTCTGAATGAACCTTTTAATTCTGATATTTCATTTTTATAAGCTTATATTGAAATTTTACTGTTTTGGAACTAAAATCAGAACATAGAGTGAAAATTTCTCATTTTAATTTCTTCTAAAAGAAGCATAAAAATACTCGCTTGCCGCTTATAAGCGGATTAGTGTTTTAATAAAAAACATCTAAGAAAGGCAAAAACACCCTCCCGTCCATCTCAATCAAGATCAGGTACATTGATGATCACTCTAGAATGAAGCGATCAGCTTAGTTCATAAAACACCCGTTTTTAACATTTGTGAACGTATGATCATTCTTAAATGATCTATGGACTTCAACCGTCCATTTTCCTCATAATACCAAAAGGTCCAACCATTACAACTCTGCGAATCTTGAGCCTTTCTTCCCATTGCGTGAATTGAGCCCGCTTCACCACCATGCATAATCGTACCATCAGCTCTTACAATAGCAGATACTTGCTTCTTACGATCATACAGAACTTCTCCAGGATAGAGTAAACCTGCTTCAAGCAAACTGTTGAATGCTACGCGTGGTTCTGCTTTTTTTCTATCCAAAATCGCTAGTTCTGGTTGCGCTAAAGGTTGAACCGCTGCAATTCTCTCACATGCTGCATCGATGTAATCTTGCTCGCGTTCAA
Source organism: Bartonella sp. AP3QHHD (assembly GCF_042195765.1). Lineage (NCBI taxonomy): Bacteria > Pseudomonadati > Pseudomonadota > Alphaproteobacteria > Hyphomicrobiales > Bartonellaceae > Bartonella > Bartonella sp. AP3QHHD. The sequence goes on from NZ_JBHIPC010000111.1 coordinate 175,563, forward strand.
TCCCAACAAAATCACGCCCTAAAAGCTTGGCAACAGCACCTGTTGTTCCCGAACCAAAAAACGGATCGAGAATAACATCTCCAGGTTTACTAGAAGCCATAATAATACGCGCTAATAACGCTTGCGGTTTTTGTGTTGGATGTAATTTACGCCCTGAATCATCCTTTAAACGTTCAGCTCCAGTGCAGAGAGGGAAAAGCCAATCTGAACGCATTTGTAGATCTTCATTTGCCGCTTTTAAGGCATCATAATTAAATGTGTACTTTTTATCTTTTTGATCTCGCACAGCCCAAATAAGCGTCTCATGAGCATTTTGAAAACGGCGCCCTCGAAAATTAGGCATCGGATTATTCTTGCGCCAAATAATATCATTAAGCATCCAAAAACCTAAATCTTGTAATGCCGTCCCAACTCGAAAAATATTATGGTAAGATCCGATAACCCAAAGTGTTCCGTTGGGTTTTAATACACGACGACAAGCAAGCAACCATGCACGAGTAAAAGCATCATAAGCAGCAAAACTCTCAAACTGATCCCATGCATCATCAACCGCATCAACAAGCGAATGATCTGGACGATATAAAGCTCCGTCCAATTGCAAATTATAGGGTGGATCCGCAAAAATCATATCAACGGAATGTTTTGGAAGTTTTTCTAGAACGGAAACACAATCTCCTTTAAAAATTTTATTGCGCCATGGCATCTGTGAGGGAGTACGAAGAAAATCTTTTTGAAGCTGAATAACTGTCATGAAAAACCCAACAAAATTAACTGAATTTGCCCTATAATCAACCAAAATAGTTTATAGGCCCGCATTACCAATCCATATTTACAAAATAGCGTAAACGTATCGTTAAAGTTCTACAAAATTGATAATTGTTTTTGTTTTTTTAAGTAAAAAAACTTTCATATGAATGAAACCTTATTTTTCTTTTTTTCAATGTACTGTTCCCATATCTTTTATTTCGTAAAAGAATTAAGAATCATTTTCAAAGCGTATTTTTATGAAATAAGATCCTCTCAATATCGTTTTCATGAAAGTTGTCCATCTCGTAACATGTAAAGGAATATCTTATGCCTCAGATAGATCTTATTATTTTTGATTGTGACGGAGTTCTCGTCGACTCTGAATATCTTGCAGCAAAAATTGGATCTCAATTGCTCAAACAAACAGGATATGAAATATCACCCGAAGAATTGAGTGAGCGTTTTGCAGGGCTTATTTTTCGCGATATTCTTAAACACGTTGAACAGGAAACAGAAAAACCAATTTCCGCTCATCTCATAGATCAGATGACTAATATTTTTCGTACACAAATAAAAACTAAATTACGGGCTATTGATGATGTAAGAGAAGCCATAGAAATTATTCAAACACGCTATCCCTACTGTATCTGCTCTAATGCAAAAAGCGTAGATATAAAAGAGATGCTCACCACGGTTGATCTCTATGACCTTTTTGAAGGTAAAATATTTTCAGCACCTGAAGTTGGAACAAAAAGAACGAAACCGGCCCCTGATGTTTTCCTTTTTGCCGCACAACAATTACAGGCAGAGCCCCAAAACACTATCGTTATAGAAGATTCCCTTCATGGTGTACACGCAGCCACAGCAGCAGGCATGCGTGTCATCGGCTTTACGGGAGGATCACATAGCTATCTTGGCCACTCTAATGCACTTGCAGAAGCTGGTGCAGAAACAGTTATCGCAAAACATGCTCATTTAGGAGAAGTCTTAGAAGCAATGGCAGTATGGAGGGATCTATTATAAAAAATCTCTTGAATATATTAGTTTGTAAACTCTTATGTAAGAAGCATTTTTACTCAAATGCCCTTCTCTTCTCGTTGCTTCTTTTATAATAACTTCAATAAATGCGTAATTCACGATACGGGTGAATTGCATTTCAATGTGAAGGAAAAAATATAGCACCTCGTTGAGCAATCAATAAGTCAGTTAACCATTGCACGCGCTTTAAAAAAGCAAACAACAGGGAGGAAAACTCATAAAAATCAAACCCTGCTTATCTATCTCAAATCCGATATCTCACTCCCAACCTCAGCAGCCCATCCTGATAAGTTATTATATTTTTCAAAAAAGGAATATGACGATGCCCTGCTCGATAAGATGTGAAAATTGCTAGCCTCTTCCATCTGATCAAAAAAATCACACACTATGGTAAAATTTTAGAGTATGTGCGTATTGGTCATGGAAAGCATATTAAAATTCGCGGAATCTATGGAATACAAGAGTTTATTGAAAACAACAAAAGCGTCCTTGTTGAGTTAGAAGAACTTATATTTACTCAATCCAAATCTCATAAACTTGTTGAAGGCTTATTTACTTTGCTGCTTAAACAGTATTTTAACAGCTTCAATCGGTACAACCTCCCTAAGATTACAAAAAACAAAAAGAATACATTCTTATAAAGATTTGCATTTTATAAAAAACATTTCATACCAAGTAATTTACAGACAATATATTGATTTATAATCATAATTTATCATTATTCAAATTAAGCAAAAAAAACGAATATTGTAAGATTCTCTCATTTCAAATCTGGATATGCTGAATTAAATAAATAAAGAAATAAAAATGCCTTTTAATGAATCATCTCAAAAGGCAAAAATTATAGCAACATTAGGAGCGAGAAAAGTGTATGGCAATGCCATCTTTCTTCTTTATAAACGTCAAAAATTCTGATGCCCTAAGAATTTTATATTATGGGGGCTTTATCATCATATCTATCATTGCAAAATAGGCTTGAGTACCTTGAGAACGGTTTCTTTAAAAAAGCACATAAATATGAAACATATAATCATGTTAAACAAGCGACAGAGATACCAATAGTTGCTTAAAATTTTCCGAAAGCACTTAATAGCCTTTTTAAATAAGCAATGAAATCAGACCTTTTCAAAAGTAATCCACTTTCTAAAAATAAAAGCGGCTTTTCAGTTTGGAAAAAAGAAAGTGTTGAAAATATTATCTAATGCTGATCTTTCGGCACTCATAAATATGTCTAAATTATATTCTTCTATACACCGCCTTCCATCATAGTAATATGCTGTTCACATTGGCGAGAAAAAGATAATATCATTTATCTCTATCCAATTCGAGCTCTACTTTATACTATGAGAAAATTGTACATTTTTTAGTATCTATAACATATTATTATCTATAAGATAAATGTATATATTTAATAGTAAATTAAGAATTATTATTCTGCTATCACGATGCACTTAAATAACCATTGAATAATAACTTAAATAATATCTATATAACACACATTATACAATAATGACTATCTATAATAAATACTATAAATAATAAAATTTTATCGTATCCTTTCATATTTTAATTGTTAATAATACTTTTATAACTACATCATAATTTTCATGTTTTCTATTATACTATCGATAATAAATAAATTTTTATATATTTAATATGTAAAAATTTTGATCACTTTTATTATCTATAAATGTATTTAAAAAATATATTAATATCGTTTTATAAAAATTATACGATAACCATATGTTGTTTTATATATAACACATAATAAAATATTGTATAAAGTTTTTAAAAAATATAATTTGTAATTATTACTGTTACTTTTTTACAATAACGTTTATAAAAATTATAGTTATATTTTTATATGTATTTTTATTATTGACTAAAAATACATATTGAACTATATGGCTTGTATATAGTGTGATATACATAAACATTATGTATATTTATTACATATATAACTTAAAAATATTTGAGGTAAATTTATGGTAAAAATATTTAAAAATTATATTTTAAGCATTTTTATAGCGAGCACTTTTTTTATTTCACAAACTGTAAATGTTAATGCAAACTATTTGAAAAACGATACTCCAAAAGAGGAACTTTCTGTTTTCCCAATGGAACAAGTAAAATATGCGAAATCCGATGTAGTTTCTACGACTGCTTTCTATGCTCCGTCTGTAAATTATCAAACAGAACATGGAACAATAGGTGAAGAAAAATTTGAAAAGGTCGTTGGGCCTATGACTATAGGAATGGGACTATTGTACGCTGGATATGCACTGAGTTTTATAGGATCGATAATAAGTTGGATAAAGGACATAGTATTGATGTTCAAATAATTCAACCTCGTCTATAACTCTAGAATAATAGCTTCATTATGAGTCAATAATTAATTGTAAATAATTACATAATGAAGCTTATTTTTCCATGAAATATAAATTTCGTAGATTACATCCAAATATCCAAAGTACAAATTTACGCATATATATTGAATATTATAAATATTTGAGGTAAATTATGATTAAATTATTTAAAAATCATATATTAAGTATTTTCATTATGTCTGCCTTTTCTCTTTCTCAGGTTGTAAATGTGCATGCAAACTCTTTACAAAATAGTACTCATCGTGAGAATATTTTTGTTTCTGCAATAGAGCAGAAAAGAAAGGATGTAGTCCATACTGTTTCTCTCTATAGACCTAGTCTAAATCGTGGAGTGGGTAATGAAGCTACTATTGAAGGAAAATTTGAAAAGGTTGTTGAACCTCTTACACTCGGGGCTTTTGGTATGGGGATGGCACTTGGATATGCATCAAGTACGATAGGCATGTTTTTAGGATGGATAATAAGTAAAATAATATTGTATTTTAAATCTCGTTAAAATTGAAATTTCATCAGAATAAGACCTTCTCATATGAAATATAAACTATGAACATATTCTGTGTTTATCCATTGTTGATGACAAAAACTAATGAATTACCACACTAAGAGTGAAAAAAGCTTTAAATGCTTCTGTTTCTCTCAATGTGCACTAATTCTGCCGATGCATCTATTCAATTCAGATTAAAATAAAAGTATTGGTGGTAAACTATGATTAAAGTATTGAAAACTTACGTATTAAATATTTTTATAGCAGTTGCTTTTTTGCTTTCACAAGTTATAAATGTTCATGCCAATCATTTGAAAAATGATACTCAATGGGAAACTGTCTCTCTAATAGAACAAGGAAAGAAAAAAACTATCGATATAGCTGCTCTTTATGTCCCAAGTTTCACTCATAGAGCAAAAAGTGAATCTGCCTTTGAAGGAAAATTTGAGAAAGTATTTGAACCCATTACGCTAGGAGTTTTTTCTACAATGGGAGCTTTGGGTTTTGGATTTTTAACCGGATCTGTTATGGCCATATTTAGTGCGATAATCGGATGGGCAATAGGAAAAATTAAAGGCAAATAATTCAAAGATACTTAGTTATTTTTTTCTATTTAAAATGAAAATACTTTACAGCCTGCTTCCCATCATTTAGCAGGCTGTTGTATGTTTTCTATGGATAAACTTTAGGTTACCATACTGTATAGCACAAATATAATATCTATTATTATACAAAGTGATAAATTAAGCTAAAAAAGATTATTCAAAGTATAGATTTGCGCACGAAATGCCATAAATTTACCTTATAAATCTTCCAATGTGAGTTCTGAGGTGTATCATTTTAACATTCAGTTCAGCAGATTTAATTGTTACAAAGTATTAAGAGCATAAAATAACTATAAATGATTGAGTTTTATACAAAAGTTCTTCAGTAAATGCCATTCTATCTATTTAATTGTATTATTTAAGAAGGTGTACAAATGAAGATACGTTGTAAAATTTAAGTGAATGAATAATAGAGAGAAAATTTTCGACTGTAAAAGATTTTCTGTGAACATTTGGCGTTTATATCTCAAAAATAAAAATGCTTAAGGCTATTTCCTTTCATTATTGAGTTAAAAAGAAGAAAAGAAGCTCTATCCATTTAATAATTTAAATATTATGAAAAACGTGAAATAAATAACTTCACCAATTTGCCAGAAATAAAAAAAGGATAAGACTTATGGAATATATCAGCACGAGAGGTGAAGCTCCTGCTTTAAGCTTTACGGAAACAATCATGACAGGGTTGGCGAGTGATGGTGGGCTTTATCTTCCAGATAAATTTCCGCAATTATCATTTGATGCGTTACGAGCACTTCGTGGTCAGTCCTATACAACAATTGCTAAAACTATTCTGTGGCCCTTTGTGAATAACGAAATCGAATATACAGCTTTTGAAAATATGATCGCTGAATCTTATGCAACCTTTCACCATCCAGCAATCTGTCCGTTACGACAAACTGGAGCAGATGAATTTATCCTTGAACTCTTTCATGGTCCTACTTTAGCTTTTAAAGATGTAGCAATGCAGTTTCTTTCTCGACTGATGGATTATGTTTTGACTAAAAAAAATAGATGTGCAACGATTATTGCTGCAACATCAGGTGATACAGGAGGAGCTGCGATACAAGCTTTTGCTGGAAAAGAACACTCAGATATTTTTATTTTATTTCCTAAAGGACGTGTATCACCTGTTCAACAACGGCAAATGACAACCAATCAATGTTCCAATGTTCATCCCATTGCCATTGAAGGAAATTTTGATGATTGCCAAGCTCTTGTCAAAGCAATGTTTAATGATCATAATTTTCGTAAAAAAACAGCGCTTTCAGGTGTTAATTCTATAAATTGGGCGCGTATCATGGCGCAAATTGTTTACTATTTTTCATCTGCATTTTCTTTAGGAGCACCTGATAGAGCTGTTTCATTCACTGTTCCTACTGGAAATTTTGGTGATATTTTTGCAGGTTATGTCGCAGCCCGTATGGGATTACCCATTGCTCAACTGGTCATCGCAACGAATGATAACGACATCCTTGTACGTACATTGACCAGTGGTACTTACGAAACAAAACCAATAGTCCATACAACATCACCTTCTATGGATATTCAGGTCTCTTCTAATTTTGAACGTTTGCTCTTTGAAAGTGGCAATCGTGATCCAATGTGGATTCGCAATGCAATGGAAAACTTGAAAAAAACGGGTCTCTTTACTCTTGATGAAAAGCAACTCAAAAATATTCGTTCGCTATTTTCCGCTGGGAAAAGCAACATGGCTGCAACAGCTCAAAAAATTGATAGTGTCTATAAGGAAAGTGGCTATCTTGTTGATCCACATACAGCGGTCGCTCTTCAAGTAGCGCGTGAAAACAAAAAACCGCATATTCCAATGATCGTTCTTGCCACGGCTCATCCAGCTAAATTTCCTGATACTATTAAAAGCGCTTGTGGCCTTCATGCTCCATGGCCATCTCATCTCAATGATGTAATGAAACACGAAGAACATTTTATAAATCTTGCTAATGATGAAAAAATAGTAAAAGATTATATTTCTTTAAAATCGCGTGCATCTTATTAAAGTTAGCTGCATTAATTTAAATCAAGAAGATTCTGATACCCTTACAATGAGGTATTTAGCTTATTTAATGGAGTTGTAAATACATGGATGTAGATATCTGTCGCCTAAATAATGGTTTGACTATCGCCACACATACAATGCAACAAATTGATAGTGTTGCCCTCGGAATATGGGTTAAAGTGGGCTCACGCAATGAAACCTCCACACAGCATGGTATTGCTCATCTTCTTGAGCATATGGCTTTTAAAGGAACCGAAAACCGTACTGCTTTTCAAATTGCAACCGATATTGAAGATGTTGGCGGTGAAATCAATGCTACAACCAGTATTGAAACAACAGCTTACTTTGCACGTGTACTTAAAAGCGATATCCCACTTGCTATAGACATTTTAGCCGATATTTTAATGCATTCAAAATTTGACGACGATGAACTAGAACGAGAAAAACAAGTAATCTTTCAGGAAATTGGTGCTGCCCATGACACTCCTGATGATATTGTTTTTGATCACTTTACAGAAACAGCCTTTCGTCATCAATCCCTTGGACGCTCTATTTTAGGAACAGCTAAAACTATTCAATCATTTACATCTACTGATCTCCATGATTTCATCAATAAACAATATAGTGCAGATCGTATGATTGTCGTTGCTGCAGGAGCTGTAAAGCACGAAAGTTTCTTGCGAGAAGTTGAAAGTCGTCTTGGTACTTTTCGCTCCCATTCAACCGCACCTCTTACTAATCTTGCAAATTATGTCGGTGGCGACTTTCGTGAATATCGCGATTTAATGGATACACAAGTTGTTCTAGGGTTTGAAGGGCGTGCTTATCACGCGCGTGATTTTTATGCGGCCCAAATTCTTTCAATCATTCTTGGTGGTGGTATGTCTTCACGTCTTTTTCAAGAGGTAAGAGAGAAACGTGGATTATGCTATTCTATTTATGCTTTTCATTGGGGATTTTCAGATACTGGGCTTTTTGGTGTTCACGCAGCTACCGGACAAGAAGGGCTCAAAGAACTTATTCCTGTGATTCTTGATGAACTTTCCAAGGTCAGCAAAAATATTCACGCCAACGAACTGCAACGAGCACAAACGCAATATCGTGCAAATCTGACAATGTCACAAGAAAATCCCTCTAGTCAAGCACATCTCATTGCTCGCCAAATACTCCTTTATGGTCGACCAATTCCAATATCGGAAACAATTGAACGCCTCAATCTCATCACTCCTAAAAGATTAACTGATTTAGCACATCGTCTTTTTACAAACTCCACTCCAACACTAACTGCTGTCGGACCTGTAGGCCCCCTCATAAATTTTGATGATTTAACGTCAACTCTTTCATACAAGCTAAAGTAAAAACTTCTTTTTAAAGCAGCATCACAATAACGTCACATATTTTATCATAAAATTTACCACAAAAGCTCTCCTCATTAAATAAGTTTTGGAAATATTGGGCAAAGAGGTGTACAAAACTACCCAATTCATACTTCATGTGATAAAGATTCTAATAAGTGAAGGTATATCCGTGAAATCTGAAAATTCATGGTTTAACTTTGCCCTTTTAAAATATAAAACTTCATTCGCTTCAGGTTCCATTGAAGCAAATGGGTGTGTGGTCTATTTGTATATAAAATCACATAACTTAAGAAAAAGTGATAACAATTTATTATGTAAATAAATTATAAAAGGTGGACGTTTTTTCTCAAAAGTCGAAATGAAAATTAAACATCCTAAAATATTGAGAGTGGGACATTGTGAAGAGTTTGCGTAAAATAATTGACATCATTTTCATTGTAGTCGTTAGTTCTCTTGTCCATCTTACATCAGCACAAGCAATTGAACCAGTTAAAATTTCTTCTCAAGATGCTGCTCTTGATCTCTCAAAAGCAATTGAAATTCACCATACAAACAACTCTATTTTTCAAACAAGTACAGCACCAGGACCAGATGGTATTGTATGGCGTATTGAAGTGCAGGCAAAAAATGAAAAATTTTCCGGAAATTGGGCAGTTTTTTCTCTTGCAAATCCAACAGATGAACAAGTTGATCGTCTCATCGTTGCCCCCCATTACCGCATGGCACGTTCTGGATTTTTTTGGCCAGACCTTGGATCATCAAGGATTCAATCCATAACGCCAAGCGAAGGTTTTTCCCTCGATCGTCAACTTAGTGCAAACTCTGATATCTTTCGTATTACCCTTAACCCTGGTGCTGTTATTACATTTGTGGCCGAACTTAACTCTGCAAATCTACCGCAAATCTATTTATGGCAACCTGAAGCTTATAAAGATGCAATTAATTCTTATACGCTTTATCATGGTATTCTTCTTGGGATATCAGGTCTCTTAGCGCTTTTGTTAACTGTTCTCTTCGTCGTCCGTGGAACAGGGCTGTTTCCTGCAACAGCGGCAGTTGCTTGGGCAGTGCTTTTTTATATTGGTATTGACTTCAACTTTTTAAATAAATTCTTTGCAGTTACACTCACAACCCAACCAATCTGGCGTGCTGGTACAGAAGTAGCACTTACTGCTACACTCTTCATTTTTCTTTTTACCTATCTCAGCCTTAACCGCTGGCATTATCATTTTAGTTACGGTGCTATCGCTTGGACCATTGCGTTTTGCAGTCTAGGAGCCTTTGCTATTTATGATCCCATCAGAGCAGCTGGAATTGCGCGTTTGTCTTTTGGCCTTACCGCTGTGCTTGGTATAATATTAATCATCTATTTCTCAATCAGAAGCTATGACCGCGCCATTATGCTTATTCCAACATGGTTGCTCATTAGCTTTTGGTGCGTTGGAGCCTATGCCTGCATAGCTGGACATTTAAACAATGATATTATCCAGCCAGCATTAGCGGGGGGATTAGTGCTCATTGTTCTTCTCATAAGCTTTACTGTCCTGCAACAAACTTTTTCTAATGACGCTTTCCATGAAGGAATATTTTCCGACCTTGAACAACAAGTACTCGCAGCAAAGGGAGCTGGAAATATTATTTGGGATTGGAATATTGAGCGTGACCGTATTGTTGTACATCCAAACATGGCAACCCTTTTTGGTACTGAAATTCATAACCTCAATGGACCTATGCGCAACTGGATTTCAGCCTTGCACCATGATGATCGTGAACGCTTTCAAGCCGTATTGGATATCATTCTTAAAAATAAAAAAGGGCGCATTGATCAAATTTTTCGGCTTTCTTCCGGTGGTGGTTATTATCATTGGTTTTCTCTTCGTGCACGTCCGGCTATGCAAAAAGATGGAAAAATCACACGTGTCATTGGAACCATTGTCAATATTACTAACCATAAAAAATCCGAAGAACGCTTATTGCATGATGCAATCCACGACAGCTTAACCGGACTTCCTAACCAACAAATTTTCTTTGATAGACTACAAAATTATACCTCTTTAGCGAAAGCAAATATCAAAATTAGACCGACTGTCTTTATGATTGATTTTGACAATTTTCGCCAAATTAATCGCAAATTAGGCATAGCAGTTGGGGATACTGTACTGCTTATAATCGCACGTCGTTTAAATCGTCTCATTAACTTTCAAGACACCTTATCGCGTCTTTCAGCAGACCGCTTTGCAATTATTTTACTCAGTGAAACCGAACCACAAAAAATTGCAGCATTTGCAGATCATTTGCACAAAACAATTTCAGCACCTATTTCACTTTCAGAAAATAAAATAATCCTTTCAACCTCTATCGGATTGGTTACATGGAGTGAAAGCCGATCGACGGCTAAAGATATTTTTAATGATAGTGAGTTAGCGATGATTCGCGCAAAACAAATGGGTGGGAACCATATTGAACCTTTTCGTCCTAATTTTCGCACTTTGGGTCTCGAACATAATACTCTGGAGAAAGATGTTCATTATGCCATAAAACGTAATGAGATGAAAATCCTCTACCATCCTATTCTTAATTTATCAGACGGACATATTATTGGTTTTGAAACAATTGTAGAATGGCATCATCCCACTTATGGAAATTTAAATGTCTCTGATTTCATAAAAATCGTAGAAAATGAACAAATTGTTATGGATTTGTCACAATTTATCATCGATAATGCCATTATTGATCTTATAAATGTACAAGAAAAGTTTTCCCAACAATCTTTCTTTATTTCAATTAATTTACCAAGCGCAGAAATGATTCATCCTCGTTTTATCAGTCAATTGCGTGCCGCTTTGCTTCGCCATCCGCTCCACAAAGGGCGTCTGATGATTGAAATATCTGAATTTGTCTTAAGAAATAATCCTGAACAATCAGCGCACTTTCTTGAACAAATTAAAACACTTGGAATGAATCTCGCACTCGATAATTTTGGAACAGGTTATTCGTCTCTGACCTATCTCGTACGTTATCCATTTGATATGGTTAAACTTGATCGTTCACTTATCTCAATCGACTCTCTTAAGAAGAAAATTGTTCTAAAGTCTATCATTAATATGGCAACAGATCTTAATTTGCAAATTATCGCAGAAGGTGTTGAAAATGAAAAAGAAGCAATCTTCCTCCGTCAAGAAGGCTGTAAATATGTTCAAAGTACACTTGTGACAAAACCGATTGCCATAGAAGAATTAATTACGCTCGTTCAGAGCCATTTCCCTTATAAAATAAAAACATAAGGGATAAAATAAAGTTAAAAAGCTTAGAAAAAACTCTACGCGTGTCCCATTTCAGAAGCAAGATAAGTTGGATCGATACCCATGCGTGTTAAACTTTTATCATATTTGCAGCTTAAATCGCTTTCAAAAAGAAAACTAGGTGATGTAGAACTGATTAGCCACCCATTTGTAGAAATTTCTGCCTCAAGTTGCCCCGCTTTCCATCCAGCATAGCCTAATGCGACCAGTGCATGTTGCGGACCTTGTTCGCAACTGATCGCTTTTAATATATCAATTGTCGCAGTAAAACAGATCTTATCTGCAATAAAAACAGTTTCTTCACAAGCATAATCATCTGAATGAAGAACAAAACCACGCGAAGGATCAACAGGACCACCATAGCGAACTGGAAACTGTTTTATTGGTTCAGAAAGACTTTTTTTTTGGCCACTGTCTATGATTCCTAAGTGAAGCAAAAGCTCCGGAAAATCAATATGATGCAATTGATTGAGAATGATGCCCATCGCACCGGCATCAGAATGCGCACAAATATAAATAACAGAACGAATAAAGCGTTTGTCATTCATCCCAGGCATTGCTATGAGTAATTGTCCACCTAAAAAGCCATTACACCGCTTCATTAATCTGTTATTCTCCATAATTTACATGATAAAAGTTTGTTCATTTAGCACACTAGGAAAATAAAACTCCAATGAAAAAAAGTTATATATTTACAAATTTACAAAATATCGCAACTTTCTTTTATAAAAAGCTTTTAGTTACTTTAAGCTTAACATTCATAGTTTTAGAATTACTTAACATTCCTGTAAATGCTCAAACAGAACAAAAACTCCAGCTTTTCGCAACATCTTGGTATGAATCAGATGGTGGTCGTATCCGATTAGCGATCACTGAACCTTCTCTTTCTGGAATAAGAGAAGGCATTATTGAAATTGAGCTTAAACCAGAATGGAAAACTTACTGGCGTAATCCAGGTAATTCTGGCATGGCACCATTTTTTAATTTCAACCAACAGATTTCTTATGAAATCTTTTATCCTACTCCACAGCTTTTTGAAACAGAAAATGATTGGTCATTAGGTTATAAAGATAAAGTAATATTGCCCTTCAATCTTTCTAGTTCAAGCAAAAATTTAAGTGGTGCTTTCACTCTTGGATTATGTCACAAAATCTGTCTTCCATTTACTGTTAACTTTGATTTTTCGCCATCTGCTCTTAAAAATAAACAGCTTCCTGCTTCCTTCTTAAAAAAGGCGCAAGATTCTTTGCCACGCATGGCGCAGAATGCACTAAAAATAAGTGCCGAAAAAAATAACAGTACCCTTCTTATAAAAATACAAAATAATAACAAAACCACTCCTTCCTCTCTCTTTTTAGATGGAGGAGAAATGCAAATTGGAGCAGCAAGAAAAGTCAGTGATAACGCAGAATATACACTCTTTAATGCTCCACTCTATTTCGCACCAGAAGAAATAAACCAAAAAATTTTTTATACAGTTTCTTTTAAAGATCACGCCTTAAGTGGAACATTCATATTCCATACGCAGCCAACCCCTCTTGCGTCTCCGTGATAAAAGAAAAAGCTCTCAAACAGCAATTATGCTGGAAAACGTCCATTTTCACGATATTGAGTAATTGCTTTGCGAGCAAGGGCATCTGCGCGTTCATTTTCTGGATGTCCCGCATGCCCTTTTACCCAGTGCCATCTAACTGTATGACAAGAACTAGCATCCTCAAGAGCTTGCCATAGCTCCATATTTTTAACAGGATTTTTTGATGCGGTGCGCCAATTATTCTTTTTCCAATCTTCAATCCACTTAGATATACCGTTACGTACATAAACTGAGTCTGTATAAAGATCGACCAAACAGGGCTCTTTAAGCACCTTTAATGCACAAATTGCCGCCATGAGTTCCATTTGATTGTTTGTCGTATGGACCTTACCGCCATAAAGCTCCCGTTCATGACCATTCCAGCGTAAAATTGCCCCCCACCCTCCAATTCCAGGATTCCCTGAGCAAGCACCATCTGTATAAATTTCAACGACTTTTTGTTGAGTTGCCATAAAATTTAAAAACCTAATTCACTTAGCGAATTTACATTACTGAAAAAACAAAGCTTGTGCCAATACTCCCATGGATCTTTCTTAATAACAAAGCTATTAGGCGGTGTATTAAACCAATCATATAGACGTGTGAGTAAGAAACGTAGAGACGCACCACGAGCTAATAAAACCATCTTGTCCAATTCTAAAGGGATCAATGGTCTTATTTTTTGATAATTTTCCAATAACTTACGTGCTTTGGTAAGATTATAGGAATGATCAGGCTCAAAGCACCAAGCATTTAAACAGATCGCTAAATCATAAGCAAAAAAGTCATTACAAGCAAAATAGAAATCTATCATCCCAGAAAGACGATGATTCACAAAAAAAACGTTATCATTAAATAAATCTGCATGAATAATGCCTATTGGTAAATTGAACGGCCAATTTTCCTGTAAAAAAGCCAATTCCAACTCAATTTTTTGTCCAAATTCTTTTAACAATGCATCTTCTTTGGTTTGACAACGTTGCCACAATACCTGCCAATCCATAACAGAAAGAGTATTTTTACGACTGAGTGTAAAATCCTGTCCTGCTAAATGTAATTGTGCTAACCCCATCCCCACTTCGCCACAATGATCTATGTTGGGCTGGCGGATCCACTCTCCTTCCAGAAAAGTAATAATAGCAGCAGGACGTCCTGCTAATTCACAGATCATCATTCCATCATTTTGAATAACAGGTTTAGGACAAGGAATTCCACGTTGTCCTAAATGCTGCATCAAGCGACAAAAAAAAGGTAAATCATCTTCTGAAATACGCTTTTCATAAAGTGTTAAAATAAATCGCCCTTGTGTTGTCTCTAACATAAAATTGGAATTTTCAATCCCCTCTTCTATACCTTGATAAGACAAAAGTGATCCTATTGCATAACGTGTTAAAAACACTTTTAAATCATTTGGGTGAATATCTGTATAAACGGCCATTATTCTGCTTTCGTTGTAGACATGTCTGTATTCTGATTTTCATTTTTTGCATTATTTGCTTGACCATTGACGAAAGCCATATCTTGAGACGTTAAAATGACGTCACGTAATTCGCGACTCACTAAAAATTTTTCCGTTTCTACCGCTGTTTCAGCTAATTCTATTGTGACATCATAACGCTCACGAAACGCTGAAATAATTTCATCAATAATAATTTCAGGAGCCGAAGCCCCTGCTGAAAGACTGACAATAGAAAGAGATTTTAGGTTTTCAAAATTAATTTCATCAGCGCGCTGAACTAAAATAGCTTGTCGCGCACCAGACTTTTCGGCAACCTCTACTAAACGTCGTGAATTAGAAGAATTTGGTGCTCCAACAATCAAAAACAAATCACTCCCCTTTGCCGCTGCTTTAACCGCATCTTGTCGATTCGTTGTAGCATAGCAAATTGATTCAGCCGCTGGGGCTGCTAATGTAGGAAAACGTTGTTGTAATATATCGATAATTCCTGCAGTATCTTCAACAGAAAGCGTTGTTTGTGTAACAAATCCTAATTTATCTGGATCATTGGGTTGATAATGCAAAGCATCTTCTATCGTTTCAATAAGCGTCACAACCCCTTCTTCAAGCTGTCCCATTGTCCCTATCACTTCAGGATGACCAGCATGACCAATCAATATAACATGACGACCATGACGTTGATGTCGTATCGCTTGTTTATGAACTTTCGAGACCAACGGACATGTTGCGTCGAGATAAAACAAATTATAGCATCGTGCTTCTTCTGAAACAGATTTTGGTACACCATGAGCAGAAAAAACAACTGGTTGATTGCGATGTTCTTCTGGAATCTCATTAAGTTCTTCGACAAAAACAGCACCCCGTTGCTGTAATCCCTCAACCACGTAGCGGTTGTGTACAATTTCATGACGAACATATACTGGAACACCATATTTTTTTAATGCAAGCAGAACAATCTGGATAGCACGATCAACCCCTGCACAAAATCCACGTGGACTACAAAGACGTATCGTTAAAGGGGGAAGTCCAGACATAATCATCCTTAATCTCTATAGCTTTATTATATTCAAACAACCTATCATTATACATGAATAAGCAATGTAAAAAAACGCGCAATATCATCTTTTGTATAAGAACACACTCTATCGTATTTTCTTACAGCATTTTCTTGAAGAAAAGCTCTTTTAAAATTTGCTCCTTCATTTTACGCGACTAAAGAGCGATAAAATACCAAACAAGAGATTCAATCAAAAGAATTCCAAAGATAGCTGCCAAATAAAGTAATGAAAAGAAAAACGTTTTTTTGGCCATCAAAATAGTTTCATTATGTGTATCAGCTTTCCACAAACGATAGGCAAAATAAATAAAGATAATGCTTAAAATTGTTGAAAAAATACCATAAAAAATTCCGCCAAGACCAGTAAAACACGGAGCAGCAGCGCATAATGCCATCAAAACAGTATAAAATAAAATCTGTTTTTTTGTTGAATGCTCACCTCGTACATTAGGCATCATAGGGATACCTGCAGCCTCATAATCAAGAGATGAAAATAAAGAAAGAGCCCAAAAGTGAGGAGGGGTCCACATAAAAATGATTAAAAATAATAAAAAGCTATCAATACTCACTGTCCCTGTTGTCACGGACCATCCAATCATTGGTGGAAAAGCCCCAGAAGCACCACCAATAACAATATTTTGTGGTGTGATACGCTTTAACCAAATTGTATAGATAACGACATAAAAGAAAATCGTAAACGCAAGAAAAAATGCCGCAAACCAATTAATGAAGCTCCCCATAACCAATACCGAGAGCATAGAAAGAACCATGCCAAAAATAAATGCCTTTTGGGAGCTGATTTTACCCATGGGAATAGGACGCTTTTTAGTTCGTTCCATCACAGCATCAATGTCAGCATCATACCACATATTCAATGCTCCCGCACCACCACCGCCAACAGCAATACATAAAATTGCTAAAAAACCATACAACGGATTGATAGGAACAGGCGATACAAGCAAACCAACCAGAGCCGTAAAAACCACAAGAGACATAACACGTGGCTTTAATAATGTGATGTAATCACCAATACCGGATTTTGGTGGCGTTGATTTACCATTCACAACAGATAACTCTTCTGAAACTGACATTCCACTCAAAGCCCTTTTCCATTTCTGTCATTCACAAACCCAATATTATCTGACAAATATTATCT
Source organism: Bartonella sp. AP3QHHD (assembly GCF_042195765.1). Classification (NCBI taxonomy): domain Bacteria; kingdom Pseudomonadati; phylum Pseudomonadota; class Alphaproteobacteria; order Hyphomicrobiales; family Bartonellaceae; genus Bartonella; species Bartonella sp. AP3QHHD. The sequence goes on from NZ_JBHIPC010000111.1 coordinate 192,743, forward strand.
AGCGTATGGAAATGACCAATTAAGACCAATCGTATTTTTGAGAAAATATGAAATATCTCTTTCGCACGTATCCCCTAAAAGTAAATGGAAATATTGGCAATAAAAATACATTTTTTCAATCAACGTTCTCTCCACATTACAAATGTATCATAAAAATATATCATATGAATTAATATATTTGGGTAAATACTGATTTTGTGTTATAGTTTTTTATGGGGAGTTCATTTTTTTATGTAAATCTATGCATGGTTGTGGGTGTTGAGTCGGATAGGATTTTCTGTGATACTTTATAAATTACTCAAAAAAACTTTTTTTATTGGTGCTGTTCTTTACACACTTTATAGTAGTTTTATCAGTCATGCATTTGCACAAACACCCTATGCACAAGATGTCCCTGCTCCACAAACCTATGGTGCATGGACAAAAGTGTGTTCTCTACCACCAGGTACACCTAACATGCAGTGTGAAGTTGTACAAAACGTTCACACACAAGGGCGTCAAGATATTACCTTGCGCGTTACATTTTATAAACTTCCTCAAAAGCAAGGTGCCTTGATGCGTGTTTTTGTTCCGATTCGCGTTGAATTACGTCCTGGCGTTGGAATTAAAATTGACGATAAAAATATGGGCAGAATGGAATATCGTCGTTGTCTTGGTGATAATTGTGTTGCTGAAGCCTTTCTTAAAGAAGACATATTGCAGCTCTTTTTAAAAGGAAAAATGGCAACCTATTTTATCTTTACAACTCCTGAACAAGGGATTGGAGGTTTTGTTGACCTTCATGGTCTTGGCGACGCCTATGCAACCTTACCGACATGAATGAAATCAATACATTTTAAACAATCAAAATCTCATCGTATATTTTGAAAGATTCTTAAAATTAGATTGATAAAAATCTTCTAAGCCCCCATAAAAATAGGATAATTCTTATGAAATCGCTGATTGATCATTTTGATATTGCTTCCTCTAAAGTGCAATCACTTATACAGGAAACACTTCATCATGCTGATGATGGTGAGCTTTACCTTGAGTATACAGAAAGCGAAGCTCTTTTATTTGATAATGGACAGCTTAAAAACGGCTCATTTCATCAAGATATGGGATTTGGACTACGCGTTGTTGCTGGAGAGGCTACTGGATATGCTCACTCTAGTGAGTTATCAGCTGCTGCACTCAAACGTGCCAGTGAAGCTGCTAAAGCTGTTACCTATAATAATCATGCAGGGACTTATAGCATAGCACCTCAACAAACAAACAAAAGACTTTATCAACCGCATAATCCCCTTGATTCTCCATCATTTGAAGAAAAAAGTGCTCTTTTGCAAAAAATTGATGCCTATTTACGTGCTAAAAATGATAAATTGCATCAGGTGACTGTTTCTCTTTCCGGCTCGCTACAACATGTTGAAATTTTACGTGCAGATGGTTATTTGGTTCGTGATATTCGTCCCCTTGTGCGACTTTCTATATCTGTGGTCGCAGCTGAAGGCAATCGACGTGAAAATGGTTTTTATGGATGTGGAGGGAGACAAGCATTTAACCAATTTATTCATGAAGACAATTGGAAAAAAGCTGCAGATGAAGCCTTACGTATGGCTTTAACAAATTTAGAAGCAGAAGCAGCGCCAGCAGGAACATTTGATGTTGTTTTAGCCAATGGATGGCCCGGTGTTATGCTTCATGAAGCCGTAGGTCATGGATTGGAAGGTGACTTTAACCGCAAAAAAACTTCTGCTTTTGCTGGACTTCTTGGCCAACAAGTTGCCGCAAAAGGTGTTACAGTTGTTGATGATGGTACAATTCCCGAATGCCGTGGTTCACTTACTGTTGATGATGAAGGAACCCCATCAGGATATAATGTTCTTATTGAAGATGGAAAACTCGTTGGCTTTATGCAAGACAGACTAAATGCTCGACTTATGGGGGTTAATCCAACTGGAAATGGACGGCGTGAATCCTATGCACATGCACCAATGCCGCGGATGACTAATACGATCATGCTAGGAGGCGATAAAACACCTGAAGAAATTCTATCATCATTCAAAAACGGTATCTACGCTGTTTCATTTGGCGGAGGACAAGTTGATATCACTTCTGGAAAGTTCGTCTTTGAATGTACTGAAGCTTACAGAGTAGAAAATGGTAAAATTGTAGCGCCTATTAAAGGTGCAACCCTTATCGGTAATGGACCAGATGCCATGAAACGTATTACAATGATTGGCAATGATAGCAAACTTGATAATGGTATTGGCATGTGCGGAAAAGCAGGGCAAAATGTCCCTGTTGGTGTTGGTCAACCTCATCTTCGAATCAATAATATGACAATCGGTGGAACTGCGCTTATAGAGGAATAAGCTTGCTCATTCCTTCCCAGTATTGCCTCCTTCTCGTCTATTACGACCATTTTGTGAGGGGGATGTTACAATGAATTGATTTATAAAGATAATCTAGCGTTATTCATATTTTATTAGAACCTTGAATACCGTAAGATTCTCTCATTTTAAATCTGTGTCTGTTGGATCAATCAAAATCATTCGTTTATACGTTACAGGCGGGGAGAGTTATATGGATAAAAACTGTACAAGAAAGAACTAAAGATTCCTCTTATGGGCCGTCTCAAGTACCAAGAGTTTTAAGAAACATTAGGGGATGGCAAATATAACGACGGCACAGGCTTATTCAGACACATCTTCTTCGTAATACATTAGTCTTTTGTGGTTTTTTTGTGTGGGGTAACTTGTCTTTTATATTTCATAATAAAAAAGCTTAAAAGAAAAAAAACACTTTCTACATTCAGTGCTCTTAACTCAACGAGAAAAAGATTATTATTATAGATAAATTTTGGAGAGATTTTATAATAATACACAGGTCAACTTTTAAAAAATCTTCATAGCATTAAAAAAAATTAGGCTAAAGTTTCCAACCTTTCTTTTTTTTCTTTTTGCTCAAAACAGCAACAATTTCGACATGTGGTGACCATAAAAATTGATCAATCGGTATGATTTTTTCTACTGTATACCCCCCTGCAACAAGAAGAGATAAATCACGAGCAAATGTAGTAGGATTACAAGAAATTGCCACAACACGTGATACTGTTGTCTTCGCTAATTCACGTACTTGTTGCTCTGCACCAGCACGGGGAGGATCAAAAACAACACTCTCAAAACATTCAAGTTCCTTTACAGAAAGGGGATGTCGGAAAAGATCACGTTTTTCACAAGTGAACGTTTTTAAACCAGTCGCAAAACGTGCTGCTGTATTTAGATTTCTTAATGCATCTTCATTATTTTCTACTGCATGAACATTCATCTTTTTTGCCATACGCAAGGTAAATGTTCCTACCCCTGAAAACAAATCAACAGCATTCTTTACTTTTTTAAAATGAGTCAAAATAATATTGCCCATTATATTTTCAGCTTCACAAGTTGCTTGCAGAAAACCACCAGAAGGAAATTCAACACGGACATCTCCAAAGTAAATCTCTGGTTTTTCTCGTTCAACCAAAACTTCACCGTCAACAGATAAACGTATAATCCCATATGAAAGAGCAGCACTGATCATTTTCTGACGAAGTGATTCATGGTGTATAATGCAACCGCTTAAAGCAACATCTAAACCATTTTCAACACATGTTATCGTAACATGAAACCGTTTGGCAGAGCTGCTTAGAAAAGCACAGAGCTCTCTAATATTATGCAACTGAGAAATAAGCTCTGGACGGCTTACTGGACATTCCTCAAGAGCTACAATCTCATGAGAGAGATAACGGTTAAAACCAACTTTTTGCCCCTGTGGGGTCATAGATGCTGTTAGAGTAATCCGCCGTCGGCTATAAGGTTTACATTCTATTAAAGGCGCAACAACATTATTAAGTCCATACTTTTTAAGCGCATCAACAACCAATTGTTGTTTCCATACGCGATAAGCATCCATATGCCAATGCTGAAGAGTACACCCTCCACATTCTCCAAAATGCTGACAAAGAGTATCAATGCGTTCTAATGATTTTTCTTTTAATGCTATATATGTTGCATATTTTCCATGAACCGTAATTTCAGCACACTCTCCTGGTAAAGTAAAAGGAACAGAAACGAAGCCGTGAGACGTCTTAGCAGTACCATAACCATTTGCTCCGATATGATCGATTATGACATTGTCATTCACTCTTGTTTTTCTCCGAATAGTAAATATTCCACGTTGCCATCACCACCTGTAATAGGGGAAGAAATTAAACTTTTTGCACTCCACCCTGTTTGTGTACTTAACCAAACAAAAAGCGCCTCAGCAATTTTTTTAGCACTTGATGGACTTAATATTCCTCCCTTACTAAAGTGTTTACGACCAACCTCAAACTGAGGCTTTACCAGTAAAACAGCTTGGGCTCCCTTCTTGGCTAAAGACAACACGGGAGGCAATGCAAGTTTGAGCGAAATAAAGCTAACATCTGAAACGATAAGATCAATTTCTCGCCCACCTAAATGTTCCTGTTTAAAATCTCTGACATTCAAGCCTTCTAATAACGTTATAGCACTGTTGCCCAATAAACGTTTATCAAATTGATGATGCCCAACATCAACGGCAATGACATGATCTGCTCCACGCTCTAAGAGAACTTGCGTAAAACCACCTGTTGATGCACCAACATCAATGGCTGTCACTTTATCTGTTATAATTGGAAATGCATCAAGTGCAGCAATCAATTTTAACGCTGCCCGAGAAACATAATTCTGTGCTGGATCACAAACGGTAATCTCTGCATCATCAAAAACGATTTGCCCAGCTTTAAAAACGATTTCTCCGTTAACTTTAACAGTTTGGCGCATAATTGCATCACGTGCGCGTGAACGTGTCGTAAAAAAGTTTTTTTCAACTAAAAAAATATCGAGTCTTTTTCTGGAAGCCATCTCATACTCGAATTTTCTATTCTGTTCGAATCTCGCGTCCCAAAACAGCAAAAACCGTGCTTAAAATACCCATAGCGTCAAGTCCGACACGTGAAAGAACTTTTTCTGGTGAACCATGATTCAAATATTCATCAGGAAATTTTAGTGTACGAACTTTCAAACCATGCTCTAAGAGCCCTTCTTGCGCTAAAAATTGTAATATGTGCGCTCCAAATCCACCGATTGCCCCTTCTTCAATTGTCACCAATACCTCATGCTCACGTGCCAAACGACGCATCAAATCCTTATCTAAAGGTTTTGCAAACCGTGCATCTGCAACCGTTGTAGACAATCCTTCAGCCTCCAACGCATCAGCAGCTTGCAACACTTCTGACATCCGCGTTCCAAAACAAACCAAAGCGATTCTATTTCCTTCACGCAGAACGCGCCCTTTTCCAATTTCTAATAACTCACCACGTTGCGGTAAATCTATACCAATCCCCTCACCACGCGGATAACGAAAAGAAATTGGTCCCTGATCATAAGCTGCAGCTGTACGCACCATATGCATCAGTTCAAGCTCATCAGAAGGTGCCATAACAACAAAGTCAGGAAGAGTGGCCAAAAAAACAATATCAAAACTTCCAGCATGTGTTGCACCATCTGCCCCCACAAAACCTGCTCGGTCAATAGCAAAACGTACCGGTAATTTTTGAATTGATACATCATGAACAATTTGATCATAAGCACGCTGTAAAAAAGTAGAATAAATTGCAACAAAAGGCTTATACCCTTCACAAGCAAGTCCTGCCGCAAAAGTTACGGCATGTTGCTCAGCGATACCAACATCAAACATTTTTTCAGAAAATTTTTTCGCAAAAGAATCAAGACCTGTCCCTGTTGGCATCGCTGCTGTTATGCCAACAATCTTATCATCATGGCGAGCTTCTTCTATTAAAGCTTTAGAAAATACCTTGGTATAGGGTAGAATATTACTTGATGCTTTTACCTGTTTTCCTGTCGTGACATCAAAACGATTAACACCATGATATTTATCAGACGAGGCCTCTGCAGGTGGATATCCCTTTCCCTTATGGGTTACAACATGCACCAAAACAGGACCATTAGGATATTCACGAACATTTTTAAAAACAGGCAATAAATGCCCCAAATTGTGCCCATCTATGGGGCCAACATAATAAAAGCCAAGCTCATCAAATAAAGTTCCCCCAACCAAAAGGCCACGCGCAAATTCCTCTGAACGACGGGCTTTATCCAAAAAAAACTTTGGCAATTTTTCGCTCAACATCTTTACGCGTTCACGCAAATGACGATAAGAAGGACGAGACACTAATCGTGCAAGATGTGCACTCATAGCACCTGTAGGTGGTGCTATAGACATATCGTTATCATTAAGAACAACAATCAAGCGTGCATTCAAAGCACCAGCGTTGTTCATTGCTTCATAAGCCATGCCCGCAGACATTGCACCATCACCAATGACAGTTATGATATTGCGTCTTGTCTCTGCTTTCAAAGCACTTGCCACCGCCATACCAAGCCCCGCTGAAATAGAAGTAGACGAATGCCCCGCTCCAAATGGATCATACACACTTTCTGAACGTTTTGTAAAACCCGATAATCCGCCATCTTGACGTAATGTGCGAATTTTTTCTCTACGCCCCGTTAAAATCTTGTGTGGATAGGTTTGATGACCAACATCCCAAATAATCCTATCCTCTGGTGTATTAAAAATATAATGTAATGCAACAGTGAGCTCAACAACACCAAGTCCCGCGCCAAGATGACCACCTGTTACAGAAACCGCATCAATTGTTGCGGTCCGCAACTCATCAGCCAACTGTACCAAATCAGACTCAGGCAATGCCCGCAAATCTTGCGGAAAACAAACACGGTCAAGCAATGGTGTTAAGACCTGAGACAAAAAAAATCCTTTCTATTATCTTAACTCAAGAAAACACAATGATAAAAATATATCTTCTCTACTCTTTTATTTACAGTTTTGCATCTTTTTTACTGAAAAATGCTCTTTTCTATTTGAGATGAGCTATAATTTCCTCATTTTTAACTTATTTTATAAAAAAGAGATCAATAAAACTTTCTATTTATAAACTAAGGTTATTGCTTCTCTTAAGTCCCACAATAAATATCCAAAAAGATTTAAATTATTTAGCATCAAGTGGTTCCACTCCTTCTGGAGAACCTTCTTCTGAAAGCTGGATTTTTTCAACTTTAGCTTCAGCAACTCTTAAGAGTTTTTCACAATGCTTTTTAAGCGCTTCACCGCGTTCATAAATATCAATGGATTGTTCCAAAGGCACATCGCCACGTTCCAAATTTTCGACAATAACTTCAAGTTGCTTAAGCGCTTGCTCAAAGCTTAAGGTCGTAATATCCCCCTCTTGTATCTCTTTTTTCATATGAACCTCAAAAAATATCTGTTCTGGATATACGAACTCCAAAACCTTCCAAACCTACATAATGATGCTCTTTAGAAGCATAAACAATAACAGAGCCTATTCCTAAATATTTTAAAATTTGTGATCCTAAACCAATTTTGCGCCATTCTTCTTCGCGTTCAATCGCCTGCACATGGTTTTCTGAACTGTTTCTTGTCATGTTTTGAATACCAACAGTTGATTGTATAACAGATCCTTCACGCAAATAAATAAATACGCCACGTTTTTCTTTTTCCATCATACGCCGCATCATCACCATAATATCTGAAGTTTGACAAAAAACGTCACTTATAATGTTTTCATGATGTAAATGCACAGGAATATTCTCACCCTCACGGACATCACCAAAAACAATTGCAATATGCTGAACGACTTCCCAAGGGAGTTGATAACTTTGAACAATAGCGGGACCTACAGATGTTTCAATAAGCATTTCTCCAACATGCTTGATCAATATTTCCTTACGTTGGCGGTAAGAAATTAAATCTGCAACCGTTATAATATGCAACCGATGTTCTTGCGCAAATTTCATAATCTGATCGCCATGTTTAACGCTTCCATCATCATTGACTAATTCACCGATAACACCAACCGGCGGCAAATTAGATAATTTACATAAATCAACAGCGGCCTCCGTGTGACCTGAACGCATGAGCACCCCCCCTTCATGCGCAATTAAAGGAAAAACATGCCCTGGACGAACAAAATCATCCGCACTTGCATTTGAATTCGCAAGATTACGTACAGCTAATGTACGGTCATGCGCTGAAATTCCTGTTGTTATGCCGTGTTTAAAATCAACAGTAACCGTAAATTGCGTCCCATGTGCAGAGTTATTATCTGGTACCATAGGAGAAAGATTAAACCGTTTTGCTTCTTTTTTTGGCATAGGTGTGCACACAATACCTGTTGTGTGACGAAGAATAAACGCCATCTTTTCTTCTGTACAATGCGCTGCAGCAACAGTTAAATCACCCTCATTTTCACGGTCATCATCATCTGTCACCACAACAATTTCACCGCGTTCAAAAGCTTTAAGTGCAGAAACAATTTTTTTTTCATCATACGCCATTGTTCACCTTTTCAATCACCCAACTTGACCGCGATGTCTTAGATAATGGTCAGCAATAGCACAAGCAACCATCGCCTCACCAACAGGAACGGCACGAATCCCAACACATGGATCATGACGTCCCTTTGTTATAACGTCTATATCATGACCATCAACATCAATGGAACGACGAGGTGTTAAAATTGATGAAGTAGGCTTTACAGCAAAACGTGCAACAATTGGCTGTCCACTCGATATTCCCCCTAAAATACCACCAGCATGATTGGATAAAAAAAGCGGTTTTCCATCATTTCCCATTCGCATTTCATCGGCATTTTCTTCTCCCCTCAAGCGGGCTGCCGCAAAACCATCACCAATTTCCACACCTTTTACCGCATTAATCGACATAAGTAACGAGGCAATATCTTGATCAAGCTTTGCGTAAATAGGGGCTCCTAAACCTGCCGGAACATTTTCTGCAACGATCTCAACAACCGCACCAACAGATGTCCCCTCTTTACGGAGTTTACTGATATAGTCACTAAAAATGTGAACCATCTCTGCATCAGCTGTAAAAAAAGGATTATTATCAACCTCTGACCAATCCCAACGATCACGATTAATATTATGAGGACCAATTGCTATCACTGCTCCTCGTACAATCAAACCAGGAACGATTTTACGAGCAAATGCACCTGCTGCAACACGTGCTGCCGTCTCCCGTGCCGAAGCACGTCCCCCGCCTCGAAAATCACGAATGCCATATTTAATATCATAAGTATAATCCGCATGTCCTGGACGATACTGATGAGCAATTGCTCCATAATCTTGAGAGCGTTGATCTGTATTTCGAATCAACAGAGAAATTGGTGTACCTGTTGTCACCAATGTCGTTCCATCGTCTTGAACAACAACTCCTGAAAGGACCTCTACTTCATCTGGTTCTCGGCGCTGCGTTGTATATTTTGATTGTCCTGGCTTGCGTTTATCAAGATAAGCTTGAACTTCTGCAAGAGTAAAAATAATTCCAGGTGGACAACCATCAATGACACAACCAAGAGCAGCACCATGACTTTCACCCCATGTTGTTACACGAAACAAATGACCAAATGTATTATGCGACATGAAAAAAGATCCATTTCTCTGTCAAATATATACAACGATAACGTATGTTGTGTGCTATACACAAGACAACTCTTTTCTCCCAAATACTCTTGGACACCTTAAATTTGGTCAAATTACTGCTGTCTAATAAAATCTTATAAACCAAACTTTATTCTTTAACGACAGAAATGTCTGGTGCATCAACTGCCTTCATACCTATGATATTATAACCCGAATCGACATGATGGACTTCACCGGTAACAGAACGAGACAAATCTGAAAGAAAATAAAGCGCAGAATCACCAACCTCTTCAATTGTTACCGTACGACGTAATGGAGCATTATATTCATTCCATTTTAAAATATAACGAAAATCACCAATACCAGAAGCCGCTAACGTTTTAATTGGTCCAGCAGATATAGCATTAACACGAATATTTTGGGGACCTAAATCTACCGCTAAATATTTCACGCTCGCTTCAAGAGCGGCTTTGGCAACCCCCATTACATTATAATTGGGAACAACCTTTTCTGCACCATAATAGGTTAGTGTCAAGATTGAACCACCATCTGGCATCAATTTTTCTGCACGCTTCGTTAGAGCTGTTAGGGAATAAACGGAAATATTCATCGTCATCATAAAATTTGATTCGCTGATATCAATATAACGACCACTTAATTCATCTTTATCAGAAAAACCAATAGCATGAACTAAAAAATCAAGTTTTCCCCATTTCTTCTCTATTTCTCTAAAGACCGTATCAATAGAGACACTGTCAGAAACATCACAATGTCCACAAACAAATCCCTTTAATTCTTCAGCCAAAGGCTCGACACGCTTTTTCATTGCTTCACCCTGATAGGTAAAAGCAAGCTCTGCCCCTGCGCTACTTGCCGCTTTAGCGATTCCCCAAGCGATGGAGCGATTATTGGCCAACCCCAAAATTAAACCACGCTTACCGTACAATAAACCATTACCCTTAGCCATCAGCACTGCCCCATTGTTACTTAAAATTAGTATTATTCACCTGCCTATGACACAGGTCAACTTTTTCTTCAAGCAATTGGTTTAAAATCAAACAAAAACTACGCTTTTATATATAAAATTTTTAAAATTAATCTTGTTGCATTTGCAAAAACTGTTCTAGTGCGGCGGCATTTTCATCTCCCGGCAACATAATGCGAACATGCACATAAAGATCATCTCTTGTACCATTTTTTAAACGAAGCCCTTTCCCTTTCAACCGTAAAACGCGATCAGAACTTGACCACGCAGGAATCGTTAAAACCACACGCCCCTCCAACGTCTCAACTTCTTCTTTTGCTCCCAAAACAGCATGTTTAAGAGAAACTGGTAAATCAAGATGGAGTGCTTTTCCTTCAACCCGAAAACGAGGATGTTTTTGAATCTGAATGGTTATCAACGCATCTCCTGCTTGCCCGTGAGGTACCTCTTCTCCCTGACCTTTTAAACGAATAGTCTGTCCGTCTTCAATATAATCTGGAAGTTTAATTTTTAACTTTTTTCCATTTGGAAAAACAGCCTCCACCTTTTCTGCGCCAACCATCTGCTCTAATGTTATGGCAAGATTAGCACGAACATGTGCTCCTTGTTGGGGACGGTTATAGTGTGTGGAATTCGAAAAGCTACCTCCTCCTCCAAACAGATCCCGAAAAATATCACTCGCATCAAAACTTGCACCACCTGAAGAGGAAAAATCAAATCCCTTTGCTCTTCCTGAAAAGGGATTTTGTTTATTGCTAAAATTTTCACCAGCACCATAGGCTTGATAAAGCGGTTTTCCTTCCATATCAATTTCACCGCGGTCAAATTGTGCCTTTTTATCTTTATCACCTATAATTTCATAGGCTTGATTAATTTCAGCAAATTTCTCTTTAGCCTTTGTATCATCTTTATTATGGTCTGGATGATATTTCTTCGCTAATCTTCTAAATGCCGATTTAATCTCTTGCGATTTTGCGGTACGTGCCACACCCAGAATCGTGTAGGGATCACGCATATTGCCCTCTTTTCAATTTCTTCGTTTTCAAAATATCAACTGATACGTTGTTCAATATCCCTTATAGCTTCATTAGTCTATTCTAGAGAATAATTTCTTCTTTTCTCTTTATATGTCTATCAATAAACTAAAATACCAGATAAAATGAGACATTTATTTAATATAGCTCCTTGTAGTCTATGCTAAAGTAAAAAATAATTAAACTACCATAGAAATACACGATAGCATTGGCTTTTTGAAAATAAGAAAAAATAGTACTGTAACTTCTTGATGATCAAGTAAATGAGAAAATGCCTCACCCATGCTCACTGATATTTGGAGAAACTATGAGCACAAAAATACCAACAGATGATCATTTTATGAAAATGCAAAAACCTTTTGAACTTTTCGCAAAGTGGCTTGAAGAGGCAACGATAAGTGAAATAAATGATCCGAATGCTATGGCATTAGCAACAGTTGACGAAACAGGACTCCCTAATGTTCGTATGGTTCTCCTCAAAGACTACAGTCCCCAAGGATTCGTCTTCTATACCAATTATGAAAGCTGTAAAGGACAAGAAATTTTAAAATCAATGAAAGCATCCTTAGGTTTTCATTGGAAATCACTCCGTCGTCAAGTCAGAATTAGAGGAATCGTTGAAAAAGTAAGTCAACAGGAAGCCGATGCCTATTTCCAATCGCGACCACGTGGTAGTCGAATTGGTGCATGGGCCTCTAAACAATCTCAACCTTTAGACAATCGTTTTGTGCTCGAAAAAGCAATTGCTCAATATACTGCGCGTTATGCTCTAGGCAATATTCCACGACCACCTTATTGGTCTGGGTTTCGTGTTAAACCCCTTTCTATAGAGTTCTGGTGCGATCGCCCATTTCGTTTACATGATCGTTTGCTTTTTACACGGGATTGTGTTGAACACAGCGATTGGAAAAGACAAAAACTTTATCCCTAATCCTTCAAACTTCATCGTTATGAAGATTTTTTCTTCGCAACAATTAAACAAATATTTTTTATTCGAAAAATTCTAAAAGAAGATGATTTATTCTATTTAAATAGAAGAATTTTATTTTCACTGTAAAGGTTAATTGGTGATATTTTCTACTGTATTGCTTAAAAATAGATTAGCAACAAGCTTATTAAAAAAAACATACTGTATTCAGTAGAAACTATGATTTTAGCTAACTTATTTTTAGACCGCAGGATAAAATATCATCCATATACCCCCACATACTAAACCAGAAAAAATCACAAAACCAATAAGCGAATTAGATTTGAAAAGCCTGAGGCATTGTGAACTATCATCTATATCAATGACTTTAATTTGAATAAACATATGGATACTTGCCACAAAAATCCCCAAAAAACTAAGAACAGGGACTCCAGCTAAATAAAATGCTAGACTAACGAACATCACAAAACCACCATACAAAAATACTAAAGCACGCTTGGTTGCTTTACCAAAAAGAAGAGCCGTAGAACGGACACCAACAGTAACGTCATCTTCTTTATCTTGATGTGCGTAGATTGTGTCGTATCCTATGGTCCACAAAATTGATCCCACATAAAGCAAGATTGGTGCCCAGCTTAAACTTCCAAAGACAACAGCCCACCCCATTAATGCCCCCCAATTAAATGCAACGCCTAAAAAAAACTGCGGCCAATATGTTACGCGTTTCATAAAAGGATAAAATGCAACAGCTATCAATGACGAAATACCTAGAAAAAAACTAAACCTATTAAATTGTGATAAAACGACTAAACCAACAAAACATTGCACAAGGATAAAAACTCTCGCTTGAAACCGACTCACATGTCCTGTTGGCAATGGGCGAGAACGTGTCCTTTCTACCTGAGCATCAATTTTATGGTCAATAAGATCATTCCAAGTACATCCTGCCCCTCGCATAGCAATAGATCCCAGAAAAAAAAGAAAAAGATACCAAACCCAATGAAGAAACATTGATAAAAGAGTATCGTAATGCATGTTATAAGAGAAAAAAGCCATTGTTGTTGACCAAAAACAAGGCCACATCAACAATTGCCAACCGATAGGTCGATCCCAACGCGCCAATTGCGCATAAAACCATAAAGAACGGGGAAGGAAGCTGTAGACCCATTGTTTGGAAGATGCATCCATAACCCGTCCTTGGCTATCATAGGACTGAACATGCGCGATATTTTTATTTTTTTTCATCAAATGATTTACCTTTGGTCTTGCGATAGAGACATTTCATTCTTATGAGAAGAGGATGAGATTAATTATCTTTTATGAGAGGAGCAAGCAATGAATATTCTTCTTATTGGCTCAGGTGGACGAGAACATGCTTTAGCATGGAAAATAGCAGCATCACCACTGCTAACAAAGTTATATTGTGCTCCTGGAAATCCTGCAACAACAGAATTTGGTGAAAATATTAATTTGAACATTGATGACCATCCCCTTGTTATTGATTTTTGTAAGGCACATTCTATTGATCTTGTAATTGTAGGACCAGAAGCACCCTTGGTGGCGGGTATAACAGACTCTCTTAATAGCGCTAACATCTGTGTATTTGGTCCTACTCAAAAAGCTGCTCAACTAGAAGGTTCAAAAGCCTTTACAAAAGATTTATGTCGGAAGAATAACATTCCTACAGGAAGTTACCAATGCTTTAATGATGCCTCTAAAGCTAAAGCTTACATTCAGCAACAAGGTGTTCCCATTGTTATTAAAGCTGATGGCTTAGCAGCTGGCAAAGGTGTCGTGGTTGCAACAACTATGGAAGAAGCGTTTAACGCAGTTGATGCCTGCTTCAAAAGTACATTTGGAGATGCAGAAAACAAAATTGTTGTAGAATCTTTTCTTGAAGGTGAAGAAGCAAGCTTCTTCTGCCTTTGTGATGGTAAAGTTGCTCTTCCTTTTGGATCTGCTCAAGATCATAAACGTGTAGGTGATGGGGATACTGGAGCAAACACCGGTGGTATGGGTGCTTATTCACCAGCGCCCATCATGACCCAAGAAATAGTGAATCGTACTCTCAAAGAAATTGTTGAACCAGCTTTAAAAAGCATGAAAGAAATGGGTGCCCCCTTTAAAGGTATTCTCTTCGTCGGATTAATGATAACGCAAAAAGGACCCGAATTAATTGAATTTAACGTACGATTCGGTGATCCTGAATGTCAAGTTTTAATGATGCGCCTCAAAGATGATATTTTGCCAATTTTTCTTGCTGCAGCTCAAGGAAAACTTGAAAATCAGCCTCTTCGGTGGTCTGAAAAAACAGCTCTCACCGTTGTTATGGCTGCTAATGGTTATCCAGACTCTCCCCAAAAAGGTACTGTTATCCGTAACGTTGATCAAGTAAACACTCTTCTCGATGTGAAAGTTTTTCAAGCTGGTACAGTGTTGCGTGATGGAGAACTCATTGCAAATGGTGGACGTGTACTCAATATAACAGCAACAGGAAAAACGATTACCCATGCACAAAAACGTGCTTATGAAGCTGTTGATTGTATTGATTGGCCAGAAGGTTTTGTTCGTCGAGATATCGGATGGAGAGCCGTTGCGCGAGAAAATTAAATCCTTTGAATATTCTTTTTTTACGATTTTCTTATTTTATATAAGAGCATGATACAAAAATTTTCTCACTGTTTTACGTTGACCATAATTTTGAAAAAATGAGTGTGCTTTCCTTTGAACAATCAAATATTGTAAATAGGATATCTACTCATGATAAAATAGGAAAATTTTCTGAATCTGAAGATGTAATATAAAATAATCATTTTACTGTTGTCTTTACTTTAAACGCATTTTCTCATCATTTTTATAAACACTTTCTTTCTTATAAAATCCTGAGGAAAAACGTATATACTATCATTTCTTTTATTTATCGCGTTTTTAGTGAAATTCCGCTTTTACGAAAAATGAAATGCCCAAAAAAGATAGTTATGTTATTCACATACAAACTCTTAAACAATATCTCTCATGCTTATCATTCCCATTTTACGACACTACCTGCAAATAGTATAAATCCATTCTGCCAGCTTTCTGGAATAAAAATAAAAACCTATACCATCATTGTATTTTCCAATTCTCAATATTACGATAACCCTTTCTATCTAAATGATTTTGATTATAAAAGAGAGATGAAATAAGAATATTCTGCAATATTCAAAGCTTTCATTCAACATGAAGAAATGATTTATAAAAAAATTCAAAAACACTTCCAGTAATCTTCTGGTGTTTTTAATAATGTGGCAAAAACCCAAAATTATACCGCAAAAAAACAGTTTCTATTGTTATGAAAACCGTTTTTACCTCTCTGAAAAAAGCGTTTTACATCATCGATTCCTGCTGCCAATGTATGGTGTCAAAAAACTCTCATTTACAATCATTGACTTTCTCTTTGTTTTAAAGAACCAAAAGTCACACCAAATCCCGTCTGTAAAGGTCTGAATTCTCATTAATATGCTGCACTTACACAAAGACCTACAAGCAAACTTAAGAATATTCGCCATATCTTCTAAAAACACTTCATGTGTGAAGTTTACATGCCTTATGTTACCTCCCCAAACAACGATGTTTTACAGCACAACAAGATAAATGCTGACGGTAGTACAAAAATGAATGCATGTTAATTTACTGGAGTGCAATTCGATTCGCAATCACCAAACGCAAGCCTAACGGATTGCTATAACGAAGTAAAAAATGCTTTTGTTTAGAATGTGCTGTTGTACCAAAAAATCGATGTAAATCAGAACGATCTTTTACAACCAGAATGCGATTATCTTCATTGATCATAAGCATGGGAAGGCCATAAGTATCCGCCCATAACCGCCAATCCAGAAGAACATTATTCAAATCTCTGGAAACCAAAAGCGGTATACAAGCTTCCTCATCGGCATGAAGTAATTCTAATGCAACAGCTCTTTCTCCTGAACGCGTTTTTACGGTACGTGCTGCAATTCCTTGAAAATGATAAGGGGGTATTAAATGCGATAAGCTTGAAGGCATATCCGTTTTAAAAGAAACACCACGCTCATTTAACGAACAAATAACCTGATTACCCGTTTTGGATGAAAAATATGTCGTCGTTTGTGGCAAATGGCACGGATCTAACCGAAATTCAAGCACCGCTTTTGCCTGATTAAAGCATTGATTAGCCATATACATTATCCCAATTTATCTTAAATAACATACACCCTTTAGCAGCTTTTTCTCATTGGATTATTAAAAGTTTGAATAAAAAACAACTGGTTTCTTTTTTGGTTATTAAAATCTAAACAAAAATGCATGATCACCATTCTTGAATTATAATACTTTTCCAGGATTCATTATCCCTAAAGGATCGAACGTTTTTTTAATCCCTTGCATAATATCCAATGCGACAGGCGATTTAAAAGAACGAAGTTCTTCGCGCTTAAGCTGACCAATTCCATGCTCAGCAGAAAATGCACCTCTATAGTCCACCACTAAACTATGAATGCGATGATTCATTGTTGACCATAACTGCAAGAACACTGTCGTATCAGCTCCTACAGGTTGTGTAATATTATAATGTAAATTTCCATCGCCCATGTGTCCAAAACAAATCACCCGTGCTCCTGGAGCAATATCCTCAACAATAAGCGCTGCATCAGCAATAAAATCAGGAATAGAAGCAAGTGGGATTGCAATATCATGCTTAATGGACCCTCCTGCTAACTTTTGTGCTAATGATATACTTTCTCGTAATTGCCAAAAAAAATCTTGCTGTTTTAAAGATTGCGCAACAACTGCATCTTCTATCACCGCATTCTTTAAAGCTTCTTCTAAAATAGTACTCAATACCGATAACGCCTCATCATTGCCTTGCAACGATGAAATGTTCATTAATACATACCATTCATGTTTCCGCTGAAGAGGAGGCTTCTCACACATCTTATAATCTAAAGCCATTTGCAAACTGAGATTTCCCATGAGCTCAAAACCTGTCAACATCCCTCCTCCATACTCTTGAGCCAGAGATAAAAACTCTAAAGCCTTCGCCGGACTATATAATCCCACCAAAGCAACAGCTTTTCCTTTTATTTTTGGAAACATCTTCAAAACGGCTGCGGTTATAACACCCAATGTACCTTCTGCACCAATAAAAAGATCTTTTAAATCGTAACCGCTATTGTCTTTTTTAACAAAACGCAAATCATCTAAAATACGCCCATCCGGTAAAACAACTTCTAAACCAAGACAAAGATCACGCATATTGCCATAGGCTAAAACAGCTGTCCCTCCAGCATTCGACGAAAGATTTCCTCCTACTTGGCAAGAACCTTCAGATGCCAAAGAAAGAGGGAAAAAACGACCTGATTCATCCACTTTTTTCTGTAAATCCTGTAAAATAACACCAGCCTCTACAACAACAAAATTTCCTTCAATATTTATAGCTCTAATCTTATTTAATCGCTCCATGGATAAAAGAACGCCCTCTCCTCTTTCATCTGGTTGTTGTCCCCCCACAAGCCCTGTATTTCCACCCTGTGGCACAATCGGTGTGCGCGTTTTGCTCGCTAACTGCATAATCGATGAGACCTCTGCGCAAGAAGATGGACGTAAAAGTAAAGGTGTTTTTCCATGAAAAAGCCCACGCTCTTCAAGCAAATACGGTGCAATCAACGCTTGATCTGTTATAGCATGCTTAGCACCAACAATTTCCCTAAACCCTTCAATTAATTCCTGCTCCATGTTCATTTCTCCTTTGGAGCCGCAGCCCGTATAAGACGATCATTGATAGCCTCCCCTAATCCGTATAATGGAATAGGTTCTACTGCGATACATCTCACTTTAAATGAATCTAATTCCTTCATATATTGAAATAAATGAGAGGCTGCCTCTTCTAACTTTCCATCTTCGCTAAGGTTTAAAATAGAAACGGCATTTTCAGCCCCCATAACACGCTTTGAACCAAATGCTAAAAGCGCTTCACCATTTTCCACCTTTTCTACATTCATACGAACCGTGGCATTGGGAGCATAATGCGACTTTAACATCCCAGGAGCTTCAATCGCCGCCCTTTGATCTATCCGTTTTAAAGGCTTCCCCACAACTTCTTCAATTTCATCAGCCGCAAGCCCCCCTGGACGCAAAAGATAAATATTTTCACCACAAATTTTAATAATCGTTGATTCCAGCCCTATTTTAGCAGGTCCTCCGTCCAATATCAAAGGAACAGATTCCCCCAAAGATGCAAAAACAGCCTCAGCTGAAGTAGGGCTAAGACGCCCCGATTGATTCGCACTAGGAGCAGCAAGTGGGCGGCCAAAATGTTGTACCACTTCCGCAAAACGACTGTCTGGAAAACGAACAGCCAAGGTATTCAAACCAGAGGTTGTTAAAGGATGGATATTATGCTGTTCCTTTAAAGGCAAAACCAATGTCAAAGGACCTGGCCAAAATTCCTCCATTAATTGGCGTGAAAGAAAGTCAATTTTAACATAACGTTCCGCCATTTCGATGCCGCTGACATGCGCAATAAGAGGATTAATTTGCGGACGACCCTTTGTAGAATAAATAGAAGAAATTGCTCTCCCATTGGTTGCATCGCCCGCTAATCCATAAACAGTTTCCGTTGGTAATGCTACTAACTTCCCTTGTTCAAGAAGCGCTATTGCCTCTCTTATCGAAGCACTATCGAGTGGTAGAATCGTCATGACACATCATTTCTATAACACTCTTTTAGTGATATTATGCTCTTTTTTATTCATATATCACATTGATTTATATGTTTTTTTAAGTATGGGGTTCATAAATAAAGGTTAGGGAATAGGATTTTCCAATATTCTTCTACAAAACATATCTTATTCTGCTAACTTTCTCTAATAATTTTTTGAATTTTGCTAAGTTCTCTTGTGAAAAGCTATTGTTGAAACTCTTGACATAGACTTAACGTACAGTACATTGTGCTACAATTGAATAGGGGATTTAGCAATGGGAAAAATTCAAGCCCGCATACCTGATCAAGTTCAAGAAATTGCAAGTGCAGTTATTAAGTCTACGGGTTTAACTGTATCGGATGTAGTACGCATGTTTATGACCCGCATTGCTAGAGATCGTACATTACCGCTTGGATCTTTCAACCAAATCCGGAAACATTACGAGCTATCGAGGATGTCGAAATGGGATGCGTCGAACGTACATTATTAGACAGCTTAAGGACCATGATACGCGAAGATAGAACCGAAATGCGTAAATCTGAAAAGAAAACCTAAGCTTGCTATATTGTCTATACGCGTTCATTCCGGTCTGACCTTAAACGTGAAAGCAAAGGTAGGTATGCTAATACACTAGAGAAGGATTTGCTGCTTTTGGTCAAAGCGTTAGCGGAGAATGAACCGCTAAAAGCGCATTGGAGAGATCATGCGCTAACAGGTCAATGGCGCAATTGTCGTGATTGTCATATCAAGCCAGATTTAGTTTTGATCTATCGAAAGCCGAATACCAAAACACTCGAGCTCTTACGACTTGGTTTGCATTCTGAACTACGCTTATGATTGGATCTCCAATTCATAGTAAAAAGAATTTTTCGAAGTTTTTGCTTGTATGACAGTTTTTCTAATTCTTTGAGAACCACTGCTTCAAATGAGCGAAGATGTTGTCTATCGCATCCATGAGGCATGCAAAATCAAGGATAAGCAAAAAAAGAAAAAATGCTATCCACTTCATCAAGCGAGACATCATTTTCACGCTTTGATAGGTGATGATCATTTCTTGAAGCATTTCTTTTTCTGCTTCTGTAAGCTCTGTGTATTTTTTGGATTTTTTTCTAACCATGTTTCCACCCACACAAGCGTTCACCTAGATTATTGTGCTTTAAGATCTCTCTTGCTAAGTTTGAGCTAATGGTGTTCAGATCTTGCCGGCTTAAATAAATAGGTAACCAACCAACACAAGAAGAAACATATTTATTTGTCGCGCAACCAGTGTGTAATGCATTGATTTATAATCATAATCTAGCGTTATTCATATTGAATGAGAACCCTGAATAACGTAAGATTCTCTCATCTTAAATCTGTGTATCTTGAATCAATTCATATCACTTGCTTGCACACCACAAGCGGGGCTGACGTGTGGGTAAAAACTATAGCAGAAAGGAGTAAAAATGGTTCTTATGAATCGTCTTAATGCAAGATCTGTCGCAACATTGGGAACTGGCAAATATAATGATGGTGCCGGCTTGCTTCTTCATAAGCGTAAAGATGGAGGTGCTCAATGGCTGTATCGTTATACCATTCATGGGCGGCGTCGCGAAATGGGCTTGGGTGCTTTAAGAGATGTCTCTTTAAAACAAGCCCGTGAATTGGCAACTGGGTGGCGGGCTGTTTTACGTGAGGGGCGTGACCCTATTAAAGAACGTGAAAAACAAAAGCGTGAGGCAATAAGCAATCTCCATTACTTAAAAGATATTGCACTA